>NZ_CP101751.1:313678-627357 GCF_024496085.1 Flavobacterium cerinum | reverse complement strand
GTCCTTTCCGGAAAGAAACGTTTCCCAATCGCCTTCAACTTGCTTTTCAGTACAATGAATAAGAAACGGAACGATGTTACTTTCCTGTAGCAGACTTAATTTTGCTGCGGAAGTTGTGGACCCGTTTATTGAATAACCAAGTTGGATTAATGATTTGGCCAGTGGAAGTCCGAGCCAGCCACAGCCTAATATTGCGATTGAAGGTTTCATTATATTCGTTTTATCAGGGCAAAGTAAATCCTTTTCCGCTCACGTATCACCTTGTTGTATGAAAAGTAATAAACAAGGTTAAGAGCCGGGAATTTTAAAAGAGACCTTTATGATTCAATGCCTGTTGGATATGAGCCAGATGATGTCGGGAATGCCAGTCGTAGATTCCGATTGCTTCTTTAAGCGAATAAAGCCGTTGATGTTGCGGATGAAAATACAATAAGTTCATATCGGCTTCAGACAAATTATCCAAAAGATAACTCCAACGGTTATGTATGCCGTTAATAATTTGAAGAGAAGCGCTAATGTCATCATTCTTTCCATCAGGTGTTGCCGCCCACAATTGCTCTTCATAAGGACGAATCGCGGGAACATTTTCGGTAAGCGTCAGTTTAAAACGAATAAAGCTATTGGTGTGACTATCGGCCAGATGATGGACAACCTGTTTGATCGACCAGCCTTCCGGACGGTAAATCCAGTTTAACTCTTTAGTCGTTAGATTTTGTAACTGTTTTTCCAGATCCTGCGGTAATTTTTTAAGAGTCGTTTTCCATTCCCGGATATGGTTGTTGTCGATTTCCGTTGGTACTATAAATTTTCCGATCGGATATTTTAATTGTTCAAGTTCCATAAAACAATCATGATTTTAGTTTTCTAATTTGGTATAAATCTTTTCGTCTGTCTTTCATGATACGTACGCTGCCATGTTCGTGAAGTTCTTTCAGTAAGTCGACATCGACATCTACAATTAAGGTCATTTCGGTATTTGGAGTTGCTTCAGCCTTGATTCCGTTCGTAGGAAATGCAAAATCCGAAGGCGTAAAAACAGCTGCCTGAGCAAATTGGATGTCCATATTGTTTACTTTAGGTAAGTTGCCGACACAGCCGGCGATGGCGACATAACATTCATTTTCGATCGCACGGGCCTGAGCGCAATTGCGAACCCGGGTATAACCGTTTTGCGTATCCGTCAGGAAAGGAACAAAAAGAATATTCATGCCTTCGTCCGCCATTAGACGCGACAATTCCGGGAATTCAACATCATAACAAATCATAATCCCGATTTTGCCGCAATCGGTATCAAAAGTTTTAATCTGCGAACCGCCTTTCATTCCCCAATAGAATACTTCGTTCGGTGTAATATGAATTTTGGAATACATTTCCGAAGTTCCGTCCCTTTTACATAGAAATCCGACATTATAGAGGTTTCCGTTTTCCAGTAACGGCATACTTCCGGTAATGATGTTGATGTTATAGGAAATGGCAAATTCCTGAAATTTTTTCCGGATCGGATCGGTATAACGAGCAAGTTCCCGAATAGCATCAGCTTCTGATAAGTGATTGTAATCGGCCATTAACGGAGCGATAAATAATTCCGGAAACATGGCAAAATCACTGGTGTAACCGGAAACGGCATCAATAAAAAATTCCGCTTGTTCAAACAAAGCTTCCAGGTTATTCAGCGGACGCATCTGCCATTGAATCAATCCGAGTCGGATTACACTTTTATTAGTGTTGATCAATTTTTGATCTTTTTCGTAATATATATTGTTCCATTCTAATAGTACGGCATATTCTTGTGAACTGACATCACCTTCAAGGTAGTTTTTCATCACTTTGATTACGTGGAAATCATTACTAAGCTGAAAAGAAAGTACGGGATCATGTATTTCCTTAGCGCGGACCTTTTCAATATATTGTTTTGGTGTCAGTTCTTTTGAATATTCGGCGTATCTCGGAATCCGACCGGCAAAAATAATGGACTGTAAGTTAAGCTTTTCGCAGATTTCTTTTCGGGCATCATATAAACGTCTGCCAAGACGAAGCCCGCGATAATCCGGATGAATAAAAACATCAATACCGTATAATACATCGCCAAAAGGATCATGAGTGGAAAAGGTATAATTACCGGTAATTTTTTCGTAGGTATGTGTAGCGCTGGCTTTACGGTTGTCTACAATCAGCGAAAGTGCCGATCCTACGACTTTGCCGTCGACCAGAATAACCAGCTGGCCTTCGGGAAATAATTCCAACAGCCTTTCGATTTGTTCTTCCTGCCAATATGCCTCTTCCAGTTCACTATAGGCCTCGACCATGGAGGTTTTCAATTCTTTATAGTCTTCGATTTGTAAATTTCGTAATTCTACTTTATTGATAGCTTGTGGCATAGGGAAGTATTTTTTAGAAAGTTACAAAAAATAAAAGCGGTTTACAAACGCAGGTTTAGAATTGAATCTGGACAATAGTGTGAAAAAATTTATTAACCGGAATGTGATAATATTTTAACATTTTGGAAACATTGTGAATAATGCGGGTTTCGAGGCTTTTTTACAGCATTGAAAAAACATTTAACAGTGTTGGAGTTTGTAAATTGTATTATTCTTATAATTTTGGTTAAAATAATAAAAACTAAAATATGAAAATAAAACTACTTTTAACCACTTTTTTAATAGGAGCCTGCAGTATTCAGGCTCAGGAATTGAATCAGAGTTCATGGCTTTGGAGTGCTAAAGCAGAAAATGGGATGATATTGGAACAATTGCCATTAGGATTTATTGATCAAAATAACAATCATTTTGTTGTAGGTAATTTCAGAGGAGAAACTACAACGATTCAAGGTACAACTTTACAAAATACCAGTGCGCCTCCGGTAAATAATGCGATAGTAGGAGATACTTATATTGCGAAATTTGATTCAAACGGGGCACTTTTGAATGTACTACATTTTAGCGGTAGTAAATATGAGCAAATCACATCGATAGCCTACGATGGGAATAACCATTATTTTATTAGCGGAAGTTTTAGTGGAGATATCCATATCGGGAACAATACTTTTGAAAGTACAACTGCAAATGCGTCAAAGGTATTTCTTGCTAAGGTAACATTAGATGGGAATGTGGTTTGGGCTAAGGAGTATCCATTGTATATGGGGGCGGTTTATCTTAAATACAAAAACAACAACCTGTATATGGCTGCCAATTATGCATATGATCAATTTCCTTTTGACGGTTTAACGTTACCGGTGGCAGGTTATAATCCGACTATTCCGGATATGGATAAAAATATGGTGGCAAAGCTTGATCCTGTTAACGGTAACCAGATTTGGACTTCATCTTCCCGTTATACAGGTGTTTATACATCGGTGTCATCAGACAGAATCGGAGCGCAGATGCGTTCGATGACAGTGGATAATAGCGGTAATGTATATGTAACAGGTGATTTCTTTTCGCGATCAGTAACTTTTGGGAATGTTACATTGAACCGTACATCCAATACAAACGGGAATGTTTTTTATGTGAAATATGATAATACCGGAGCTGTAGTTTGGGCAAAAACAGCAACCATAGGGGCAAGTTCGGATGCTAAGATGTTTGATGTTGAGGTGGATTCGGAAAACAGTGTATATTTGGTAGGAGCGGTATATAATTCGACGATTAATTTCGGAGGAGGTACAACATTATCGTTTCCGGGAAATTATGGCGCTTTTATGGTGAAATATAATGCTGCCGGAAATTTGGTTTGGGCCAAAAAAGGGGGGATTGCAACCGATCAGGCGCCGTCAACCAGTTTAGGATCTTCCTGGTTTAAAAGATTGTATATTGACGCTCAGGATAATATTTTCGTAGGGGGAAGTTTCTACAGAATTTTAAATATGTCGCCGGATTTTACGTATGATTTAGGTCCTAATTTTTATTCTTTTTTGGCCAAGTATAACAAATCGGGAGCTGTACAGGCATGTGAAATTTATCAGAGTGCAGCAAATGGTATCGGACCAATGGAAGTGTTAAACTCTGATCCGAATAATTTTACGATTTTGGGAACAACTTCAGCGGATTTACAATTGAATAACCTGACGATTGAAACCAATCAAAAACAGTTGGTTTATATCGCTAAAACCGGTGATTCAGCGTTAGGTTTGGCTGAATTCGGAACGGCCAATTTTGCAGCTTATCCGAACCCTGCAAATGACAGATTGTTTATTAAAAATAAAGAACAGCTATCGGATAATGCTCTTTTTACAGTATATGACCTGAACGGCAGACAAATTTTCCGATTAAAAGGAGCTGATATTGGTGAGAAAGGAATTGAAGTGTCAAAATTAGCAGCAGGAATTTATGTGTTGGGTGTTGAAGATGCTCAAAAACAGATAAAAGAATATCAGAAGTTCGTTAAGAATAATTAGAGCAATAGTTGAAATTCCGGATCAGAAGTTAAATCATTTAATATATAAGCCATGAACACATTAAGAAATCGAGTACAGTTAATCGGAAAAGTAGGAAATGATCCGGAAGTAAAAACATTGGGAGAAGGTAAAAAACTGGTTAAACTTTCGATCGCGACCAATGAGATTTATTATAATGACAAAGGTGAAAAAGTCACCGATACGCAATGGCATTTGGTGACTGCCTGGGGAAAAATAGCCGAGATTATTGAAAAGTTCGTCGAAAAAGGAAAAGAGATTGCCCTGGAAGGAAAACTGATCCATCGTGTCTGGGAAGACAAAGAGGGAAATAAACGTTATTCCACGGAAGTGGTTGCGAATGAGATTCTAATGTTTTGAAGGTTTATCCGTAGATATAAGAAGCCATCCGATACGTATTGGTGTGCGCTTCAATAATTGTACGAATATCAGGAGAATAACCACCGCCCATACTACATTGTACCGGGATTCCGGATGAGTGACAATGGGTGAAAACGATCTCGTCTCTTTTTTTACAGGCATCCAAAGAACAGGCTAATTTTCCAAGTTTGTCGGTAGCCAGTATATCGACCCCGCTGAGATAAAAAATAAAATCCGGACATTGACTGTCGATCAATTGCGGTAATGTCTCATTTAAGATTGACAAATAAGTGTCATCGGATGTATTGTCTGGTAAAGCAATATCAAGGTCGGAGTTTTCTTTTTTAAAAGGATAATTCGACTGACCGTGCATTGAAAAGGTAAAAACGGAATTGTTGTGTTCAAAAATAGCAGCAGTTCCGTTTCCCTGATGCACGTCTAAATCGACAATAAGTATTTTTTTAGCTAATTTTTGATTCAAAAGGTGTTGAGCTGCAACAGCTTGATCATTTAAGAGGCAAAAAGCCTCACCCCGGTCGGCATAAGCATGATGCGTTCCGCCGGCAATATTAAAAGCAATACCGGTTTGTAATGCTTTTTCAGCTCCGGTGATAGAACCTTGTACCAGTCGCAATTCTCTTTCAACCAATTCAGGTGTTAACGGAAAACCGATTTTACGAACTGCTCTCGGATCAAGCGTGAGCGCAACCAAATCATTTACATAGTCTTTGTGATGAACAGCGAGTATCGGTTGCATATCCGGTAAATCCGGTTCGAAAAAAGCACCGTCTTCTACAATACCTTCATAAACCAGTTGTTGCGGTAGTAATTCATATTTGATCATCGGAAAGCGATGACCCTCCGGAAGCGGATGTTTGTAAATAGGATGGTAAGCTATTGGAAACATACCGGATATTACGGATTTAATTCGTCTTTTAGTTCCAGTAAATTTAAATCAGCATCATATCGGGCGCTATAAGCGAAAGGTTGTAAACGAAAGGCTTTTTCGTAAATATGCAAATCCGTTTCGGGCGTCAGTTTGTTTTTCAGATTGTCTTTATGTATCCATTCCAAAATACCTTCGTTACATTCCGGTGCCGGTTGGTATGGGATTTCTGCGAGATAAACAAAAGTAAGCCAGTTGTATTCTACCGGAGAAACTTCAAAAAGAGTTCCCAGATAAGTAAAATGTTCAGGCCGAATACCGGTTTCTTCGAATGTTTCGCGTATTGCAGCATCCAATGGAGTCTCGTTAGGATCCAATTTGCCGCCAACAGGTACGTAATAGCCTTTAAAAGGCTCTTTAAAACGTTTTAGCAATAACAATTCATCATTGCATTTTAAAATGATAAAAGCAGCTATTTTTCTCATATTAGTTTAGTTGTCCAGTTGTTTTTGTAATTCCTCAAAAAACAAGCCTACATGATAACCGTCCGCTAAACCGTGATGTATATGTACTGAGACCGGCATTTCTCTTTTTTCATCGGTAAGCGTCATTTTTCCGAATGATATTTTCGGACAGCTATCCGGAAATGTAAAACTTCTGGCATGTGATAATGAGGTAAAGTTTACCCATGGAATAGAAGAAAAATGAATAAGGTTATCCATATTGAATTCCCTTGTAAAAAGTCCGGATGTATTACGAACCCGCTCGATTTCGGTTTGAGCGATAGTCGTGAAGGTTTGGATGTCCGGATTAAATTCAATAAATGAAAAACCAAATGAATGATCGTCTCTCAATATAGTAGACGAGGCATCAATGCGATCGTAAATTACAACGTCATCTCCGTTGATTCGGTAACGAAATGATTCAATGTTATTAACGGCAACCAGTGTTTTGTGTAAATAATAAATAAAAAACGGAACACCGGCCAGTTTTGCATTATTGTAGGCTTTAGTGCAATCAACAGTTGCGACAAGGCCGAAAAAAGGCTCTTCGAAGTTTTTAAAAAACTCAAAATGCTCTTTTCTGTTCCAGGTCGTCAGGTCTAAATTTTTTTTCACTTTAATAATAAAGGTAAAATGTCGGTTAATTTTTCGATAGTCCTGAAATTAGGATGCTCGACTTTATGATCGATTCGTTCGTGAGCCCATGTCGTATGAAACGGAACATGGACCGCATGTCCGCCCATATCCAATACCGGTAAAACGTCCGATTTTAAAGAATTACCAATCATAAAGAATTCTTCCGGTTTTAAATCCAGTCGGGTAACCAGTTTTTGATAATCCACCGGTTGTTTGTCGGACATCACTTCAATATGGTGGAAATAATGACCCAATCCGGAATCATGTAATTTCCGATGCTGATCTTTCAGGTCGCCTTTTGTAGCAACAACCAATCGATAATGTCCTTTTAGGGCTTCAAGTGTCTCTTCGACACCGTCCAGTAATTCGATCGGTTTTTCCAGTAATTCTTTACCCAATTCGATTATACGCTCAATGATTGCAACGTTAATCGTGTTGTTTGAAATCTTTAAAGCAGCTTCGATCATCGAAAGGATATAGCCTTTGATACCGTAACCATATGCCGGTAAATTTTGTATTTCAATTTTGAATAATTCCTGCGACAATCCCTGATGAGAAAGGTAATCTTCCATCAGACCGCAAAATTTCTTTTCTGTTTCTTCAAAATAAGGCTCATTTACCCAAAGGGTATCATCAGCATCAAAGGCTATAACTTTTAATGACATTTTACTATTTTTTAGGTATTAATTAATAGTCGCTCCGTTTTTAACGCCATCGGCATCCGGGTTTACAAAAACCAGTTTTCCTTCTGCATTTTCCGTCATTAGAATCATTCCTTCACTCTCAACACCTCGTAAGGCTCTCGGAGCAAGGTTGGCTAAAACGGTGACTCTTTTTCCTATTACGTCTTCCGGCGAAAAATGCTCGGCAATTCCGGAAACGATTGTTCGTACATCAATTCCGGTGTCGACTTTAAGAACTAATAGTTTATTGGCTTTCGGCATTTTTTCAGCTTCGACAATAGTACCCACTCTTAGGTCAAGTTTAGCAAAATCGTCAAAAGTAGCCACCTCTTTTTGTGGTATTACAGTTTGATTTTCTGCTTTATTGGCGGCTTTTGTAGCTTCCAGCTTATCAATTTGTTTTTGGATTTCTTCATCTTCAATTTTAGCGAATAATAATTCCGCTTGCCCGATCTGATGACCGGCCGGAACTAAATCGGATTTGTGCGTGATGTCATTCCATCCGAATGAATTGTCCAATTTTAAGATCGTTTTTAATTTTTGAGAGGTAAAAGGCAGGAAAGGCTCTGCTAAAACACTTAATGCTGCGGCAATTTGTAGCGCAACATACATTTGGGTTTTAATACGCTCCGGATTCTCTTTTACGATTTTCCACGGCTCTTCATCTGCAAGATATTTATTCCCCAGACGGGCTACATTCATCAGTTCGCCTAGCGCTTCTCGGAAACGGTAACGCTCAAGAGAACTCGAAATTACAGCCGGATAAGCTTTTAATTCCGTTAGCGTAGCTTCATCAACTTCCGATAATTCATTAGGTTGCGGAATAATACCGTCGTAATATTTATTGCTTAGTACAACAACACGATTAATGAAATTTCCGAAAATAGCAACCAATTCATTGTTATTACGCGCCTGAAAATCTTTCCAGGTAAAATCGTTGTCTTTGGTTTCTGGTGCATTTGCTGTTAATGCATAACGCAATACATCCTGTTTTTCAGGGAAGTCGATAAGATATTCGTGTAACCATACGGCCCAGTTTTTAGAAGTGGACAGTTTGTTGCCTTCCAGATTCAGAAACTCGTTAGCCGGAACATTATCCGGAAGAATATAGCTGCCCTCCGCTTTTAGCATAGCCGGGAAAATCACACAGTGGAATACAATATTATCTTTCCCGATAAAATGGAGCAGTTTGGTATCCTGATCTTTCCAGTACGGTTCCCAGTCTTTTCCAACTCGTTCTGCCCATTCTTTTGTAGATGAAATATAGCCGATAGGCGCATCAAACCATACATACAATACTTTGCCTTCTGCACCTTCAACCGGAACCGGAATTCCCCAGTCTAAATCACGAGTTACCGCACGAGGTTTTAAACCGTCGTCCAACCATGATTTTACTTGTCCGAAAACATTTGGCTTCCAGTCGTTTTTATGTCCTTCCAGTATCCATTCTCTTAAGAATGTATCATATTGATCTAAAGGTAGGAACCAGTGTTTGGTTGATTTTAAAACCGGTTTCGTTCCTGTTATTGTTGATTTCGGATTAATTAAATCCGTTGCGTTTAGCGATGTTCCGCATTTTTCACATTGATCACCGTAAGCTTCTTCATTACCGCATTTCGGACAAGTTCCGGTTACGAAACGATCGGCCAGAAATTGTTGTGCTTTTTCATCATAAAGCTGTTCGGTAACTTCTTCAATAAATTTACCGTTGTCGTATAATTTTCTGAAAAATTCAGAAGCAGTATCGTGGTGAATCTGAGCTGAAGTTCGGGAATAATTATCAAAAGAGATTCCGAAATCTTCAAACGAATTTTTAATAATCCCGTTGTATTTGTCGATAACTTCCTGCGGTGTGATTCCTTCTTTTTTCGCTTTCATTGAAATAGCTACCCCGTGTTCATCACTTCCGCAAATAAAAGCTACGTCTTTACCCTGCTGACGTAAATAACGCGCATATATATCGGCCGGAACGTATACACCTGCCAAATGTCCGATATGAATCGGGCCGTTGGTATAAGGTAATGCCGCTGTAATCGTATATCTTTTAGGATTTTGTATCATATTAAAAAACTAAGATTAATTTTGAATGTGTTTTCAAAATGAAATGCAAAAATAGGCTATTAGCCACGAATTTTGATGTTTTTTTCATTCAAATTGTGTAAAAAAGCGTTGACAAATGCTTTAACTGATGTTTATCAGATTGTTTTAAAAATGCTAAATTTGTTAGAAACGATTTCAGATGAAAACCAATAGCCTCCATATGCATGCCGTATTCTTGAGATCATTTTTGATTTTACTATTAATTTTTACAACGACAGATTTATATTCACAACGAAAAATGAAAATTCCATCCTATTTAAAGAAAGGTGATACCGTAGCCATTGTTTGTACCGCAAGAAAATTTTTTCCTGAAGATGCCGAACCCGCGATAGCATTACTGCGTTCCTGGGGACTTGAAGTTAAACTCGGACGAACGATCGGTTTAGATAGTTGTCAATTGGGTGGTAGCGATTCGGAACGTATTGCTGATTTTCAAGAAATGATGGACGATGATAATATTAAAGCGATATGGTGTGCCCGCGGCGGATATGGAACGGTTCGTATTATCGACGGTCTGGACTTTACTAAATTTAAAAAGAACCCGAAATGGGTTATCGGATTTAGTGATGTCACTGTGCTTCATAGTCATATTCATAATATGAAAATTGCAACGCTTCATAGTATTATGCCGTTTACGGTGCCGCGTACGGAAGAAATTTCAAAAGAAACATTGCGGAAGGCGCTTTTCGGAGAAAAAATAAGGTATGAAGTTCCGGCAAAAGGATATGAGATTAAAGGAAAAGCAACGGGACAATTGGTAGGAGGAAATCTTTCCATATTGTATAGTTTGTTAGGTTCGAAATCGTCTATTGATACAAAAGATAAGATATTGTTTATAGAAGATCTGGATGAATACTTATATCATGTAGACCGAATGCTGTATAATTTAAAAAGGAATGGCTATTTTGACGGGCTAAAAGGACTTGTAGTTGGAGGAATGACGGATATGCATGATAATGAGATTCCTTTTGGACAAAATGAAGTCGGAATTATCACAGCTATCGCGAAAGAATATAACATTCCGGTCTGTTTTTACTTTCCGTCCGGACATGTTAAAGATAACAGGGCGTTAATTTTAGGCGCTACAGTAGACTTTGAAGTAACAGATGACAAAATTGTTATAGAATTCAAATAAAAGTTATAAATGGCACGACATAATGAACTGGGAAAGGAGGGAGAAGAGCGTGCTGTTGCATTTTTGATACAAAATGGCTATCAGATTCTGGAAAGAAACTGGATGTTTTGTAAAGCAGAAATTGATATTATTGCAAAAAAAGAGACAACTTTAGTAGTTGTAGAAGTTAAGACTCGCTCTAAATTAGATTTTGGATCGCCACAGGAATTTGTGAAATCGAAGAAAATTCAGCTTTTATTAAAAGCTGTTAACGAATATGTAATCCTAAGGAACATCGAATGTGACGTGCGTTTTGATATTATTGCTATTCATAAAGATGGGATGGTTTTTAATATTGAACATTATGCCGATGCATTTTATTATTTCTAATTTATTTTTGTTAAAGTTTTAACAGATTGTTTTTTTTGTAATTTTACGAGATTTTTAAAACCCACTATAATTATGAAAACTATTTCCTCTGTAGTTGAACATTACATTAAAACGAAACCCTTTTTGCTCAATGGCCTCTCCCAGGGTATTATTAACTTAACCTCTTTAGCAAGAGTAATGATGCCCGAATTAGAGCAGGAATTAGGGAAAAACATTAAACAAGGAGCGGTTGTAATGGCTCTTAAAAGATTATCTGAAGAACTTGGATTCCGGATGAACCACAAACTGGATAAAGTTCTGAAAAATTTAGGTGAAATTACCGTACGTTCCTCTTTAACGGATTATAATTTCGCAATTACTCCAAAAGTATTAAGCTGTCAATCGGATTTAATCGCAGAAATTAATAATTATACGGATATATTTTATACATCATCACGTGGTGTTAATGAAACCAATATTATTGTAAGCGATTCCTTAAATCATTTAGTGGAAAAATACTTCGCTGAAGAAAAATGGGCGCATAAAACAGAAAATCTTGCTTCCATAACGGTTAAACTTCCAAAAGACAACCTTTCTGTACCGGGATTATTTTACTATGTTTTCCAACGTTTGGCTTGGGAAGGAGTGAATATTTGCGAAGTAGTTTCTACAAATTACGAATTCACTATTATTGTAAGTGATGATCAGGTGGATATTGCATTTAAAGCTATAAAAGACCTCAAAAGCCTCTAAGTAAAGGTTAAAATTGTGTAGTAAAGCAGGGAAAATGAATCAGAACCTAAATATTTTTCTATATTTGGACTGACTAAAATTTAACTAACCCCGCTAAAATGAAAAAAATTACACTGTTTCTGGCTCTTCTGACCGGACTCGCAGTATTCTCGCAGAACAGGGTTGCCCAAAAAGTGACCGAACTGCAATCGCAGAATACAGACTTTAAAAAATTTTCAGTATTAGAAGCATCATTCAAAACTCCAGGAAAAGAAATTGCCCGAGTTGTAAATGATGCTTCTTTTGCTATAATAAAAGAGGCATCGGTTAATGAGATCGTATCTAAAAAACATAATGCGATCGAATTGCAAATCCCTTACCATAATGAAATGGTAACGTTACAACTTTACCGTGTTAATCTATTGGCTGAAGGATTTCATGTTGATACCGACAAACAGAAAAACATCACATACGAACCGGGAGTGTACTACCGCGGTATTGTTAAAGGCGATGGCTATTCACTTGTTTCGTTTAACTTCTTTAAAGGGGAATTAAACGGAATCGTATCCAGTTCGAAATTAAGCAATCTTACAATTGGTAAATTAGATAAGAAAGGCAATAAGTCTGACTATATTCTATTTGAAGACCAAAAGATGAATGTAACCCACGATTTTGAATGTAGTACGGATGATAAAGTGGAGGAATTTAAAAGTATGCCAACCACAACGGCTAGCCCGGCCAGTAACAAATGTGTAACGGTTTATTTCGAAATCGACAATAACCTGTATCAGTCTAACGGAAGTAATACAACAACTACATCTAACTGGATGACATCTGTATTTAATAACGTGCAGACTTTATATACGAATGACGGTATTACAACAGCTTTAAAATCAGTATATATCTGGACAACACAAGATCCGTATGAAGGTGTAGGAACCAGTTCCGGAGATTATCTTGCGAAATTCAATCAGGTACGACCGGTTTTTGATGGTGATGTAGGACAATTGGTTGGAATTGATCCGGGAGGATTAGGTGGTGTAGCCGTAACTATCGGTGGATTGTGTACAGCTAACAACTACTGTTATTCGGATGTGAATTTTAGTTATAGTTCAGTGCCTACTTATTCGTGGACCGTACAGGTAGTAACACATGAATTAGGACACTTATTAGGATCAAGACATACGCATGCTTGTGTGTGGAATGGTAATAACACCGCTATCGACAACTGTGCACCAAGTGTTTTGGGAGCAAATTCTGAAGGATATAACTGTATGACTAACCCGCCAACTATTCCTTCGGGTTCAGTGAAAGGAACAATTATGAGTTACTGTCACTTAGTAGGTGGAGTAGGAATTAGTTTTACTAACGGATTCGGACCGCAACCGGCTGCTGCCATTCTAAATCATGTGGATTCCAGAACCTGTTTAGGAACAGATTGTATTAGTACTTGTATTAATATGGTTTCGGAAATTAATTCGATCATGAATGCCGGAAATGCTTCAGCAACAATTACCTGGTCGGATTCCGGTAGTGCGACTTCATGGCAAATTAATGTGTATCCGTTTACAGGATCACCGGGTCAGTATACAACAGTGAATACGAATTCTTATAATGCAACGGGATTAACAGCAAATACCTATTACAAAGTACGTATCCGTCCGGTATGTGGTTTCGGAATGACTGCGTTGCCGCGTGATTTTATAATGTTAACCGGAGCTGATTATTGTAATGGTATTCAGCTAACGGATACAGGAGGAATATTCGGACAATATGGTAACAACCAGACTTTTGTAAGAACATTAATCCCGAACCTGGCGAATAATAGAGTAAAACTAACTTTTACAACTTTTAAATTGGAAGACGGATATGATTTCTTATATATCTATGACGGATCAAGTACAGCGTCTCCATTAGTAGGAGGAGCAGGTCTGACAGGAGCTACAATACCGGCACCGATTGAGTCAACAGCCGCAGACGGAGCATTAACAATGAAATTTGTTTCGGATGCAGGTGTTACTGATAACGGATGGGTAGCTACAACTTCTTGTATACCTTCATTAGGATTGGATGAAGCGAGCTATGTAGATTTCTCTTATTATCCGAATCCGGTTAACGGTGCTGTAAATATTGTTTCAAAAGATGCGATCTCAGAAATTCAGGTATTTAACGTACAAGGACAATTATTGTATGCAAATCAGTTAAATGATCTTACAACTAAAGTAGATATGTCAGCTTATGCAACAGGAACCTACTTCTTTAAGATGAAAATCAATAACCAAACCGTTAATTTTAAAGTTGTTAAATTATAATTAAAATTAACAAATTCGCAATAAAAAAGCCGTTTACTGATTAAGGTAAACGGTTTTTTTATTTTCAATTCATTATCTTTGTTTAGAAAACAAAAAACTAACTATGAACGAAATTATTCAAAAAGGCCATTCCGGATTGGCTTACCTTGCTTTATTGGCTTTACTCATCGCTGTGATTAATGCTTTTATCGGGATGAATTCCAAAAGAAATTTTGAACCGAAAGACAGAAGAATCTCACTTTTCGGACTTATTTTTTCCCACATTCAGTTATTGTTCGGTTTGATCCTTTATTTTGTTTCGCCACTTGGTTTGGATTCATTCGGACAAATGAGTAACAGCGAATTAAGACTAACGTCTTTAGAGCATCCGCTAATCAATATTATTGCTATCGCGTTGATAACAATTGGTTGGTCAAAACATAAAAAAGCGACTACAGATACTGATAAATTTAAAAAAATAGCCATTTTTTACGCCATCGGATTACTACTTATATTAAGCAGAATACCATGGAAATTATGGTTCTAATAAAATGAAAGCCCGAAAGGGCTTTTTTTACCTTGGCATGTTTCTTGCCTTTTTACCATCATAAAAACGAATAGAATGAAAAAAGTAATAGTTTACATCGTATTTGTTACATTGGCTGTGCTATTGATTAGTACTACAAGCGGAAAGGTTTTTGCTGTTCAGGCCGATCCTAAAGTGAAAGTAAATGATACGATAAAAAAAGATTCTATCTCAATTCAGGGAGGTCTTAGGCTTAAGAATTTTAAAAAAAATGTACATGCATCATATTATGCCGACCGTTTTAATGGCAGAAGAACGGCAAGCGGTAGAAAATTTGACAATGCAAAATATACAGCTGCCCATAGAAATCTACCTTTCGGAACTAAAATAAAAGTAACGAATGTCGCTAATAAAAAAGCGGTTATTGTTGAAGTTATTGACAGAGGACCTTTTACCCGTGGACGTGAAATAGACCTTTCCAAAAAAGCATTTATGGAAATTACACACGGTAAAGGAAGAGGTTTTGTGAACGTTAATATCGAAGTGATTCAGGACTAATTTATTGTAGTTGGCTTCCTTTTGCAGCCCACCACCCGATAGTTTCCACTTCCAGTCGTCCTGCTTTTACAGCGGGATCGAGTTTGGCAAGACTGTCGGCTTCTCGTAATGTAGGTGTGTTAAAAACCAGAATTCCGGAAATATTTTCATGCTTATCCATCGGTCCGGCCAAACTTATCTTTCCGTTTTTATGCAACCAGGAAATATGGGCCATATGGTTTTTCTGGATTTCTTCGGCTTCCTCTTTCGATTGATTTCGGTTAGGTCCTTTTTTAAGTAAAACCAAAAAATACTTTTGCATAACATAAGTCGTGTCACCATCTTTATAGCTAAAAGTCTCCGGTACAATTCCCGTTGGTTGCAATTGCGGTGTTTCGGCTACCTTTTTGGAACTATTGCACGATAGAATCGATAAAACAGGTAACAGAAAAAATAAAGCGTGTTGTTTTGTTTTCATTATTTCCAGTTTTTATAAGGATTGTTACTTAAGTAAGCATTGTAATACCGTTCATCACCGGTTACTTCGGCTCCTAGCCATTCGGGTTTTTCAAAGGATTCGTTTTCCGATTGTAGCTCGACTTCGGCGATAATCAAACCTTCGTTTTCTCCGAAAAAAATGTCGACTTCAAATAGGTGATTCCCTTTTCGAATGTCATAACGCACTTTATCAATCATTCCTTTTTCACAAAGAGGAAGTAGTTTTTCTGCATCCGAAACAGGAATTTCAGTTTCCCATTCCAGGCGAGTAGTTCCGCTATCGTTACCTTTGCCTTTTATGGTTAGAAAACCTTTATTACCTTTAATACGAATACGTACGGTTCTTTCCGGATCGGAATTAAGATACCCTTGTACAATTCGGTTATGACCTTGTGATTCGGTTATAAAAGACTCGGATTTGACTAAAAACTTTCGCTCGATTTCCTGCATTTTTTGGAGAAATTAATATAAATTAGGAGCAAGTTAAGAAAATTATGGCTCTCGGATCGTAATTTTGCCGTTGAATAATTTACAAAAACAGGCCCATGAATTTAAGACATAAGCTACAATCAAAAACAACAATAGAAACACTATTTGATAAACATTTTGAGAACCAGCAGTATGTCTCTGAAGATAGCTTACACTTTTTGGTGGATCTGGTCCATCTTTTCCGGCCTAAAAAACCGCAAAATCAAAAGGTGGTTTCTATTGAAAAACTACTTTTTTTTCTAAGGGAAAACCCGGATAAAAGAGAATTGTTACTGCACTATCTGGCACAATTGTTTAAAGAACGAAAATTTAGCCGGATGTTGTCTGATGCTGCGATCTTACAGGATGCTGACTTTCTTTTTGAAGTGAAAAAAAGATTGCTGGCCAAGATTTTGCCGTATCAGCCCAAAAAAGATACTTTACAATACATTCTGAACCAGGTTTTCTATCTGAATTCGGATGCTGTTTGGATTGAAAAAATACCGACGGAAGAACTGTTGCAATTATATGATCTGCTTTCTTTTCGCGATATTTATGTTTCGGTAAAGGAAAAAACACCGTTATCAGAATTACTCAATGTAATGAATCTGGTTCCGCAGCGTATGAGCGGAAGAGCCATGGAAAACGATGTGATCAAGATGGTTCCGGAATACAGTCAGTTTGATAGTCCGTTTGCCGCTTTTGAAAAAGAACTACAGGAAATTATCGAAAAAATCCGAACCGGTGAGCAACATGCAATCACATCCGATGATTTATTGTATAAACAATTGTTGATATTACACCGGCAGTGTGAAGAATACGTAGATAAAGCTTTTGCTAATAGTTCGAAATACGGAATCTCGATTAAAGTAAATCAGAGTTTACTCCGAATCCGTCAGCAATTGCATCGTATGAAAATATTGATTCCTTTTCTTGTCGTTAACAAAGAGGAAGATAAAAAACAGAATACAATACAATTGGCTTTAGAGTTGATCAAGTTTAACTGCTACAAAAACAATGTCGGTCAGCTGATTAATGAAAGCACACAGTTGTTGTCTTATGAGATTACACAACATACGGCAAAAACAGGGGAACATTATATCACCGAAAGCCCGAAAGAATATTTCGGAATGTTAAAAGCGGCGTTAGGCGGAGGTTTTATCGTTGGGATATTGTGTATCATCAAATTATTGTTTTCTAAAATTGAAACCAGCGCATTCGGACATGCTTTTCTATATAGTTTAAACTATTCGTTAGGATTTATAGCGATCTATTTATGCGGATTTACACTAGCGACCAAACAACCGGCAATGACGGCGGCTACGATTATTCAGGCGCTGGAAAAAGGGATGAAAAAGAAAGGAGAAGCAGCCAATAAACACAGTTCGTTCGCACGGTTATTTGCACGATTATTCCGTTCGCAGTTTATTGCATTTGTCGGAAACGTAGTAATGGCATTTCCGGTTTCTTTACTGGGAATATGGTTAATTGATCAGGCATTCGATTATAATATTGCTGAAACGAAATGGCCAAAGCTTTTAGGTGATTTGAATCCGGTTTATTCACCGGCTATTTTTCACGCTTCGATTGCCGGTGTATTCCTGTTTTTGTCCGGGATTATTTCCGGTAGTATTTCCAATCGAAATAAACACAATCAGGTATATTACCGTATTCAGGAACATCCTTTTTTAAAGATGAGTTTAGGAGCTGAAAAAACCAAAAAAATAGCGAATTGGTTTGAGCATAATTGGGCGGGAGTTGTTTCAAACGGTTGGTTTGGTATTTTCCTGGGAAGTACGGCTTCAATAGGAATCTTTTTAGGACTAAATCTGGATATCCGTCACATCACTTTTGCCAGCGGAAATTTTGCATTGGGCTTATATGGTACCGATTTTAAAGTAGATCTCTGGATGATTAGCTGGAGTATATTAGGAATCGGGATTATCGGTTTTATGAACTTTATCGTCAGTTTTGCATTATCACTCGGTTTGGCTTTTCGTTCCCGAAACATACCGGCATCGGAAATTTATTTGTTAAATAAAGCCATCTGGGGACATTTTAAAAAGCGTCCGTTATCTTTTTTCCTACCTGTAAAGGATAAAAAGGAAGAGGAAAATGCTTCCTGATCTTGTTGCTTTTTTGATCAAAACAGTACTACATTTACTTTATGGAAACGCCCCCGAATTTCAGAAAAATTATCCACGTAGATATGGATGCTTTTTATGCGTCTGTAGAACAAATGGATAATCCTGAACTTAAGGGAAAGCCGGTTGCGGTAGGCGGAAGTGAAATCAGAGGAGTGGTTTCAGCAGCGAGTTATGAAGCGCGAAAATTTGGAGTACGAAGTGCAATGAGCGGTTATATGGCGCGAAAAAATTGTCCGGAACTGATTTTTGTACGCCCTCGTTTTGATCGGTATAAAGAAATCTCAAAAAAAATCCGTAAGATCTTTTATGATTATACGGATCTGGTGGAACCCCTTTCGCTGGATGAAGCTTATCTGGATGTAACTGAAAATAAAAAAGGAAATCCAAGTGCAACATTAATCGCACAGGAAATCCGAAAACGAATTTTTGATGAAATCGGACTAACGGCTTCTGCGGGAATTTCGATCAATAAGTTTTTAGCTAAGGTTGCTAGTGATTACAATAAACCAAACGGACAAAAAACGATTAATCCGGAAGAAGTAGTACAATTTCTGGAAGAGCTTGATATTAAAAAGTTTTACGGAATAGGAAAAGTAACGGCCGAAAAAATGTACCAAAGCGGAATATTTACAGGGAAAGATTTAAAAGCAAAATCGCTGGAATATCTGGAAGAGCACTTTGGGAAAAGCGGTACGCATTATTATAATATCGTACGCGGAATTCATAATAGTGCTGTTAAGCCGGATCGAACATTAAAATCGGTAGGAGCGGAAAGGACTTTTAATGTCAATTTGTCTTCCGAGATCTTTATGGTCGAAAAACTGGAAAATATTGCAAAAGAATTGGAAAGAAGAATGAAGCCGTATAAACTGGCCGGAAAAACAATTACTTTAAAAATTAAATATTCCGATTTTACGCTACAAACCAGAAGTAAGACTTTGCCTTATTTTGTTGCCGACAAAAGTTTGATTCTCGAAACGGCAAAAGAGTTGTTGTATCAGGAAAAGATGAAAGACTCTGTACGATTATTAGGAATATCGCTCGGAAACCTGAATACGGAAGTGAAAAAGGCGGTTGTTGTACAGTTAAAGTTTGATTTTTAAAAGTAATGCTAAACAATATAAAAAAAGCTATCCTTAAGGATAGCTTTTTGCATTTATTAAACGATTTGAGAAATTCTAAGGGTATTGACCATTCCTTTGTCTATAACCGGCATAGCGGCTAAATTGATCAGCATATCACCTTCTTCTACAAAACCTTTTTCTTTTGAGATTCGGTTAATATCTTCTACCGTATCATCCGTACTAACCAATTTATCGTAGTAATACGTATGAACACCCCAAAGCAAACTCAATTGCGTTACAATTTTTTTATTGGATGTAAACACCAGGATATGAGAATGAGGACGCCAAGCCGAAATCTGGAAGGCAGTATAACCACTATTTGTTAAAGTAGAAATAACTTTAGCATCGATATCATTGGCCATTAATGCAGCGTGATAACAAATAGATTTTGTGATATAACGTTTGGTTCTTACCAATGGCGGGTTTTGCGGAACTTTGATAAGCGGTGAATTCTCAACGCTTTCAATAATCTGCGTCATTTTTTCAATAACCTGTACCGGGTAATTACCTACGGATGTTTCTCCGGAAAGCATAACGGCATCGGCTCCGTCCATAACCGAATTGGCTACGTCGTTTACTTCGGCACGGGTTGGCGTTAAGCTGGTAATCATCGTTTCCATCATTTGAGTGGCGATAATAACCGGAATACGTGCCGTTTTAGCACGGTGTACCAGTTTTTTCTGAATTAACGGTACTTCCTGAGCCGGGATTTCCACACCAAGATCACCGCGGGCCACCATAAGTCCGTCAGCAAAAGCGACAATCTTATCGATGTTTTCTACCGCTTCCGGTTTTTCAATTTTAGCGATAATCGGAATTTTATGATCCGAATTAGCAGCAATTAAATCCTGTAAATCTTCTAAATCTTTTGGCGTTCTTACAAAAGATAAGGCAATCCAGTCGGCATTGCATTCAATAGCGAAAAGGGCATCGCGAATGTCTTTTTCGGTTAAAGCAGGCAATGAAACTTTGGTATTCGGTAGGTTAACTCCTTTTTTCGATTTTAACGGACCACCTTGAATTACAACGGTTTTAACTTCCGTGTTTTTATCGGTTTCCAGCACTTCAAAAATAAGTTTACCGTCATCCAAAAGAATACGTTCACCCGGATTAACATCTTTAGGGAACTCTTTGTAGTTCATATATACCCTTTCGGATGTTCCCAGAATATCTTCGGCCGTTGTAAAAGTAATTGTATCGCCTTTGCTTACGACAACATCTTCTTTCATAACGCCTACACGAAGTTTAGGGCCTTGTAAATCGGCAAGGATGGAAGTCGTATAGCCGAATTCTTCGTTTAGTCCTCTAATAATGTCTATACGTTCTTTAACATCAGTATAATCAGCATGGGAAAAATTAATTCGGAACACATTTACTCCTGCATCAATCATCTCTTTGATCACTTCTCTTGTACTACAAGCAGGGCCAAGTGTCGCTACGATTTTTGTCTTTTTTCTTGTCAGCATTGGTATTAGAAAATTAAATTATTTTTCGATTTTAGTTTATTCTGTTCGATTTTATACGCCATGGTAATTTGTTTGATCGTTAATAACTCATCAATCAGTTGATCCAGGTCGAAAAAATCGTCTGTATTTTCAATTTTTATAATATAATCCACTTTTTTGAGCTCCGGAAGAAGGAAAATGTTTGTGGCCATATCAAATTCCGTTTCCTCAAAAAGGGATGTGGCTTTCGTTTGTCGGGTTACCAACGTTGTTTTATTCGGAATCAGATTCCAGAATAATTCATGGGCTTCGTCATCAAAAATAAACCGGGTAAAATGGCTATGGCCTTCCGGTACCTGAATACCGATATCCTTGCTGCTCTTTTCGAATGTTACGGGGAGCTTCTGGTTAATAAAATAGGCTAACCGATAATCTTCCAGCGTCGAATGAATTGCGATCAATTCATAATCTTCAGAAATAAAATCGTTAATCAGTAGTTTGTGAATAGCCATATTTTTTGAGAAAAATCCAATGGTAAAGATACTACATTAAAGATTTAAAAAACAGGAAAGTAAAGTTGTTAACGATAATTTAGCAAAGAAACCGATTTACTTTTTGTTTATCTTTTCCTGGTAAGCAAAATAAGCGCGTTGTGAGGCTTTTTCTTCTGCTTTTTTCTTGGAAGTTGCCCGGGCTTTGGCTACAATTTTATTGTCGATTTTCAATTTTACTCCGAAATATTTTATGCCTTCGTTGCCGTTATCTTCAAAAACATCATATTGAAAAGTATGCTTTTCTTTCTGACACCATTCGATTAGCAAGCTTTTGTAACTGATTACTTTTCCTTCCAGTTTGGCAATGTCAACATACGGTACGATTACTTTTTTGTGAATAAATTTTTCACAAAAGGTAAAACCGCGGTCAAGATAAATGGCTCCGATCAAGGCTTCAAATAAGTTGCCGTGAATGTTTTCTCCGAAATGTTGCGTGGAAACTTTACTTTCTACATGTCGGATCAGATTCAGATCTTTTCCGAGTTCATTAAGGTGTTCCCGACTTACGATTTTTGATCGCATTTTGGTCAGATAACCTTCATCACCGGTAGGAACCTTGTTGAATAAATGAGCTGCAATTACCGATCCTAACATGGCATCACCCAGAAACTCAAGGCGTTCATAATTAATCGGATTACCTTCATCATCGGTCTTGTTCATCGAACGATGCGTAAAGGCTTTTCGGTAATGATTCAGGTTTAAGGGTTTGAAACCTAGTATTTTAGAAACTTCATCAAAAAAAATCCCGTCTTCATTAGAGCGGGAATTTGAAAATATTTTTTTGATAATACTCATTACAAGACTACAGGTCCAATTTTTTTACAAGTACGCAAGCATTGTGGCCACCAAAACCAAAAGTATTACTCATAACCACTTTCATGTCTCTTTTCTGAGCCTGGTTAAAAGTGAAGTTTAATTTACTGTCGATATTTTCATCATCAGTAAAATGATTGATGGTTGGCGGAACAATTCCGTGTACAATAGAAAGGATTGAAGCAATCGCCTCAATGGCTCCGGCAGCACCTAGTAAGTGACCGGTCATCGATTTGGTAGCGTTCAGGTTCAGTGTATAAGCATGTTCACTGAATACGTGCTCTATTGCTTTGCTTTCAGCGATATCCCCAAGCGGAGTAGAAGTTCCGTGCATATTTACACCGTCTACATCGGTAGGTTGTAAACCGGCATCGCGTAAACAGTTTAGCATTACATTTTTAGCACCAAATCCTTCCGGATGCGGAGCTGTAATATGATGCGCATCAGCTGACATACCACCGCCACCTATTTCGCAATAGATTCGGGCACCACGAGCCACAGCGTGCTCATATTCTTCTAAAATCAAGGCACCGGCACCTTCACCTAAAACAAAACCTTCACGGTCTTTGTCCATCGGACGGGAAGCCGTTTTCGGATCGTTATTTCGGGTTGATAAGGCATGCATGGCATTAAAACCACCCATTCCGGCAATCGTTACAGCAGCTTCAGAACCTCCTGTTACCATCACATCAGCATGACCTAAACGAATGTAATTAAACGCATCGATAAGGGCATTTGTAGAGGAAGCACAGGCAGAAACCGTTGTAAAGTTAGGACCTCTGAAACCGTATTTAATTGAGATATGACCACCGGCAATATCAGCAATCATTTTAGGGATAAAGAAAGGATTGAATTTAGGGATTCCGTTTCCTTTGGCAAAATCAGTAACTTCCTGTTGGAACGTTTCCAAACCGCCAATTCCGGATCCCCAGATTACACCTACTCTGTCTTTGTCTAATTTATCAAAATTGAAATTAGCATCGTTAACCGCTTCTTCAGATGATACCATTGCATATTGTGCATAACGGTCCATTTTTCGAGCTTCTTTACGATCTATGAAATTCTCAACATTAAAACCTTTTAATTCGCAGGCAAATTGTGTTTTGAAGTTAGATGCATCAAAATAAGTAATCGGAGCGGCTCCGCTTACACCAGTAATAAGACCATTCCAGTATTCCTGAATATTGTTTCCAATAGGAGTAAGTGCACCTAATCCTGTTACTACAACTCGTCTTAATTTCATACGTTCAATTTTATAGTTTCAATTTAAACAAAAATACCCATGTTGTTTTCTTTTATAAACCAAAGGAAACATGGGCAATTTGATAATATATTTTATGATTGTTTCCAATCCGTGTATTTCTTAACCAAATACCTGTCGAAAAATAATAACACCCATGTATTCACGAGGAACACATGGGATTAATGAGGTTATTATTTTTTAGCTTCTTCTATGTAAGAGATAGCTTGGCCAACAGTAGAAATGTTTTCAGCTTGGTCATCTGGAATTTGAATATCGAATTCTTTTTCGAACTCCATAATAAGCTCAACAGTGTCTAATGAATCAGCTCCTAAATCGTTAGTGAAGCTTGCTTCCGTTACAACTTCGTTTTCGTCAACACCTAATTTGTCTACGATAATCGCTTTTACTCTTGATGCAATGTCTGACATAATCTTTAATTTTAAAATTTAATTTGTTGGCAAAAATAAAAAACTTTATTTTAAAACAACATTTTAGTTAATAAATGTAGCTACGAAAATAGAAAATTAATTTTAAAAGGCTCTCAAAAACTGTTTAATATCATTTATTATTCTTTTTTTTGCGGTCTGAAAAACAAAGGATAAATGAGAAAGATTGTCATATTTGCCTCGGGTTCGGGAAGCAATGCGGAAAAAATAATTTTACACTTTAAAAATAGTGATTCGGTGGTTGTTTCGGCTGTTTTTTCCAATAAACCGGATGCAAAAGTGCTGGAGAAAGCCGAAAATTTAGGCGTTTCAACTGTTCTTTTCGATCGAAATTCACTTTCTGACGGTACGGTTTTGACAAAAATTAACGCGATTCAACCGGATTTAATTGTCCTGGCCGGATTTTTATGGAAGTTTCCGGAGTCAATTATTGAACATTATCCGGGAAAAATCATCAACATTCATCCTGCCTTATTACCGAAATACGGAGGAAAAGGAATGTATGGAATGAATGTGCATCGCGCCATACTTGAAAACGGAGAGGAGAAAACCGGAATAACGATACATTATGTTAACGAACATTATGATGAAGGAGGTATTGTATTTCAGGCTGAAGTTTCGGTAGTCGATTGTACAACTCCGGAAGCCGTAGCGGCAAAAGTTCAGGAGTTAGAACACGAACACTTTCCGAAAGTAATCGAAAACTTATTGCGTAAATAAATGCATTCTCACGAAGTACATATATATACGGACGGCGCGGCAAAAGGAAATCCGGGTCCCGGCGGTTATGGTGTAATCCTGGAATGGGTAGGAAAACCGTATAAAAAAGAGTTTTATGAAGGATTTCGTCTTACAACCAATAATCGTATGGAATTGCTGGCTGTAATTGTGGGTTTGGAAAAATTAAAAATACAAGGAACCAGAGTACTCGTTGTTTCTGATTCCAAATATGTAGTGGATTCCGTATTGAAAAGATGGGTTTTCGGATGGGAAAAGAAAAACTTTACCGGAAAGAAAAATCCGGATTTGTGGATGCGTTTTCTAAAGATTTACCGAAAGCATCAGGTTGATTTTAAATGGATAAAAGGACATAGTAATCACCCTCAGAATGAGCGATGTGACCAACTGGCGGTAATGGCTTCGCAACAGGAAAAACTTTCGATAGATGCCTTTTATGAAAGAGAGCAGCGCAACGAAGGAATGGGATAAGAAACTTTACCAATACTTTGTGATGCTGAATCGTTGCAACTCTGAAACTTATGAAGTATATTTGCACCCTAATTTTCAACACGTTTTATGAATAAACTATTAATTGTAGGTACCGTTGCGTTTGATGCAATTGAAACACCATTCGGAAAAACTGACAAAATTTTAGGTGGAGCCGCTACCTATATCGGACTTTCAGCTTCATTTTTTAATATAAAATCAGCAATCGTATCTGTTGTAGGAGAGGATTTTCCGGAAACGTACCTGGACTTACTTAGAAATAAAAATATCGATATTTCAGGAATTGAAGTGGTAAAAGGCGGAAAAACGTTCTTTTGGAGCGGACGCTACCACAACGACTTGAATTCCAGAGATACATTAGATACACAATTGAATGTATTGGCGGATTTCCAACCGAAAGTACCGGCAGATTATACCGATGCTGATGTGGTTATGTTAGGAAACCTGCACCCGATTGTACAAAGCAGTGTACTGGATCAGATGACAGAGCGTCCGAAGTTAGTAGTATTGGATACTATGAATTTCTGGATGGACTGCGCTTTACCGGAATTGCTTGACGTGATGAAAAGAGTAGATGTAATTACTATTAATGATGAGGAAGCACGCCAATTGTCAGGAGAATATTCATTGGTAAAAGCGGCTGCTAAAATCCATACTATGGGGCCGAAATATGTGGTGATCAAAAAAGGAGAACACGGAGCATTATTGTTCCATAATAAAGATGTTTTCTTTGCACCGGCTTTACCGTTGGAAGAAGTTTTCGATCCAACCGGAGCCGGAGATACATTTGCGGGAGGATTCTCAGGATTTATCGCGCAAAGTGAAAACATTTCATTCGATAATATGAAAAATGCAATTGTATACGGTTCGAATCTGGCTTCATTCTGTGTGGAAGAATTCGGAACACAACGTATGGAACGTCTGGAAAAACACGAAGTGCTGTCCCGATTGCAGCAGTTTAAAGCCTTGACACAGTTCGACATCGCATTACAAGAATAACGGATACATCCGAAGCCTCGAAACGGGGCTTTTTTTATTAATACAAAACACAACAACAACAACACAACAACTATGAGTGACGCAATAAAACATGAGTGTGGCATTGCCCTTTTACGATTAAAAAAACCATTATCATTTTATAAAGAAAAGTATGGTTCTGCATTTTACGGAATACAGAAGATGTATCTGTTAATGGAGAAACAACATAACAGAGGGCAGGATGGTGCCGGTTTGGCGAGTATCAAACTGGATGTTGAACCGGGTGAACGCTATATCAGCAGAATCCGATCCAATCAGTCACAACCGATTCAGGATATTTTTGCACAGGTTAACCAACGAATTAATGAAGAGTTGACAGCGCATCCCGAATATAATGATAACGTTGACTTACAAAAACAGGAAATCCCGTATATCGGTGAATTGTTTTTAGGACACGTACGTTACGGAACTTTCGGTAAAAACAGTATCGAAAGTGTACACCCTTTTTTACGTCAGAATAACTGGATGCATCGTAATCTGATTGTAGCCGGGAATTTCAACATGACCAATGTAAAGGAACTTTTTGATGACTTAGTACGATTGGGACAACATCCGAAAGAAATGGCCGATACGGTAACCGTAATGGAAAAGATCGGACATTTTTTAGATGATGAAGTAACCGATTTGTATCAGCAATGTAAAAATGAAGGGTTAAGTAAAAGAGAAGCTTCTCCGGTTATTGCTGAGCGTTTGGATATTGGTCGTATTTTACGTCGTGCATCCAAAAACTGGGACGGAGGTTATGCTATGGCCGGACTTTTAGGTCATGGTGATGCGTTTGTAACCCGTGATCCGGCTGGAATTCGTCCGGCGTTTTACTATCAGGATGATGAAATCGTGGTAGTGGCATCGGAAAGACCGGTGATTCAAACCGTATTTAATGTGCCGTTTGAAGCAATCCGTGAAATTACACCGGGACATGCCATTATTGTTAAAAAGGACGGAAGTGTATTGGATGAGCAAATCCGGGAAGCTTTACCGTTAAAGGCGTGTTCATTCGAAAGAATTTATTTTTCAAGAGGAAGTGATGCGCAAATTTATCAGGAGCGAAAAGAATTAGGAAAACTGATTATGCCGGCGGTATTGGAAGCAATCGGAAATGATACGGATAATACGGTGTTCTCTTATATTCCGAATACAGCGGAAACGTCTTTTTACGGAATGGTAGAAGCGGCTCAGGACTTTTTGAATCAACGTAAGATTTCGGATATTCTGGCGAATAAAGAAGAACTTACATCTGAAAAATTACAGGAAATACTATCCGTAAAACTCAGAACGGAGAAAGTAGCGATTAAAGATGCGAAACTACGTACGTTTATTACGGAAGACAGTAGTCGTGATGATTTAGTAGCACACGTATATGATGTAACTTATGGAGTGATCAAGCCAACGGATAATTTGGTTATCATTGACGATAGTATCGTAAGGGGAACAACCCTGAAAAAGAGTATCATCAAAATGATGGATCGTTTGCATCCGAAGAAAATTGTAATTGTCTCTTCAGCTCCGCAAATCCGTTACCCGGATTGTTACGGGATTGATATGGCAAAACTGGAAGGACTTGTTGCTTTTCAGGCTACATTGGAACTTTTGAAAGAACGAAACCTGTACCATTTGGTGGAAGAAGTATATCGAAAATCAAAAGAACAGGAAAATCTTCCGGATAGTGAAATTGTAAACTATGTAAAAGAAATATATGCACCGTTTACGGATCAGGAGATTTCCGATAAAATTGCGGAAATGTTAACCTCTTCTTCTGTAAATGCCGAAATCAAAATTATTTTCCAGACAGTGGATAATCTGCATAAAGCGTGCCCTGAAAATTTAGGAGATTGGTACTTTACGGGTGACTATCCGACCAACGGAGGTAACCGTGTTGTGAACCGGGCTTTTATGAATTTTTACGAAGGTAAGGACGCCCGCGCTTACTAAAGTAGTTAAAAACACGCTTTTTATCGAATTTATTAGTCGATAATCTGATTTTTTTGATAGCGAAAAGCATTGACAATACATTTGTATCACCATAGCATTAGTAGGTTAAGTTTATGGTAGATTTGGGGCAAAAAGGGTGGAATTCTATTCCACCTTTTTATTTTTAAGGCAATAAAAAACCCGACAGTACTACTATCGGGTATATTTAGTGAGAATAAGCTGTATTATTTTGCAGCAGCAAAACGTTTAGCCACTTCTGCCCAGTTAATCACATTGAAAAATGCCTCAATATAATCAGGTCTTCTGTTTTGATAGTTCAGGTAGTAAGCATGTTCCCAAACATCCATTCCTAAAATAGGAGTTCCGCCACATCCGATACCCGGCATTAATGGATTATCTTGATTTGGTGTACCACAAACATCAAGTTTTCCACCTTTTTGAACACATAACCAAGCCCATCCTGAACCGAACTGTGTAGCACCGGCTTTAGAGAACTGCGCTTTAAATTCATCAAAAGAACCGAAAGAAGCATTGATAGCCTCAGCTAACTCTCCTGTTGGTTGTCCGCCACCGTTTGGCGTCATCACTTCCCAAAATAAATTATGATTGTAGAAACCGCCACCGTTATTACGAACAGCTGCTTTAGATAAATCAAGTCCGGTAAGGATTTCTTCAATTGTTTTTCCTTCTAAATCCGTTCCTGCAATTGCAGCGTTTAAATTGGTAGTATAAGCATTGTGATGCTTAGAATGATGGATCTCCATCGTACGGGCATCAATATGAGGCTCTAACGCATCATAAGCATATGGAAGTTTTGGTAATTCGAAAGCCATAGTATTTTATTTAAAGATTAGTATTAATTTTATTCAAAATTATAAATTATACTTTGGATTAAAAAATAGTAATTTTCTATTCCGATATTGGTAATGCCAATATAAACATTTCTTAACTGTGGAAAAAACAGCTTTCTCAATTTACGATGCCTCAGCCGGATCCGGAAAAACCTATACGCTTGTAAAAGAGTATCTTAAAATTCTGTTGACGGCCGATTCGAATGATGCGTATAAAAAAATTCTGGCCATTACTTTTACAAATAAAGCAGTAGAAGAAATGAAAACGAGAATTGTAAACGGTTTGTCTGAATTTTCAAAACCGGATACAAATGATAAAGCTTTGGATCTGATGCAGGATATTTCAGCTGAAACCCGATTGAGCCTGGCAACCATAAAAGATAAATCAAAAGCGATCATTAAAAACATCATCCATAATTATGCGTCTTTTGATATTTCCACTATTGATAAGTTTACCCATAAAGTGATTCGTGCTTTTGCACACGATTTAAATCTCCCGGTAACGTTTGATGTTTCATTGGAAACCGATTCGTTATTACAGGAAGCGGTGGATGCTATAGTGGCCAAAGCAGGAGAGGATAGTGAGCTTACCGGTATTTTAGTTGACTTTTCTGTGGATAAAACCGATAACGACAGAAGTTGGGATGTAACCGGAGAGTTGTTGGATGTGGGACGTTTATTGCTTAATGAAAATAACCGCAATGAGATTCATAACTTTCAGGATAAATCGATTGAGGAATTTTTAATCGTTAAAAAGAAGCTCACGGATGCGGTGACGCGTCTCGATGAAGATAGTGTGGAGAAAGCCGATCAGGCTATGGCATTGATTGAAAGTAAAGGAATTGATCTGAAATCGTTTTCACGAGGGACCTTTCCGAATCATTTGGGGTATATTCAAAAAGGAGAATTAAAAAGTTCGCATAAAAAGTTTAGAGAAATTGAAGATATAGCGGTTAATAAAACCGCGAAAGATAAAGCTATAATCGAATCGATAGCCGGTGAGCTGATCGCTATTCTGGATGCGGTTTATAAAAATTATGAAAAAAAGAATTTCTACACAGCCTTTCTGAAAAATATAACGCCATTGTCGTTGTTGAATTCGATTAGTCAGGAATTAGAGCGGATTCAGAAAGAACAGAATATATTGTCGATTTCAGAATTCAATGCTATTATTTATAAAGAAATTCAAAACCAGCCGGCGCCGTTTATTTACGAACGATTAGGAGAACGTTACCGTCACTTTTTTATCGATGAGTTTCAGGATACCTCCGAAATGCAATGGCATAACCTGATTCCGCTGATCGATAATGCACTGGCAAGTGAAGATCTGTCAGGTGTAAAAGGATCATTGATGATTGTAGGCGATCCGAAACAATCGATTTATCGATGGCGAGGCGGAAAAGCAGAACAATTTATTGCGCTGAGTAAATGTCATAATCCGTTTTCTAATCCGGATAAAAAACTGATCCGACTGGAGAAAAATTACAGAAGCTACTCGGAAGTTATAGCGTTTAATAATGCTTTTTTTGCGATGTTGGCCGATGAGTTTTCGGATGAAGATTATCAGGATCTTTATAGGAATCATAGTTATCAGGAAACCAATTCCAAAACAGGCGGCTATGTAAATATCTCTTTTATTCCCAATGTGGATGAAGTAACGGACGAGGACGGAGAAGAACCGAATGATAAAGAACAACTGTATCTTAAGGCAACTTTAAAAACGATAGAAGATGTGGTTGAAAAAGGTTTTGCGTATAAGGATATTGTATTGCTTACGCGTAAGCGATCGTCCGGAGTGGCATTGGCAAATTATCTGACCGAAAGCGGAATTAAAATCTTGTCTTCTGAAACATTGCTTATTGAAAATGCAACTGAAGTAAGGTTGATTCTTAATGTCTTGCGCTATCTGAAAAATAATAAAGATAAAGAATCAAAAGCGGCTTTTCTGTATTTTGTGGCGCGCTATCGTCAAACGGTATTGCCGGTTCATGATTGTATCGAAAAGGGCATGCAGCAGGAAACAGAAGCCGGTTTGGAAAAATGGCTACAGGAATTGGGTGTCGGAATTTCATTTGATGATTGCAGGAAAAAATCATTATACGAAACAGTAGAGATTATCATCGCTGTTTTTATCAAAGAAAGAAGTACGGTTTCATATGTGCAGTATTTCCTGGATCTGGTTTTGGAAAGAGATGTGCGGACACAATCGGGAATAGCCGATTTTCTGGATTACTGGAACAAAAACGGATCGAAATTTAGTATTCCGTCACCCGAAGGAAATGACGCTGTTCGGATTATGACCATTCATAAATCGAAAGGCTTGGAATTTCCGGTGGTGATTTTTCCGTTTGCGGAGGAAAATTATGCAACGGCACCGCGAAATAAAATGTGGCTGGAAATAGAGGAAGAAGAGTTGGCGGTTACAAAAGCGTTGGTAGATGCAAAAAAAGAAGTGTCGGAATACGGTGGCAAAGCAGCTGAGGTTTACGAAGAGAAAAGCCAGCAGGATATTTTGGATAATATCAACGTATTGTATGTGGCGTTGACCCGGGCGGAAGAACAATTGTATGTTATTACGGGACGAAACGTAAACAGTAAAGGAGAATTGCAAAATAATATGTCATCCTATTTTATAAAATATCTCGATTTTAAAGGAGTGTATGATGAAAATAAGATGTACTTTGAATTCGGAGATCCGGAAAGAAAATCAACGAAACTATTACAGGTTGATACGCAACAGTTGATCGTGGAGGTAAATGAAAAACTGGATCCGAAAGCGATAAAAATAGCGCAGCGGGAAGCATTAATGTGGGGAACGGTTCAGGAAAAAGCAATTGAATTCGGAAATGTATTACACGAAATTTTATCTTTTGTGAAAACGAAAAACGACATTCCGCAAGCTTTAATAAAAGCACAGGAAAGCGGTTTGATTGTAAGGGCACAACACGAAGATGTGGCTAAAATGCTGTACGAAATTGTGAATCACGAAGCATTACAGGTGTTTTTTGAGGAAGCAGATAAAATATACAACGAACAGAATATTATTAAAAAAGACAGCAGAACGATAAAGCCGGATCGGGTTGTGCTTCGCGGAGAAGAGGCTTATTTGCTGGATTATAAAACCGGAGCACATAAACCGCAATATATTCGTCAGTTGGAAGAATATGAAATGGCATTACAGGAAATGGGATACCGGGTAGCGAAAAAAACATTGGTGTATATAGGGGAAACTTTAAATGTAATACATTTGTAACCGGAATAATAATAACCGAATAAACAGCATACCATGTACGGAAAAATTAAAGATTATTTACAGAACGAGTTAACTACGATTCAGGATAACGGATTATTTAAAAAAGAGCGAATCATAACATCGCCGCAAGGTGCGGAAATCACGATTTCAACAGGAGAAACGGTGTTGAATTTTTGTGCCAATAACTACCTTGGATTATCATCGCATCCGGAAGTGGTTCAGGCGGCAAAAGACGCATTGGATACACACGGATTCGGAATGTCGTCGGTTCGTTTTATCTGTGGAACACAGGATATTCATAAAACATTAGAGCAGAAGATCGCCGATTTTTACGGTACGGAAGATACAATCCTTTATGCCGCTGCTTTTGATGCTAACGGAGGTGTTTTTGAGCCGCTTTTAGGAGAAGAAGATGCGATCATTTCAGATAGTTTAAATCATGCTTCAATTATTGACGGAGTACGTTTGTGTAAAGCAGCGCGTTACCGTTATGAAAACAACAATATGGAAGATCTTGAGCAGCAATTGATCAAGGCAAATGCTGAAGGAAGACGTTTTAAATTGATTGTAACGGACGGTGTTTTTTCGATGGATGGTTTAGTGGCGCCATTAGATAAAATCTGTGATTTAGCAGACAAATATGATGCTATGGTGATGGTAGACGAATGCCACGCAGCCGGATTTATAGGAGCGACCGGAAAAGGGACATTAGAGGCTAAAAACGTAATGGGAAGAGTCGATATTATTACCGGAACTTTAGGGAAAGCCTTAGGGGGAGCAATGGGAGGATATACTACGGCCAAAAAAGAAATTATTGAATTGTTAAGACAACGTTCAAGACCGTATTTGTTTTCAAATTCATTAGCGCCGTCTATTGTTGGCGCTTCGATTAAGGTTTTTGAATTGTTGGAAAAAGATACTACATTGCGGGATAAACTGGAATGGAATACCAATTATTTTAAAGCCGGAATGAAAGCAGCCGGATTAGATATTATTGACGGTGATTCTGCAATTGTGCCGGTAATGCTTTACGATGCGAAATTATCGCAGGTAATGGCAGATGAGCTACTTAAAAAAGGAATCTATGTAACGGGATTCTTTTATCCGGTGGTTCCGAAAGATAAAGCAAGAATTCGGGTACAATTATCTGCGGGCCATTCGAAAGAGCATTTAGACAAGGCAATTAACGCCTTTACAGAGGTTGGAAAGGCCTTGGGAGTGATTCAGTAAGAAGTTTTTAGTAAGAAAAAGCGAATTTTTTAACAAATTGCTTTGTAGTTAATATTTTACATCTTACTTTTGCTGTAATTATAACGTATTGTAATTAAATAAAAAAAGTATGAGACATCTAAACAAATTATTCGTAGCAGCATTGATGTTTGCGGGTCTTAGTTCGCAGGCTCAGGATAGTAATAACCCTTGGGCTATTACAATTGGTGCGAACGCTGTAGACACAAGATTCAGTGCTAGCAAGAAATTAGAAGACCAATTTTCACAGTATTTTAACGCAAAAGACAACTGGAATATCATTCCTTCAGTTTCTTTCGTTAACGTTTCTAGACACATTGGAGATAACTTCTCTTTCGGTGTGACTGGATCGGTAAACAAAATTACTAAACACGTTTTACCACGAGTTACTGTACCTGGAGACTACACTGTAGTAAATCCTGGAGATTTATCTTACTATGGAATTGATGGGGTTATCAACTATAGCTTCATGAACCTTATCGGATCTAAAGTTATTGACCCGTCTGCTCACATTGGTGGAGGTTATACTTTCTTCGGAGACGCTAGTACAGGAACTGTTAACGGAGGTTTAGGTTTAACTTTCTGGTTCTCTGAAAACGTAGGTTTATCTTTCCGTTCAACTTACAAACATTCATTTGATGAGACAAGAGATCCGTCAATCGACGTTCCTTCTCACATGCAACACTTCGCAGGTATTACTTTCAAATTCGGAGGTAAAGATACAGACGGAGACGGAATCTATGATAAAGATGACGCTTGTCCGGATGTACCTGGTTTAAAAGAATTCCAAGGTTGTCCTGATACAGACGGAGACGGAATTCCAGATAAAGATGACGCTTGTCCAGATGTAGCTGGTCCTAAAGAATTCCAAGGTTGTCCTGATACAGACGGAGACGGAATTCCTGATAAAGATGATGCTTGTCCTGAAGTAGCTGGTCCAAAACAATTCAACGGATGTCCTGATACAGACGGTGACGGTGTGCCAGATAACTTAGACAAATGTCCTGAAGTTAAAGGTCCAAAAGAAAATGGTGGATGTCCTTGGCCAGATAGAGATGGTGACGGTGTGCCAGATAAAGATGATAAATGTCCAGACGTAAAAGGAACTGTTGCTAACAACGGATGTCCTGAAGTATCTGACGAAACTATCAAAAAATTAAACGCTTACGCTAAAACTATCTTGTTCAACTCTGGTAAAGCTACTTTCCAAAAACAAACTTTCCCGGTATTACAGTCAATCACTGCAATCTTAAAAGAGTATCCTCATGCAAGATTCAGCATCGAAGGACATACTGATAGCGATGGTAAAGATTCATTCAACCAGAAATTATCTGAAGAGAGAGCTAAAGCTGTTAAAGATTATTTAATCGAAAACGGAATTGATTTCGAAAGATTATCTTCAATCGGATACGGTGAAACTAAACCAATCGATACTAACAAAACTGCGAAAGGTAAAGCTAACAACAGACGTGTAGAAGTTAAATTAATCAAATAATTTACGACACAAATAAATAACGAAAACGCCCCGATTATCGGGGCGTTTTTTTATTTTTATAGCATGACTACATTTTCCTTTTTAGATAAACTCAGCACCGCAATTATAGATCAGTATCAAGGAAATATATCTGATGTGGTTATCGTACTGCCCAATAAAAGAGCAAAAATATTTTTAATCGAAGCATTAAAAAAGCAACTGACCGGGACACTCTTTGCTCCAGAAATTGTGAGTATTGAAGATTTTATTCAGGATGTGGCCGGAATACGAACCTGTGATAATATTGAATTGCTGTTTGAGTTTTACGATGTGTATCTGGAAATAACACCCGAAGAAAAGCAACAATCTTTCGAGCTTTTTGCAAATTGGGCAAAAACACTTTTGCAGGATTTTAATGAGATCGATCGTTACCTGCTTAAACCGAGCTACGTGTTTTCATATCTGAAAGATATCGAAGATATAAAACACTGGTCGCTGGATTTGGAAAAAAGGACAACAATGATCGAGAATTATCTTGAATTCTGGAATTTGTTACCGCGATATTACGAAGCACTTTATGGGCATTTGTTGCGAAAAGGAATCGGCTATCAAGGGCTGATTTACCGGGAAGCAGTTGAAAATCTAAATTATTTTTCGGAAACTTTAGGAACAAAAAAACTCATTTTTGCAGGTTTTAATGCCTTGAATCAGGCGGAAGAAAAGATCATTCAACAACTATTATTCAACGATCAGGCAAAAATATATTGGGATATTGATGCCGTTTTTTTAAACGATTCATTTCATGATGCCGGACTATTTGTACGCCGGTTTAAAAAAGAATGGAAACAATATACCGCACAACCTTTTGAATGGATTGTAAACGACTTTAGTCAGGAAAAAAACATTCAGATAATCGGAACTCCGAAAACTGTGGGACAGGCAAAAATTGCCGGAAAACTAATAGAAGAAATTCAGTTAAAAACGGAAAGCCTCGATAAGGTAGCATTGGTTTTAGGAGAAGAGAATTTATTGATTCCGGTATTGTATGCGTTACCCTCATCCGTAGATAGTCTCAATATCACGATGGGATATAGCAGTAAAAACAACCCGGCGCAAATATTGATAAATAAGCTGTTTAAATTGCATACAAACGCAATTCAGCGCGACGAAAAGCATTATGTGTTTTATTATAAGGAAATCTTAGATATTCTGACGCATCCATTGGTTGAGCCATACGTAAAAGCCGGCCATTTGGTACAAGTAATAAATCAAAATAACATCACGTTCCTGACGCAAAAAAAACTGCTTGAAATTCAGGAAACCCCATCTGTTTTATTTCGTCTGTTATTCGAAAAATGGAATGATAAAAGTGTAGGCGATATATTGGATAAACTATCGCAAACATTGCTGGCAATAAAATCATTTTTAAGTAATGATAACGAAGAAGATAAATTGTCGAAAACATTTTTATATTCTGTTTTTAAGGTTGTTAATAAGCTAATTAATTACTACGAAGCCCATCCTAAAATCGATACAATCAGTACGCTTTATACCGTATATAAGCAAGTGATTGACCTTGCAGAAGTTTCTTTTGAAGGAGAACCGTTAACCGGACTACAGATAATGGGAGTTTTAGAAAGTAGAGTTCTTGATTTTGAAACAGTTATTGTTACGTCCATGAATGAAGGCAAATTCCCGGCCGGAAAGACGATGAATTCGTTTATTCCATACGATGTTAAACGGGAATTGGGATTACCGACATACAAAGAGAAGGATGCTATTTATAGTTATCACTTTTACCATTTACTGTTACGGGCTAAGAATATTTACCTGTTGTATAATACTGAAAGTGAAGGATTGGATGCCGGTGAACGAAGTCGCTTCCTGACACAATTGGAAATAGAAAAGCAACCGAATCACAAATTATCCCATCAGATTTATAATGCCTTCTTACCGGATAAAGCTTACGAATCGGTTTCGGTGCCCAAATCGGATCGAATTATGGCGCGTTTAAAAGAAATTGCAACCGGGAAAGGTTTTTCGCCTTCCGGACTTACCGCCTATATGCGAAATCCGATACAGTTTTATAACCAGCGAATTTTACGTATTTCGGAAGTGGAAGAAGTAGAAGAGAATATTGCGCTAAATACATTGGGAACCATTATTCACGCCACTTTAGAAGAATTGTATAAGCCTTATCAAAATAAGTTTCTCTCGCTTTCGGATGTCGACTGGATGTTTGCGATGGCAAATGGTGAGGTGGAAAAACAATTCCGCTTGGAATATAAAGAAGGAGAAATCACAAAAGGGAAAAACCTGTTGGCTTTTGAAGTAGCGAAACGAAACGTTTATAATTTTTTAAGAGAAGAAAAAAGAAAACTGGAAGAAGGTGACGCGGTTAAAATTATTGCGCTGGAAACACCTTTGGAACGTGTTTTGGAAGATAATCGCTTGCCTTTTCCGGTTAAAATTGCCGGAAATGTAGACCGAATTGAAATCCGAAACGGAAAGGTTCGAATTGTAGATTATAAAACCGGAAAAGTTTTAAAAACTAATGTACAGTTAAAAGAATGGACCGGTTTAACTGATGATATTAAGAATGATAAAATAATCCAATTGCTGTGTTATGCTTTTATGTATGAAGAAAAGGCGGCAGGACAGGAAATGGAAGTCGGAATCGTATCTTTTAAAAATATGAAAAGCGGATTTATGCCTTTTGGAAGAAAAATCGAAAAAGATTTTGAAACCATAGTTACTCCCGAAATTATGGACGATTTTAAAACACAGATTATAATACTGATCAATGAAATTTTAGATCAAAATATCCCTTTTGAGGAAAAGATAAAATAATAGTTATAGGGCTTTAAAAAAATCGCGTAAAACGACCAGTAATTCCTGTTGATTTTCCAGATGACTCATATGCCCGTCATTAAAAGTAACCAGTTTTACATTAGTGTTTTCAATTTGCTCCAAACTATCATTGTAGTTTAAAACCGGATCTTTTTTGCCTAGAATTAAGAGTATCGGGTAAGGAGCAAAATGCAAAATAACTTCCCGGTCATTTCGTGTTTTCATGCCTTCCAATGCTGCAATGATACCTTGTAACGGAGTTTTTAAAGCTTCAGATTTCACAGTTTCGATCACATCAGCCAGTCTGCTTCGGTTTTCTTCGCTAAAAAGATTGGAAATCGACATTTTTATAAAGTTCGTATAACTTTGTTTAACGGCAACAATGGCTCTGTCGCGGTTGCGTTTGCGCTCCTCACTGTCGGCTCTGGAAGTTGAATTTAAAAGCACAATACCTTTGATGTAATCCGGATACAGTTCGGCGAAAGCCAATGCTACATAACCGCCCATTGAATGACCGATAAAAGCCGCTTTCCGAATGCGAAGTTCGCTTAGAATGGTGTGTACGGCATCAGCCATATCTTCCATACTATGAATATATCCGATGGATTCCGATTGTCCGTGACCTAATAAATCAATAGTGATAATGCGGTACTTTTTTGAAAATTCGGCTGCGAAAAAATCCCACATACCGGCATTTTCAAGAAATCCGTGAAGAAAAACCAATGTAGTTCCTTTTCCGGTATCGGTATAGGCGATTTTAGCGTTTTTAAAAAGAGTAAACTTCAAGGTAAGTCATTTTCGATACTGCAAAAATAAATAATAAAGCGGGATAACAGCAAAAGAAAACGACTTACAAATTTAATTGTAAGCCGTTTTAATTATTTAGAAAGCTATTATTAAGCGTTCATTATGCTTTCGATTTCATCTGCTTCAATCGGAATATTACGCATCAGATTGAAAGGTTCTCCTTGAGATTGGATCACAACATCATCTTCAATACGGATTCCGAATCCTTCAGCCGGAATGTAAATACCCGGTTCAATTGTGAAAACCATATTAGCTTGCATCGGCTCATGTAATAAACCGTAATCGTGCGTGTCTAATCCCATATGGTGCGATGTTCCGTGCATAAAATATTTTTTATATGCCGGCCATTCCGGATTTTCGTTTTGTACATCGGCTTTGTCCAATAATCCTAAACCTAATAATTCAGAAGTCATAATTTTACCGACTTCCACATGATATTGTTTCCAGAAATTACCCGGAACCAACATTTTAGCCGCTTCATTTTTTACGCGCAATACAGCATCGTATACTTCGCGTTGTCTTTTGGAATAACGTCCGGAAACCGGAATTGTACGGGTCATGTCGCTGGAATAGTTCGCATATTCGGCGCCGACATCTAACAATAATAAGTCGCCTTCATTACATTGCTGGTTGTTTTCGATATAGTGTAAAACATTCGCATTGTTACCCGAAGCGATTATTGGAGTGTAAGCAAAACCTTTAGAGCGATTTCGTAAAAATTCGTGCATGAATTCGGCCTCGATTTCATATTCCATAACACCCGGTTTTACAAACGATAATACACGACGGAAACCTTTTTCAGTGATATTACATGCTTGTTGGATTAGATCCAGTTCTTCGCTTTCTTTAACAGAACGAAGACGTTGTAAAATCGGATTGCTTTTTTCTACTTTATGAGCCGGATAGTTTTCTTTCCACCATTTTACAAAACGAGCCTCACGTGTCTCCGTCTCAACAGAAGCACGGTAATGTTCATTGGTATTGATGTAGATTGTATCAGCATATGTCATCAGTTCGTATAAAACCTTTTTGAAATCCTGAAGCCAGTAAACGGTTTTGATTCCGGAAACCTCAAATGCGCGTTCTTTCGTCAGTTTCTCTCCTTCCCATACAGCGATATGATCGTTGGTTTCTCTTAGGAAAAGAATTTCTCTCTGATGTTCGTAAGGTGCATCCGGGAAAAGTAATAAGATACTCTCTTCCTGATCTACACCCGACAGGTAAAATATATCGCGATGTTGTGCAAACGGCAAAGTACTGTCGGCACTTACGGGATAGATATCATTAGAGTTAAAAATAGCAACACTGTTTGGTTTCATAGCCGCACTAAATTTTTTGCGGTTTTTTATGAAAAGGTTTCGGTCAATCTGATGGTATTTCATAACGAAATAAATTTAAATGTATAGAACCCAAATTTAAAGAATTTAGGCTGAAAAGGTGTTAATGCGACTTTAAAATTTTGAGGAATTCATAATAATAGGTAATTTTCTGCCATGAAAAAAACAATATCACTCTTCGTTACCCTGTTTTTTATGACAATTTTACAGGCGCAAGACAAAATGCCGTATCAAATTTTTGATAAAAAGGGAAAAAAGACCAATTATAGTAAAATGCTAAAAGAGGCCGGTAAAACGGATATCGTTTTATTTGGTGAACATCATGATAATTCGGTGGTTCACTGGTTGCAGTTGGAACTGACAAAAGATCTTGCGAAGAAACGGGATGTGGTGTTGGGAGCTGAAATGATTGAAGCTGATAATCAGAAGCAATTGAATCAGTATCTGAAAGGGGAAATAGATCAAAAAGCATTTGATACATTGGCAAGACTTTGGAATAATCATAAAACCGATTACAAGCCGTTAGTTGACTTTGCGAAAGAACATCAAAAAGCATTTATCGCAACGAATGTTCCGAGACGATATGCCAGTATGGTGTTTAAAAAAGGTTTTGAAGCTTTGGAAACCCTGAAACCGGAAGAGCGGAACTGGATAGCACCTTTACCAATAGCATATGATCCGCAATTACCGGGTTATGTGAAAATGATCGAAATGATGGGAGGTCATGGCGGTGATAATCTTCCGAAAGCCCAGGCTATAAAAGACGCAACGATGGCTTATTTTATCCGTGTAAACCAAAAAGAGGATGCGGTATTTATTCATTACAACGGAACATATCACAGTGATAACTTCGAAGGGATTTATTGGTATTTAATGAAAAGCGATCCGAAAAGTAAGATAATTACTATTGCGACGGTAACACAAAAAAATATTTCACAATTAGAAGCAGAGCACTACAATAAAGCAGACTATATTCTCGTTGTAGATGAAGATGTAACCAAGACCTATTAAATTAACAAAATCTTGGCAGGATTTTTGTTGGTAATCTTATGTTAATCTAAAGCAATGAAATTTAAAAGCATCATATTCGTATTACTGTTGGCCATCGCATTCTTTTCGTGTGATGACAATGATGATGTTAAAAATGCAGAACCGCATTTGGTGATGCGATTTAAATTTGATGCTGCACAGCCAAGATTAAACAATTTAGGTCAACCGGTAGCTGTAGCTGACGGTAATGCTGCACAATCTCCTTCTTTTAACGCAATCAGCTCACACTATATCGAAATGGCGCCAAATGCTAATACGGCATTAGGGATGGGAACAGTATTGTATCATGCGCCGGAAACTATGGCGGGTGGAGAAAAAGCAATTGATTTCAGTCAGTCAAAGATTGTAGGGGAAAACGAGATCTTTTTGTCAATTCCGTTAAGCCAGGTCGCAACAGGAAGTTATGAATGGATGCGGGTATCATTGTCTTATCAGGATTATAATATTAATATTCTGCATCAGGGTGTTGACTATAACGGCACGCTGGCCAGTTTTGTAGGGTTTAAAACCTATTTGACTACACATCATATCGGAAATAGTAGTTTTCCTGTAAACGGAAATCGCGAACAGGGATATTGGGCTTTAAATGTAAACGGAATGCCTTTTTCGGGGCAAACACCGGCAGGAGCTACAACCGTTCCGAATCCGCTTTATGCGACATCACCAATACCGCCTAAATCCTGTGTGGTTACCGGTAAATTTGCTGCACCTTTAGTAATAACCGGAAACGAAACACGTGACGTAGAAGTAACCTTGTCATTATCGGCAAACAACAGTTTTGAGTGGAAAGAAGTCCACGTAGACGGGAAATATGAGCCATCAGCAGGTGAAAATGTTGTGGATATGGGATTGCGAGGATTGGTTCCGTCTTATCAAAAATAAAATTCTTTTCTATCGCCGGTTGTTATTTTGCTATAATATAGTAAGATAGCTATTTTTGTCAATATGGTTTTCTCAGAACTTAAGGTGATATACTTTAAATTCATTATAAATAAGCCTTAAAGGGTTGCGGTTAATTTGAAATAGCGTTACTTTTGTTTGATTTTTTTAAAAACTATTACAATCAAACACTATGGCAAAATCTGCACTTTTAAAGTCATCTATTGGAAAAAAATACTGGATGGCTCTTACGGGTTTATTTTTATGCTTGTTTTTGGTGGGACACTTGGCAGGTAACCTACAATTATTGTTCGGTACACAGCTGCAATTCAATGAATATGCATTATTCATGACTACCAATCCAGCGGTAAAAATTCTATCTTATGTAACCTACATTTCGATCCTGTTTCATGCGATCGATGGTATCCTTTTAACGATTCAGAATAAAAAGGCGAGGCCGATAGGGTATGCGAAGAACAACGCGGCAGCAAACAGTGCCTGGGCATCAAGAAATATGGCTGTATTGGGAACATTAATCCTGATTTTCATCGCTACGCATATGGTGAACTTCTGGGCTAAAATGCACTTTACTACTATGCCATTACAAAAAATTACTGTAGAATCGCAAACGGGTGGTGCTCCGCAGGAATTTTATCTTACTTCAGGATGGGGACAAGATAAATTTATTCCGGTACAAACCGTAGACGGAGAAAATGTAGTATTGGAAGGACGTGATTTCTACTCTGTAAAACCGGTGAAAGTAAAATTTGCAGAAGGGTATAAAGATTTACACACAATTACAATAGAGTTCTTTAAAGATCCGAAATTGGGATTAGCATTTACAATTTTCTACGTGTTCTCAATGGCTGTTTTAGCATTCCACTTATTACACGGATTTAACAGTGCATTCCAGTCGTTAGGTGCTAACAATCCAAAATACACACCGGCGATTAAAGTTTTCGGAAAAGGATTTGCAATTATTGTTCCTTTATTATTTGCTATTATTCCTTTATATATTCACTTCTTTAAATAATCCTATAATAGATAAAGATTATGGCATTAGATTCTAAAATACCTCAAGGTCCTATTTCTACAAAATGGACAGACTATAAAGATCATATAAACTTAGTGAACCCGGCCAATAAACGTAACATCGATGTAATTATCGTTGGAACTGGACTGGCAGGAGGTTCGGCTGCTGCAACTTTAGCAGAATTAGGATATAACGTTAAAGCTTTTTGTTTTCAGGATTCTCCGCGTCGTGCGCACTCAATTGCAGCACAAGGAGGTATCAATGCAGCAAAAAACTACCAGGGAGATGGTGACTCAACTTTCCGTTTATTTTATGATACGGTAAAAGGTGGAGATTATCGTGCTCGTGAGGCAAACGTTCACCGTCTGGCGGAAGTTTCGGCTAATATTATTGACCAATGTGTGGCTCAAGGGGTGCCGTTGGCTCGTGAATACGGCGGATTATTAGACAACCGTTCGTTCGGGGGAACATTAGTATCCAGAACGTTCTATGCAAAAGGGCAAACCGGACAGCAATTGTTGTTGGGTGCTTATTCTGCAATGAACCGTCAAATCGGACGTGGTAAAATCCAAATGTACAACCGTCACGAAATGTTAGACCTTGTAATCGTTAAAGGAAAAGCAAGAGGAATCATTGCTCGTAACCTGATTACAGGAGAAATTGAAAGACATTCTGCTCACGCAGTTGTAATTGCTTCCGGAGGTTACGGAAACGTATTCTTCCTTTCTACAAATGCAATGGGAAGTAACGTAACGGCTGCATGGAAAATACATAAAAAAGGAGCTTATTTTGCTAACCCTTGTTATACACAGATTCACCCGACTTGTATTCCGGTTTCCGGAGATCACCAGTCAAAATTAACATTGATGTCAGAATCATTGCGTAATGATGGTCGTATCTGGGTACCTGCAAAATTAGAAGATGCTCAGGCAATCCGTGAAGGACGTTTAAAACCGACACAAATTGCCGAAGAAGATAGAGATTACTATTTGGAAAGACGTTACCCGTCTTTCGGTAACCTTGTACCGCGTGACGTTGCGTCTCGTGCAGCAAAAGAAAGATGTGATGCCGGATACGGAGTAAACAAAACCGGAGAAGCTGTTTATCTTGATTTTGCGTCTGCAATCCAGCGTTATGGAAAGGAACAGGCAAAAATTAAACACTTAGATCCGGATGATGCGGCTTTAGTGAAAAAATTAGGAACGGAAGTAGTAGCAAACAAATACGGAAACTTGTTCCAGATGTATGAGAAAATCGTTGACGATAATCCATACGAAACACCAATGATGATATATCCTGCGGTACACTACACTATGGGTGGTATCTGGGTAGATTACAATCTTATGACTACAGTTGAAGGTTGTTATTCAATCGGTGAAGCTAACTTCTCGGATCACGGTGCAAACCGATTGGGAGCTTCTGCTTTGATGCAGGGACTTGCTGACGGATATTTTGTATTGCCTTATACAATTGGTGATTATCTTTCTAAAGATATCCGTACCGGAAAAATTGATACAAATTTACCGGAGTTTATCGAAGCAGAGAAAAATGTTAGAGATCAAATTGAAAAATTGAGTAAAAATAACGGTACGCATTCAGTTGACTATTTCCATAGAAAACTGGGTAAAGTAATGTGGGATAAAGTAGGTATGGCGCGTAATGCAAAAGGACTTGCTGAAGCGATGGATGAAATCAGAGCCATTCGTGAAGAATTCTACAGAGACGTTCGTGTACCGGGTGATGTTAACGGATTTAACCAGGAATTGGAAAAAGCATTACGTGTTGCTGACTTCCTGGAATTAGGAGAGTTATTCGCGAAAGATGCTTTACACCGAAATGAATCTTGTGGAGGACACTTCAGAGAAGAATATCAAACGGAAGAAGGTGAAGCACAACGTGATGACGTTAACTTTGCATACGTAGCTGCTTGGGAATATAAAGGAGACCCGAGAGAAGCCGTATTACACAAAGAAGAGCTGAAATTCGAAAATGTGAAACTGGTTCAAAGAAGTTACAAATAATGTAATGTGTTAAGGGAACCTCTTAATACTTAATACTCAAAGTTATGAATTTAACGTTAAAAATATGGCGTCAGAAAAACGCTCAAGATAAAGGACAATTAGTTGATTATAAAATCAGCGATGTGTCGCCGGATATGTCTTTCCTTGAAATGTTAGACGTATTAAATGACGGATTAGTTGAAAAAGGAGACGAACCGGTAGCTTTCGATCACGACTGTCGTGAGGGAATCTGCGGGATGTGTTCACTTTATATCAATGGTGAAGCACACGGACCGGACAGAGGTGTAACAACTTGTCAGTTACACATGCGTATGTTCAAAGACGGTGATACAATTTATATCGAACCGTTCCGTGCAAAAGCATTCCCGGTTATTAAAGACTTAGTAGTTGACAGAAGTGCTTTCGACAGAATTCAACATGCAGGAGGATTTATTTCGGTTAATACTTCCGGAAATACACAGGATGCGAACGCTATTCCAATCCCGAAACACGATGCCGACAGAGCTTTTGATGCTGCAACATGTATCGGATGCGGTGCTTGTGTAGCAACATGTAAAAACTCTTCTGCGATGCTATTCGTATCGGCAAAAGTTTCTCAGTTTGCTTTATTACCGCAAGGTAAAGTGGAAGCAGCAGAGCGTGTATTAAATATGGTAGAACAAATGGATCACGAAGGTTTCGGAAACTGTACTAATACAGGAGCTTGTGAAATCGAATGTCCTAAAGGAATCTCCCTTGAGAATATCGCTCGTATGAACAGAGAATACTTAAAAGCAAGTATTAAATAGTTTGTAAAAAAATCACAATAAAAAACGCATCCTTCTTCTTGTTGGATGCGTTTTTGTTTTTTATAGCAGATTTATTTCGTGAAACCCTTTCGTTTGCCAGAACTTTTATATTTTTATTGATATAAAAACTCGCCAACCTAAAAAAGAACTACACACAATGAAAGTTAGCATCATTCAGGCGCCTCTGTTTTGGGAAAACCCAGAAGTAAACCGAAATTATTTCGCAGCAAAAATTCAAAATATACCGGAAGATTCATTGTTAATTATTCTCCCGGAAATGTTTAGTTCCGGTTTTACAATGAACCCGGAAGAAGTCGCGGAACCAATGGATGGCGTTACGGTAAACTGGATGAAGGAAACCGCCATTGAAAAAAACTGCGCTATAACGGGAAGTCTTGTAATCCGTGAGAATGATCTTTTTTATAACCGTTTATTGTTTGTTTTTCCTAACGGAGATGTAGAATACTACGATAAACGCCATTTGTTTTCGCTTGCGGGAGAACATAAAACCTATACCGCCGGTGGAACCGAACGTTTAGTTGTAAATTATTTAGGATGGAGAATATGTCCGCTAATTTGTTACGATTTGCGTTTCCCGGTATATTCCCGTAATAACGATGATTATGATCTGTTAATTTATGTTGCCAACTGGCCACAGGTTCGAATTTTAGCCTGGGATACACTTTTAAAAGCCAGAGCTATCGAAAATATGTCCTATGTGATTGGAGTTAACCGAATCGGAGACGACGTAAATCATAATTTCTATTCCGGTCATTCACAGGTATTGGATTATCTTGGAAATGCTTTGGTGGAACCGGTCGAAAAAGAAGTGGTTTTCTCCGTGCATTTAGACAAAGAATTAATGTTGGCCAACAGAAATAAATTAGGGTTTTTAAGAGATCGGGATAAATTTAACCTAATCTAGCTTGAAAACCTGATCGACATCCCAGTTTGCCCTTACGTCGACTTCACCCTGGAAATAAATAACCTCTTCCGGTTGTTCTCTTCTTAGGAAATTACCGGTATCCCATTTTCGGTTCTTGTTGTCATCGTAGATAAGACGTAGCGTGTATGCGTTCGGATCGAGTAAGTTATAATCGATTGTCGTTTCTTTTTCACTGTATTCCGAAGCCAGGATCTTTCCGTCTTTATCCAGTAATTCCAGGATTACAGGAAAACGTTTTACATTTTCAAGACGAACCCGTAAATTCCCGAAATCAGTATTTTGGCGTGTCGCTAAAGTGTATTTTAACGTGTCGTTTTTAGCTTGATAAAAATCCGTTAAAGCACCCGGGAATAATGTTAAAGAATAACGCTGATTCGGATCTTTTTTAAAATCGATTTCCAATTTTTTCTCATACTCCAGATAATTTATCCGGAAAGGTACGGCAGTAGAATCTTTTGAACTTGTTAACTTGATTTTAGCCTGATCAATCTTGGATAAAGGAATCGAAGGTGTGATGGTGAAAGTATCACGGAAATTGATGTTGCCGGTTGGTTTGGCTTCAAACGAAAGGGTATCGTTTTTAGCTTTCATCTCCTTTATTTTTGTTATAAATTCTTTGGTGTACTCACCGTTGGTGACTTGTATTTTTAATGAATCGGCTTTGATTTTCGGAAGCCAGATATTTAACGAGTCTTTGGTCGAATATTTGGTAATCGTTGTATTAAGGATTTCGTTTCCTTTAGATACGACAATTTTAGTGTTTTTTGCCTTTTCTTTTCCTTCAAATCCGAGAATAAGTCGATTCGGATTTTCCTGAGTTGGTTTTTCCGCTTTAAAATCAACTTCTTCCTTAAACAAGTCTAACCGGAAAATAGTATCATTAGGAACCTGTATCGGATTTTTAAAGAAAGCGATTTTGTCTGTTTTCGGATTGAATTTATAATCGTTATTGGCATCTTTAAGCGCTACAAGAAAATACTTGCCTTCCTTTAAATTTTCCAATGTAAAGATTTTTAAACTGTCTAATGTATTGGTTACATAACGGGGATGTTGTTTAAAAACAGTTGAATCGGCGAATGTTTCCGCTTCATATAGCATAACCGAAACGAAATTGTCAACTTTCTTGTGATATGCGTCGCGAATCATACCGCCTATTTTGAGAGAATCGATATAATCTCCTGTCGAGAAGACATATTTAAACTGAGAATACGGATTCATCTCATTATTGTCGGCAATACTCTGTCCGAAATTAAAACTGTAAGTAGTATTGGGTAGTAAAGTATCCTTAATCTTAATCGTGATATATTTGCTGGCATAACCCATCGGAACAATATCCGGGGCTTTTTTCATTGGAGGAGAAATGATCAGCTGCTTGTTGATGTCTTTTACCTTAATGTATTCGTCAAAATTAATTTTGATCAGGTTGCCATTAAAGTTCGTGCTGAAATTTTTAGGAACGCTATAGGTAATTGTAGGAGGAATAGTATCTTTTGGTCCGCCTGAAACCATACCTCTTTTGGCACATCCGGTTAACAGAACGGAAAAAACAACAATCAGGAAAGCGATGCGGTATTTCAACATGTTATCAGCATTTTTAACAGCACAAAATAACGATTATATTCAGTGGAAAGAAAATCTTTTTGGAAAATCTTTATAAAATTACGTGTCGGTATAAGCGATGGTTGCAATACTCAGTTTCGCACCGGGAATTTTTAATAATTGTTTTCCGCAGGCTTCCAGCGTTGCTCCGCTTGTGATAACATCATCTATTAAAAGGAAATGTTTGTTAAAATCCCTTTCGCTTGCGTGACAGTTAAATAGGTCGCTGTTTATTTCGGTACGATTAAAGATGTTTTTCCGGGTTTGTGTTTTGGAATAATGGTCCCGATATAAAAGTGTTTCATTATATTGGATATGGAGACCTTCTGCCAATGTCTGGCCGAATCGGGTTAGCTGGTTGTAACCGCGTTCCTCTAATCGTCTTTTATGTAGCGGAACCGGAATAATGGTGGTTATATCCTGAAAAGCACTGTGATTTCGAAATCGATCCAGATACCATTCAGCTAATAAGGTGCCGATTTCCTGTTTGTTATTGTATTTTAGATGGTGAATCAATTGTTGCGCAATACCTTTTTTTCGATAGTATAAAAGGGAGAAAGCATACTCTAAGGACAAACGGCCGTAAAATTTTGTATAGGTTGTATTTTTAGCAGAAATAGGATGATCGGTGAACGGAAGCTCATGTCGGCATTTAAGGCATATAATATTCTCATTTTGCAATAAAATTGAATTACAGCCAACGCAAAGTGGCGGAAAAAGTAAGTTTATCAAGTTTTTTATCATTTCATCGATTATTTTTTTGGAATTACAAGATGAGGAATACTTTTAGCGATTATTTAATAGAAATGGCAAGTAATAACGCTACAAGATTAATTCAGGTAAGTGTCGGTGTGCTTTTAACCGGAGTGCTCACCTTGTCTTTTAATTTATATCGGTTATCTGTTGAAAATAAAACACTTAAAGATAAGATTTCATTAGAAAACTCGCTTCATAAAAATGAACTTTCTGAGATTTTAAAACGATATGATTCGGTTAATGGTATGCTGGTCAACCGATCGGATAAAAATACAGTACTGTTTAAGCCGGATATGCATTTAAAAAGTTTTTCAAAAGCAGACTCCATTAGCAGTAAAGCAGAAAAAGCGAAAAGAAAAATTCTTACAACTAAAATCAAAACGGAGAAAAGAAAATCGGTAAAATCGTTAGCCGAATTAAATGATCATCCTTCCGACAATGAGGAGCTTCCCTCAAAAAACTTAAAAGCACTCAATGTCAGTGTTCGAGGTGTAAAAATTATCTACAGTGACTATCTCGAAACCAATCGCTCCAAAAAAATTGATCAAATCCGGATTTGTTATACTTTAAATTTTACCGAATCCATTCCGAAAGGGAATCAGGAAATCTTTTATCAAATCGTCAATCCGGAAAATACAATACTGGCGAATTGTTCCCGTTCCGACGAAAAATTTAACTGCGATTTAAGCTGTACGGCAAAAGGAATCGTGTTCTACGAAAATAAAGCTACCGATGTCTGCGCCTTTGTAGATGTCGATAAAAAAAAACTAATCCGAGGCGAGTATGAAGTCAATATCATACATCAGGACCGAATAATCGGAACGGCTAATTTCCAATTTAGATAATTGCCGTAAAAAGTTAAAATTTCCCCTGTTTTTTACAATCTCTTTTTCCTATTTTTGCAACATGGCAAAACAAGACGATTTATTTAAAAATGTAGTTTCGCATGCAAAAGAATACGGATTTATATTCCCTTCGAGCGAAATCTATGATGGTTTGAGCGCAGTATATGATTATGCTCAGAACGGTGTTGAATTAAAGAAAAACATTCGTGAATATTGGTGGAAATCCATGGTTCAGATGCACGAGAATATCGTGGGTATCGATGCGGCTATTTTTATGCATCCGACTACCTGGAAAGCGTCCGGCCACGTTGATGCCTTCAATGATCCGTTAATTGATAATAAAGATTCAAAAAGAAGATATCGTGCTGATGTTTTAATTGAAGACTATGCTGAAAAATTAAATCAGAAAGCACAAAAAGAAATTGATAAAGCACGTGAACGTTTCGGAGACGCTTTTGATGAAGCGCAATTCGTTACGACTAATGCCCGTGTAATGGAATATCGTACGCGTCAAAGAGAAATTCTGGAGCGTATGGCTCGTTCACTGGAAACTGAAAATCTGGCTGATGTTAAAGCTTTGATCGAAGAGCTGGAAATCGCTTGTCCGGAATCCGGATCTAAAAACTGGACTGAAGTACGTCAATTTAATTTGATGTTCGGTACAAAATTAGGTGCATCTGCTGATTCGGCAATGGATCTATACCTACGTCCGGAAACCGCTCAGGGAATTTTCGTTAACTTCCTGAATGTTCAAAAAACAGGACGTATGAAAGTGCCTTTCGGTATTGCACAAACCGGAAAAGCTTTCCGTAATGAAATCGTAGCACGTCAGTTTATCTTCCGTATGCGCGAATTTGAACAAATGGAAATGCAATTCTTCGTTCGTCCGGGAGAAGAAATGAAATATTATGAATACTGGAAGGAAACCCGATTAAAATGGCATCTTTCATTAGGACTTGGAAAAGAGAATTACCGTTTCCACGATCATGAAAAATTAGCACACTATGCTAATGCCGCTGCGGATATCGAATTTAACTTCCCGTTCGGATTTAAAGAATTGGAAGGAATTCACTCCAGAACGGATTTCGATTTAAAAGCACACGAATCGCATTCCGGTAAAAAATTACAATATTTTGATAACGAAACCAATTCGAGCTATGTACCGTATGTAGTGGAAACATCAGTTGGATTGGATCGTATGTTCCTTTCTGTTTTCTCAAAAGCCTTACAGGAAGAAACATTGGAAGACGGATCAACCCGTACCGTATTAAAATTACCGTCAGTATTAGCGCCAACAAAAGCTGCGGTATTGCCATTGGTTAAAAAAGACGGTTTACCGGAAGTAGCCCGAAAAATTATAGACGATCTGAAATGGGATTTCAATGTGTCGTATGATGAAAAAGATGCTGTCGGGCGTCGTTACCGTCGTCAGGATGCATTAGGAACACCATTCTGTATTACGGTAGATCATCAGACATTAGAAGATGAAACCGTAACGATTCGTCATAGAGATAGCATGAAGCAGGATCGCGTTAAAATTTCAGAATTGAGAGCAATTATCAGTGACGAAGTTTCTATGCGTAACTGGTTGATGAAAATGTAATGCAATTTTAAAAAAGCTTTCCGTAAATGGAGAGCTTTTTTATTTACGGTTTTATCGTTCTTTAAGGTAGGGTTTCTGGTTTAAGTAGTATTTTTAGTGCAAAATGGAGGTTTTTAAAGCGGTTGAAAATGTTAAAATGGACAAAAAAGCTAAAAAAAAATCAAACCGTAAAAAAAACTGAAAAAAACCGTAAAATGCTTGTGTGGGAAACAAGTACTTTTACAGTGTCATTAAATACTTAATTAAGTTAGTTTATACAGTATAAGGTAAATATAGTGGATTACCTTCTTTAGCCCAGCCTGTAAAAGGTCTTGCTACAGCCCAGCCAAATAGAGGATTTGGTTTAGCTCATTAAAAATCAAGCGTTAGTAATGTACTAACGCTTTTTTTATGTCTTTATTGTTTTTTGTAAGAATTTTATTCTTCACTTAATGCATTCCACCCTCTTGCTTTTAATGGAATTTTAGTGTTGGCACGAGTTATTAAATGAATACCTTCACTTTCCGGTGCCATATGCCCGATTACTGTAAAATTCGGATTTCCTTTAATCTTATCGAAATCTGACATTTTGATTGTAAATAACAATTCGTAATCTTCTCCTCCGTTAATGGCAATTGTAGTACTGTCGACATTAAATTCTTCACAAGCATTGATCAATTGAGGATCCAGTGGTAATTTGTCTTCGTATAGATTACAACCTTTTGACGAATTCTTACAAATATGAATAATCTCAGAGGATAATCCATCTGAAATATCAATCATTGAAGTCGGTTTTAAGTCTAGTGCTTCCAATAATTCTTTTACGTCTTTACGCGCTTCCGGTTTTAACTGACGTTCGATAAGATAAGTATAAGCATCCAAATCCGGTTGGTTATTCGGGTTAACCTGGAAAACCTGCTTCTCGCGTTCCAAAACCTGTAATCCCATATAAGCGGCACCAAGGTCACCGGTAACAACTAATAAATCGGTTTCACCGGCTCCGTTACGGTAAACCAGTTCTTCTTCTTTTGCTTCGCCGATAGCTGTAATGCTAATGATTAATCCTTTCTGAGAAGAAGTGGTATCCCCGCCGATCACATCTACATCATATATTTTGGCAGCCAAAGCAATTCCGTCGAAAAGTTCTTCCAGTGCTTCCAAAGGGAAACGATTCGAAACGGCAATCGAAACGGTTATCTGTGTTGGTTTGGCATTCATTGCACAGATATCGGAAAGGTTAACGACTACAGCTTTATATCCCAAATGTTTTAAAGGCATATAAGCAAGGTCAAAGTGAACGCCTTCTACCAATAAATCGGTTGAAATCACCACTTTTTTATCGTTAAAATCCAGTACAGCCGCATCATCGCCAATCCCGGTTAATGTGGATGGCTGATTAATTTTGAAGTGCTGGGTCAAATGCGATATTAATCCGAATTCTCCCAGTTGCGACAAACTGGTTCTTTGAGGCGTTTTGTCTTCTATCATCTGAATAAGTATAAGAATGCAAAGTTGCAAAGGTTTTTTTAGAAAAAAAAACGCATCGGCCTAAGATTCTATCAACTTAAAAATGAAAAGGCTAACGTTTCATTGAAAAATGGGATCGGAATTCTTTTTCTTCGCCGTTCATTGTGAAAACAACTTTAAACCAATAATCGGTAGAGGGTAACGGATGACCGTTATACATTCCGTCCCAACCCGGTCCGTCCGGTCGGAGTTGAGCGAGGAATTTACCGTAACGATCGAAAATATAAATCCGGGCTTCTTTTTGATTGCGAAGGTCGCGGATATTCCAGGTGTCGTTATAGGAGTCGCCGTTTGGTGTAAAGAATTTCGGGTATTTCAGGATATACGTTTTTAATCGGATACTGCCGCAATTCGCTTTTGTATCAGTAACGGTTACCCAATGCTCGCCTCCGGAAACATTCTCAAAAACGTTGGAGGACTGCTCAATTCCATCGTCCAGTTGGTATACATACTGACCGTATCCGCCGGTAATGATGACACTAATCGTACTGATATCGGAAAACGGTTCGCTAACGGATAAAGAAGCTATTGCTGAACTTGATTGATCAATATTTATGGTTTTTGGATTATAATTACAATCGTTTCCGGATTCCGGAGTTAGTTTTATGGTGTTGATCGTGTATTGTCCGGCTTGTGTTGCTGTATAGCTAGGTCCGGTATGAATCAACTGATTATTCTGGTACCATTCTACGGTAAATAAAGCAGGACTTAAGCCGGTTGAAACGGTATAAGGTGTGATGGTATTTTGTGTTACCGGATCGACACAAATAGTGCCGTCGGAAATATTCAGATCCAATAACGGATAAATGGTTACGAAAAATGATTTTTCAGTAAAACAGTCGGGATTATCGGCTGCTGCTTCCATTACATAAATCGTTTGTGAAGTAGTAATGTTGTCTCCGGCCTGATAAGTTGTACCGGTTCCGCCGCTACCGCTAAAATAATTGCCGGATGTTAATGGTGGTAAAGTATAGCTGTCGCAACGTTCTATATTGCTGAAATTCGGAAGTGTCGGAGTCGTTGAAATGGTAACGAGAAAATCGTCTTCGTCGGTACAATTAATACGATTTCCGGAAATAGCATAAACATAAATAGTCTGACTTGTGGTTATAACAGTTCCTGCCGGGATGATAGCACCTTGACCGTTTGGCTGCGAATAATAATTACCTACGGTAAGGTTCGGTAACGTATAACTGTCACAAGCTTTAACATCATCAAAAGTGCCGACTTCCACACCGATAGCATTTACGGTAAATACGGTTTCGCTGCTACAGGTTGGAAAATCACTCCAGTTATTATAAATGTATAGCGTTTGCAAAGTTGTTATTTCGGTTCCGGGACTTAACTGAGTTCCGGTTCCGCCCGATCCTGTAAAATACTTTCCGTTGGTTAATTGTGGTAAGATAAAAGAAGTACAGGTGTATACATCTGTAAAACTGTCAACAGGAGGGAAAGGACGTATGGTTACGGTAAAAGAATGTTCGTTAGTACAACCATTACTCGATGTTGCATAAATATAGATTGTCCTTGTGCTGATTATAATCTGTCCGGCACTCATTTGAGTTCCGGTTCCATTAGTTCCGGTAAAATAGTTTCCGTTGGTTAAAGGAGGTAGTATATATTGTCCGCATTCTGTACGGTCGGCAGGAGTGTCAACTAAAGGTTTCGGTAATATCGTGATCTGGTAATTCAGATAGTCGGTACAATTGGGTGAAGTTGTGGTCGGAACATAATAATAAACCGTTTGGGAACTTTGAATGGCTGTTTCGGCGGGAATCATGGTTCCGTTCCCCATCGGTTGAGTAAAATAATTTCCGACTTCAACGGCCGGGAGTATAAATTCACCACAGGCTGTAACGGGTTGGAATGAAGGACCGTCGATAATTGTTATCCGTAGAGTATGTTCATTCGAACACTCGCCATCATACGTATAAAGATATAATGTTGTAGATTCAGTTATTACTGTTCCGGGATTAACCGTTACGCCGCTACCGTTCGGATAGGTGTAATAAGCACCGTGAACTAATGAGGGTAATGTATAGGAATTACAGGTGATAACATCGTCCGGAGTGTCGATTGGAGGAACAGGAAGAATTCGGATATGATATGTTTTTTCCTGGCATACATTGCCGTTTACAACCGCATAGAAATAAATCGTCTGATCTGTATGGAGTACTGTTCCTACGGGTAATATATCGCCTCCGCCACCCGGTGCGGTATAAAAATGCCCGGCCGGTGAGTTACGAATGGTATATTCGCCGCAGCCTATTTCCGGGAAGCTTAGTTGATCAATTAATGTTACCATAAAGGTAGTTTGATCGGCACAGCCCAAAGGACCAACTGGACCGTTATATATATAATAGGTGCCTTGTTGCGTAATAACATCACCGGCGAAAAGCGGAGTTCCGGAGCCTTGAGATCCGGTAAAATAATTCCCGTTGGTTATCGGAGGTAAAGTATAGCTGCTGCATTCGATTACATCCGGATGAACATCCACCAAAGGTAATGGTTGTATAGTGATCGTAAAGCTGGTTAGGGCATAACAATTGACATTGTTGGCATCGGTCATTCGAACCCAAATGGTAACCGGAGATTGTGGGGCTAATACAAGAAAGGCGGTTGGATCGGGAATGCTGTTAATGTTGTTGTCAGCATCACTTTGCGATGTAAAATAAAAGATAGTAAAGTCGGAAGGACTTTGCCCGTTCAGAACAATAGGTGTTTCCACAGTCAAATCGAAGCTCAAACGACCGTTACGGTTGCTGCATTTGGACATATTCAATGCTTGTCCGGGTACAATGGTGTTATTAACGATTAGATTAAATGAAACCAGATTGTCGCAAATGAAATTACCATTACGTTTGCGTACTTTAATATAAATAGTTTGGTTGCCGTTACTTTGATAGTTGTTGATGCTTGATGCCGGAATCGGATTGTTGGCTGTAACATCGGCCATTGAGGCGTAATACAACACATCATAATCATTGGGGTTTAATCCCAGATTTGTGGCATTATTTTGAGACAGGTTGAAAGGGTATGAGGCGTTACCGTTATTACAAACTCGTATATCTTGTGGTGTTCCGATAGTTAGGTCGGTAATAACAATTTCATCGGTCATTTGACAAGCTCCGTTTGTGGTTGTGGCGATTACGCTATAGGTACCGGGTTGTGTTACGCTAAGAGAAGAGGATGTCGCTCCGGGAATGATATTGTGGTTAAACGTCCATACATGATCAAACTGAGGACCTAATCCGGATTCTAAAAGAATTGTTTCGCCCTGACAGATAGTTGTGTCAGATCCTAAATTTGTATGAGTTGTAAAACTTTTTCCGGCAATTAAAACAGCAGAGTCATAATTGGAATCATTATAATCGCCAATAGCTAATTTGATTCGATACGGATTGTTGGGGATAACAGCGGATGAAGCGGTTAGTAAAACGGTTTCGCCACGCATATTAAGAGCGGATCCTGCCGGATTGGTAACATTATAACGACCAAATAAACTTGGATTGGAGGACGTACAGCCGGAATTATAGAGGTTATTTCGAATCGTTTTGACCGAAACCGGGATACTGCTATTTGGTATAACGGCCAGATTTGTGGTGACACCCGTATTTAAGTCGGTTAGCAAAAAAGCAAAAATATCGTTGAAGCCACATTGATATTCACCATATTCATTAGAAGCAAACAGAAAGTCGAAACTAAAACTACTGGATAATGGTGTAAAATCAAATTGTATATAGGCTACATCATTGATGGCTAATGTCTGACCGCTGGTATTACTTATAGCCTGTAAATCCGGATCGCCGGCATTGGTCAGAAAAGAACTTTCGTTTAGTCCGGTGTATTGTCCTTCTGTATGTTTAGCAATACCGTTACGGATGATGATTCCTTCCTGTATCGGAAAATTCGGATTGGTATTTGTGAATAGCCCTATGCCACGATGCGACGAAAACTGAAAATTAGTTTCGTTAAAACAGGAATTCTGTAAAAGAATATTACTCACTAACTGCGGAACGGTTTGTGAAGTAGTGTCAATAGTGATTCCCTGCGCATAAAATGTGAAGCCGGAAAATAATAATATGAGGAAGATTGCGCTCTTCATGTTTGTGGGGACATTAATCCGGTAAAGTTACTAAAAAAGAGCTTTTTGTTGTATAAAAGAATGTGATAGTTTTGTTTTTTAAAACTAATTATGTGTTTAGTGTTAAAAAGATGAAATGTCATTAATTTTGATTTTGTGATGAGGAGGAACGCAAATAAAAAGGCCGGATTTTAAAATCCGGCCCTGTATTTTTAATCGTTTAGTTTTAGTACTGCCATAAATGCTTCCTGAGGAATTTCAACATTACCTACCTGGCGCATACGTTTTTTACCTTTTTTCTGTTTTTCAAGTAACTTACGTTTACGGGAAATATCACCACCATAACATTTTGCCGTTACATCTTTACGTAACGCTTTAATGGTTTCACGAGCGATGATTTTAGCACCGATAGCGGCCTGAATCGGAATGTCAAATTGCTGACGCGGAATCAGCTCTTTTAGCTTCTCACACATTTTCTTACCGATGTTGTAAGCATTGTCTTCGTGAATTAGTGCTGAAAGGGCATCTACTGAATTGGCATTCAATAGGACATCCAGTTTTACTAATTTTGACGTACGCATTCCAATTGGCGTATAATCGAATGAGGCATAGCCTTTGGAAACGGTTTTCAGACGATCGTAAAAATCAAATACGATTTCGGCTAGCGGCATATCGAAATTCAATTCAACACGCTCCGTTGTTAAATAGGTCTGATTGGTGATTAAACCACGTTTTTCAATACATAAAGACATTACGTTACCCACAAAATCGGATTTGGTAATGATAGTAGCTTTGATATAAGGCTCTTCTACCCGGTCTAATTTTGAAGGCTCCGGTAAGTCGGAAGGGTTATTTACAATTAAAGGCGTATCCGGTTCTTTTTTGGTGTAAGCCAGATACGAAACGTTCGGAACAGTAGTGATAACCGTCATGTTGAATTCGCGTTCCAGACGTTCCTGGATAATTTCCATGTGTAGCATTCCTAAGAATCCACAACGGAAACCAAATCCTAAAGCAGCAGAACTTTCCGGCGTGAACACTAAAGAAGCGTCATTCAATTGCAATTTCTCCATGGAGTTACGCAATTCTTCATAATCTTCGGTGTCAACGGGATAAATACCGGCAAATACCATTGGTTTTACATCCTCAAAACCTTTAATCATATTTTGAGTTGGTATTTTGGCATCTGTAATGGTGTCACCCACTTTCACTTCGCGAGCTTCTTTAATACCGGAAATCAAATAACCAACATCTCCTGTCGAAACAACTTGTTTCGGAACCTGATTTAATTTTAAAGTTCCGATTTCATCAGCATAATATTCATTGCCGGTGGCCATGAATTTAATCTTCTGTCCTTTTTTAATTTCCCCGTTAATAACACGGAAAATAACTTCAATTCCACGGAAAGGATTGTAAACCGAGTCAAAAATCAAAGCCTGAAGCGGTTCTTCTTTATCTCCTTTCGGAGCCGGAATACGTTCAATAATAGCTTCTAATATTTTATCAACACCAAGACCTGTTTTTCCGGATGCCGGAATGATCTCATCGTGTTTACATCCTAATAAATCCACGATATCATCGCTCACTTCCTCCGGATTGGCACTTGGTAAATCCACTTTATTTAAAATCGGGATAATCTCAAGGTCGTTTTCCAATGCAAGATATAAGTTGGAAATCGTTTGTGCCTGAATACTTTGTGCAGCATCTACAATTAGTAAAGCACCTTCGCAGGCCGCAATGGAACGGGAAACCTCATAAGAGAAATCCACGTGTCCCGGAGTATCAATCAGATTCAGAATATATTGTTCGCCTTTATAGGTATATTCCATCTGAATGGCGTGACTTTTAATCGTGATTCCACGCTCACGCTCCAGATCCATGTTGTCCAGTAACTGCGCCTGTTGTTCACGGGCGGTAACTGTTTGGGTAGCATCAAGCAATCGATCGGCTAATGTACTTTTTCCGTGATCAATGTGGGCAATAATGCAAAAATTTCTAATATGCTTCATCTTCGTTTAGTATCAAGTTTATTTGGGCGTATCCTGCCGGAAGCAGGTCAGGCTTTTCGCTCTATCTTTTGCCTGCTTCGTATAGCAAAAGGATGCCGCTTCAATCCTTTACGCAGCTAATCAGAAGCTTATTTTTCCGATTAGGGCTTATTCACCGTGGCCTAACATATAAAGGTAGTGAAATAATCGGCAAATATAATTTAAAGTTAAACAGTTACAAACAGATAGTGTTGAAATCGGTATCTTTTTTTAAGGAAACAGAAAATATATAAGAAGAAAGAGGAGATAGAAAAGACCAACTGGAAATTAATAGTAGATTATAGTGATGAATGTACAACGCAAATACACTCATAATCATTCAGATGACGATACGAAAAAGAATCCGGTAAAAATTTGTAATTTTGCGGCAAAATGTAGATGATGGTCAAGATTGGCAACATAGAATTACCGGATTATCCGTTATTGCTTGCACCGATGGAAGATGTAAGCGATCCGCCTTTCCGCAGGCTGTGTAAATTACATGGTGCGGATTTGATGTATTCTGAGTTTATTTCCTCAGAAGGCTTAATCCGTGATGCGATGAAGAGTCGTAAAAAGCTCGATATTTTCGATTATGAAAGACCGGTAGGAATCCAGATTTTCGGAGGAGATGAAGAAGCGATGGCGCTTTCTGCTAAAATTGTGGAAGCCGTTGAACCGGATTTAGTTGATATTAATTTTGGTTGCCCGGTTAAAAAGGTGGTATGTAAAGGTGCCGGTGCCGGCGTTTTAAAAGATGTGGATTTAATGGTGCGGCTTACAAAAGCGGTAGTAAAAAGTACCCATTTACCGGTAACCGTAAAAACCCGTTTAGGTTGGGATGAAGATTCTATTAATATTGATGAAGTAGCAGAACGTTTACAGGATGTTGGTGTACAGGCACTGACAATTCATGCCCGTACCCGGGCGCAAATGTATAAAGGACATTCTGACTGGACTCATATTGAACGAGTAAAGAATAATCCGAGAATTACAATGCCGATCTTCGGTAATGGTGATATCGACAGTCCGCAAAAAGCATTGGAATATAAAAACCGGTTCGGATTGGACGGTATTATGATCGGACGAGCAGCAATCGGATATCCATGGATATTTAATGAAATCAAACATTATTTTGAAACCGGAGAAGTATTGCCGCCGCCAACGATAAAAGATAGAGTGGAAGCAGCTCGTAATCATCTTACCTGGTCAATGGACTGGAAAGGAGAGCGCGTTGGAATTGTAGAAATGCGTCGTCATTATACGAATTATTTTAAAGGAATACACGGATTTAAAGAATACCGCCAGAAATTGGTTACTCAGGATGACGGCGAAGTATTGTTTAAGGTTTTTGAAGAAATTGAGGATGCTTATTCCGATTATCAAATGACATAAAAAGAGATAATAAATACACCTCTTTAATGATATAATAATAGAAAGCCTGTCAGTTATAATTCTGACAGGCTTTTTTATTTATACTTCAATTCGTTTCCATTTGCCTTTTCGATATAGAAAAATACTGGCAATTGTAATAGCCGTTTCTGCAATCGGAACGGATAAGAACACTCCGGTCGGTCCCATTTTATAGTGCTTAGCCAGTACATAGGCTAAAGGAATCTGAAACAACCAGAAACCGAAAAAATTAACCCAAGTCGGTGTCCAGGTATCTCCGGCTCCGTTAAAGGTATTAATCAATACCATTCCGATACCATAAAATACATAGCCCAGACACATAATATGTAAAGCTTCAACAGCTATTTCTCTGACCTGTATGTCGTTTGTGAAAAAACCGATAATGAAATTGGCAAACAAAAAGGTTACGACTGTAATGGTTGCCATAAAGACTACGTTATATTTAGCCGTTGTAAACACCGACTTTTCGGCGCGGTCTACTTGTTTAGCACCGAGGTTTTGTCCTACCAGAGTAGCCGCAGCATTACTCAATCCCCATGCGGGAAGAATAAAAAACATCATAATTCTTAAAGCGGTCTGATATCCGGCCGAACCGTGATCGCCGCCGGTTGTAGCCACAAGCTGTGCTAAAAATATCCAGCTACATGAAGCAATTACGAATTGTAAAACACCGGGAGCGGCAATTTTAATCAAAGCTTTTATCTGATTGAAATCCGGAATAAAATAAGAAGGAATGATTTTTAGGATTCCTTTCCCGTTAAATAAATGATACAATTGGTATAAAACACCGATGCTTCTTCCGGTTGTAGTGGCAATAGCGGCTCCGGTAAGTCCGAAAGCCGGTATAGGTCCGAAACCGTTAATTAATACAGGGCATAAAATAATATTGCAGATGTTGGCAAGCCATAAACTTTTCATCGCGATAGCAGCATTTCCGGCTCCGCGGAAAATTCCGTTGATCAGAAAGAGCAGCATGATACATAAACTACCGCCCATCATGATGCGAGTAAAATTAACGCCGTAATCGGCGGCTTCCTGAGAAGCGCCCATCAGAAGTAATATGTCTTTAGCGAAAATAAATCCGCCGATACTGATAATACTGTTGATAATGACCGCGATGATAATAGCCTGCATTCCGGCTTTGGCAGCAGCTACCGGATCTTTTTCACCGATACGTCGGGCTACAACAGCAGTTGCGGCCATACTAATCCCGATTGCCAGTGAGTAAATAATGGTGATAACCGATTCGGTTAGTCCCACCGTTTGGATAGCATAACTGCTGTGTTCAAGATGACCAACAAAATAAAGGTCAACTAATGCGAAAACGGATTCCATCAACATTTCCAATACCATCGGAATAGCAAGCAAGATGACTGCTTTCTTAATGCTTCCACTGGTATAATCGAACGTTTCATCGCCTTTAAGGGCTTGCTTTAGGGTGTTGAAAATTTTGGAAAATGTATTTTGCGGAATATTAGTTTCTGTCATAATAAATTAGGATTAAAAGATTAAAAAGGTCCCGAAGTGGGACAAGAAATAAAATCGGAGTGTCCTAATTATCGTCGGATAAGGATAGGACTAGGCAGAAACTTTCATCGGCTTTCAATTATAAGAGCGACAAATATAGGATTTATTTTGTATTGGAAATTCTATTGCAATAATTTTTTACTAACACGGCCGGAGGCAATCAATGAGGCCAGAAAGCCCAGGATAATGATTGTCAGGAGGACGGTTATGATGTTCATTACATCAAAAACTACAGGATAGGCCATGCTTGGAGTAACCATGATCAGTGAAAATTGTTTTTGAAGGATTACCACAATAATGCCGAGAACTAAACCGATAAGACCACCGGTAATCGTAATCAAACAACCTTGAAAAAGAAAGATACTTCTGAGATGTTTGATTTCGGCACCTAAATTAAAAAGGGTTTTTAAATTGGCTTTTTTGTCAAGAATCATCATAATCAAAGCTCCGATCAGATTGAAGAGGGCTACGATAATAACCAAAGTAAAAATCAGATACACGGCAATATTTTCGGTATTCAGCATTTTATAAAGGCTGTCGTTGAGTTGCGCGCGGGTTTTAATCGTTACGTTGTTTTTAAAAACGGTTTCGATTTCGGAAATAGCGTTATTTTCACTAATACCGGGTTTTAGCTGAAACTCGATTGCGGTTACCTGATTCGGGGTGTATTGTAATAATTCCTGAGCCAATCCTAAATCGGCAAATACATATTTATTGTCCAGCTCTTCATTGATGGCGTAAATCCCGATCGGAACCAAAACGGCCTTATTGAAAGCATCGTTCGGATTGTCGATTGTTCCTTTGCCCGGTTTGGGTACGAAAACTTCAAATGCATTGTTGTAATCAAAAAGACCCATCGAAAGTTTATTGGCGATGCCATAACCCACAACTACCTGACTGGTATTAGGTGTAAGCCATTGTCCGCCGTAAAACTTTTTTTCAAATGGATTGATCTGTTTAAAAATGCTGTCGACACCTTTTAAGTAAGCAACCTGTTCTTTTCCGTCAAAATAAAAAAGAACACGTTCCTCGACTACTTTGCTAAAGCGGGCGATGTTTTTGGAATTTTTAAGCTGTTTTTCCTGTTCCGGACTTATCGTTACTGATTTTCCAGTTTTTCCGAATACTTTTAAGTCGGGATCAGTATCGTTAGCAAATGAGAGGCTAAACTCACGTAGGCCGCTAAATACAGAAAGTACGACAAATAAAGACATAGCACTTACAATAATACCCAATGAAGCAATACCGGTGATGATATTGATTGCGGTACTTTTGCTAAAGCTAACGGTATATCGCTTGGCTATGTGAAACGGAAAATTCAACTACGATTTTTTTCTTTTGATTAAAAGATCCGGATTTTCAATTGGGTTTTCTTCTCCTGAAAGAGCTTTGTCGATTTTTTCGATATAATCAAGACTGTCATCAATGTAGAAAGCCAGATTCGGTACTTTACGTAATTGTAATTTTACCCGTTGTGATAAATCGTGTTTGATTAACGGGGTATTGGTACGAATGGCATTTAGTATTTCAGGACCTTTGTCGGCCGGAAAAATACTCAGGTATACTTTTGCGATTGATAAATCGGTGGTTACACTTACTTTCGATACGGAAATAATTAGATTACTAATTCCGTTTTTACGCACTTCGCCCTGCAGAATATCAACAAGATCTTTCTGCAAAACGGTTCCTATCTTTTTTTGTCTATTTGTTTCCATGATGCAAAAGTACAATTTTTTGGGTTGTAAAGTTTTAAAGTTGTAGGCGGATAAAGTTTTTTATCTTTGTTTTCGCAAGATTGCGACCAAAAGAATTAAAAATTGAAATTAATACAATGAGAAAAATTGAACATATCGGGATTGCTGTAAAAGATTTGGAAGTCTCCAATGTTGTTTTTGAGAAATTATTCGGTGCTCCGGCATACAAACAGGAGGAAGTGGCGAGCGAAGGTGTAAAAACATCTTTTTTTATGAACGGGCCGAATAAGATTGAATTGTTGGAAGCAACTAATCCGGATAGTCCGATTGCGAAATTCATCGAGAAAAAAGGAGAAGGAATCCATCATATTGCATTTGATGTGGAAGATATTGTTTCGGAGATTGCCCGTTTAAAGGCAGAAGGTTTTACCGTTTTGAATGAAGTACCTAAAAAAGGTGCGGATAACAAGTTGGTGGCCTTTTTGCACCCAAAAGGGACAAATGGAGTATTGGTGGAGTTGTGTCAAGAAATTTCGGAATAAGTTTGCATCAAACGAAAAATAATAGTAATATTGCACCCTCTAAACCGGTCCTATAGCTCAGTTGGTTAGAGCACCTGACTCATAATCAGGTGGTCCTTGGTTCGAGCCCAAGTGGGACCACTGGTTGAAAAACGAAAAGCCTTGCAGTAATGTAAGGCTTTTTTTGTTGCTATACCAGGCAGGTTTTTAAAACCTGTCAGGTATAGCAAGCAGCTATCACGGATTTGTAATACATGCTTTTAATTATGATGTATTCATTTTAAGGAGGATAGTTCTTTTTTGATACCTTTAATAATAAGCTGTTCGAATTTTTCTTTTTGATGTCTGTTTTCTTCTCCTTTTAAATCGTGATTGATTAGTTTCCAGTTTCCGAGTTCTAAACCTTGATTGATACCGACTAAAGCGAATGCTGTTCGGGAACTGTTTATCGGTCGACTCCATGCGTATATAATTTGATCGCTGTCCGGATAATAAAAATAGAGGTGATGCCAAAAATCATCTGTTCCGTCACGACCGTCTTTTAAAGAGGAAGGATTGCCTTTTATAGTTACTGCATTTGGGGGCGTAAATTCGGGATGGTATTTTTTGAAATTTTTGATAGCGGTAATTAAAAGTTCTTCAGATATGTCCATTTCATAATGTTCTGCATATGGATAACTTCCGGCAGCTATATTATTGCATGAGACGGAGATGATCCCGGCTAAAGATAAAATAGAGATAATAAGGAGGTGAATAGATTTTATATAAAGTGTTTTTAAAGTAGAAATAAATAGATTTTAGATCGGATTATAAAAGAATATGAATTACGGTAACAACGATACAATAGTTTTATAGAATAAAGAATGAAAAGTAACGTTTTTATTTAAGACCAATTATGTGGTAAATCATTTGGAAATAAGAAGAAGTGAAATATGATGATCATGTTATTGGGACAGAAATAAGTCATTGAGGGACAACATTGTCAGGTTTTAGTAGTTAATCAATAAAAAAGTGTTTTTCGTCTATATTTTTTGAAAAAAGCATTGTTTTGTTAAAAAAACTTGCTACATTCGTATCCGAAGTAAGGATTGTTTAAAGCTTGTGATTTTAATAAATCCTGAGATTATTTCAATTAGATTAACAATTTCTTGTAAAATATTTTTTATTTACGTTAAGAATATTTTTTACTTTTACCAAATGAAAAACAGCTTTTTAAAAATAGGAGTTATTTCCTGTTTCGTTTTGAATACATTATCGGTTATGGGAGCTCCGGTACCGCCGCCTCCTGAAAATGGTGCACCTCCTGCGCCGGGATTGCCTATTGATGAAAATGTATATTTGCTGTTAGGTATAGGTTTGTTATATGCATTTTATTATCTTGTAAATGAACATACAAAAAAAGCGTCCGAATAAAGGACGCTTTTTTTATTTTCGCTGTCCCGTCCTGAAATAAGTTGACAACAAATCGACTTTATTATGAAAGACAAAACCAATACAGCTATTAAACGTAGTCAAAAGGATTACAACATGGCTTTTAAATTAGCAATAATTTCGCGAGTTGAGCAAGGTGAAATGACCTACAAACAGGCTCAATCTGTTTACGGCATCCAGGGAAGAAGTACAGTTTTGGTTTGGCTGCGAAAATATGGTAACTTAGATTGGAGTAAACCAAATCTGTTATTTATGTCTAAATCTAAAGAAACTCCGGCTCAGATTATTAAGCGACTAGAGAAAGAACTGGCCGATGAGAAACTTCGAAATAAGATTCTCAATACGATGATCGACATTTCTGATAGTCAGTACGGGACTCAGATCCGAAAAAAGTTTTCTCCCAAACCATCTTCCGACTCCGGGAAGGAGCAGGAATAAGTTTGTCCAAAAGTTGTCGATTGTTTGGGATGAGTAGGCAAGCTATATATCAGGAACAAAAAAGAATCCTCAATCGTGAATCTGAGCTACACAAAGTAAAGCATCTGGTTCTTTCTTTGCGATTGGAAATGCCACGTATAGGAACACGTAAGCTATATTACCTACTTTCAAAACAATTTGATCAACAGGGTGTAAAGATAGGTCGTGATGCTTTATTTGATTATCTAAGAAGAGAGAGGTTACTAGTTAAACCAATGAAGAGCTATATTAAAACTACCTATTCTAAACATTGGCTACACAAGTACGAAAATCTTTTGCAAGAGTGTGAGATTAACCGTCCCGAACAGGTATACGTTAGTGATATTACTTATATCAAATCATATCAGAAAACGCATTATCTATCGTTAGTTACGGATGCTTATAGCAGAAAAATAATGGGTTATAAACTGAGTGATGATATGAGTTCTGAAAATGTAGTACAAGCATTAAAAATGGCAGTTAAGAATAGAAAATCAACATTACCGCTTATACATCACTCCGATAGAGGTTTACAATATTGTTCTAAAATTTACCAGGAAGTATTAGCAAAAAACAATATTATACCTTCTATGACCGATGGATATGATTGTTATCAAAATGCGTTAGCTGAAAGAATAAACGGAATTTTAAAAAACGAATTTTTGATTTACAAATGTAAAGATGGCGCAACATTAGAAAAACTTGTAAAAACGGCAATAGAAACTTATAATACTAAAAGACCTCATTTGAGTTTAAAAATGAAAACGCCTAACTTTATACATGAAAAAAACCAGCCAGGTAAGTCTGACTGGTTAATCTAAAAATTTATTGTAAAATCTGTCAACCTATTTTAGGACGACTCACGCAGTTCATGTAGCCTGCTGACATATTTTCCAATGACATCAAACTCGAGATTAATGGTCGTTCCGACTTTGAAATTTTTGAAATTGGTGTGCTCCATAGTATAAGGAATAATAGCGACGCTAAATTCATTCTCTTTTGAATTAACAACGGTAAGGCTTACCCCGTTAACTGTAATTGAGCCTTTTTCAATCGTGATATTCTGTAAATTTTTGTCGTATTCAAAAGTGAAATAATAACTTCCGTTGGCGTCTTGTATATTTTTACAAGTTCCGATCTGGTCTACATGTCCTTGTACAATATGACCATCTAGTCGATCTCCTAATTTCATGCCTCGCTCCAGATTGATCAAATCACCCGTTTGCCATGTGCCCAGATTGGTTTTTTCAAGGGTTTCTTTAATAGCGGTTACGGTATAGGTGTCGCCGTCAATGGCTACAACGGTTAAACATACGCCATTATGGGAAACACTTTGGTCAATTTTAAGCTCATGGGTTATGGAAGATTGGACATGAATATGGATATTGTCATTGTCTTTTTGGATGTTCCGGATGGTTCCGAGAGTTTCGATAATTCCTGTAAACATAACTGATTTATTTTGCTAAATTTGCATATCCAAAATTAGTAATAAATAACTAGTCGGCATGGTGAAAAAAGCAGAAAATATAATTGTAGGAATTTCCGTGGGAGATTTAAATGGAATCGGGAGCGAGGTAATACTGAAGACGTTTGAAGATACTCGTATGCTGGAGCTTTGCACGCCGGTTATTTTTGCTAATGTAAAAATCCTCTCCTTTATAAAGAAGACACTACAGTTAAATGCAAATCTTCAGGGAATAGACAAATTAGAACAAATCGTTCCCGGAAAAATTAATGTGTTGAATGTATGGCGGGAAGGTGTGAATCTGGAATTTGGAGTTAATGATGAAAATGTCGGTAAATATGCGATTCGTTCATTTACTTCGGCTACAAAAGCGTTAAAAGAAGGGTTGATTGATGTATTGGTAACGGCTCCGATTAATAAATATAATATACAATCGGAGGAATTTCATTTTCCGGGACATACTGATTATCTGGATCAGGAGTTGGAAGGTGATGCGTTGATGCTGATGGTTCAGGATAACTTAAGAGTAGGATTGTTTACCGATCATATTCCGGTTAATGAAATATCAAATCACCTGACGGAAGAACTCATTCGTAAAAAAATTGAAACCGTTCATAAAACACTGATTGCCGATTTTGGTGTTACAAGACCAAAAATTGCTGTTTTAGGATTGAATCCGCATTGTGGAGATAACGGTGTGATCGGAAAAGAGGATGATGAGGTAATCAAACCGGCTTTGAAAAAATTATTTGATGAAGGAATTATGGTTTTCGGACCGTTTTCGGCAGATAGCTTTTTCGGATTAAGTCAGTATGAAAAATATGATGCTGTTATTGCCAATTATCACGATCAGGGATTGGTGCCTTTTAAAACATTATCGTTCGGAAACGGAGTGAATTATACGGCCGGACTGGAAAAAATCAGAACGTCACCCGATCATGGAACGGCTTATGAGATTGCCGGTAAAGGAGAAGCGGATTATAATTCGTTTAAAGAAGCTGTTTATCTGGCAATTGATATTTACAATAACCGGAACGAGCATAAAGAACTGGTTAAAAACCCTTTGAAAACCAAACAAAAACAGTTATAAACAAAAAAATGTTTACAACTCGTTTGAAATTACAATAATTTTATATCTTTGCACGCTCAAAACTGTTGTTATGAATAATGATAAAGATTTTTTGATCCCCTTTGTCGGATTAAAGCAAGGGAAGCATCAGTTTGAATATCATATAGATAAGAAGTTCTTTGAGAGCTTTGGTTTTGATGAATATAATGATGTCAACGTCAAAGTCGATGTGATTCTGGACAAAAAAAGTACGATGCTTGAACTTAGTTTTAAACATAAAGGAGAAGTTAATGTTCCTTGTGATTTAACTAATGAAGATTTTGATTTGCCGATTAAAGGTAAAATGAATTTGATTGTAAAATTCGGTGATACCTATAATGATGAGAACGATGAGTGGCTGGTGTTGCCTCATGGTGAATTTCAGGTCAATATTAAGCAGTATATTTATGAGTCAATTGTGCTGTCGGTTCCAACAAAAAGGATTCATCCCGGAGTAAAAGACGGAACATTGAAATCAGAAGCAATTGATCGCTTAAATGAATTGGCTCCAAAAGAAGAACACAAAGAAGAAGAAAATACAGATCCCAGATGGGACAAATTAAAACAACTATTAACGGATAAATAATATAGTAAGATGGCACATCCTAAGAGAAAAACCTCGAAAACAAGAAGAGATAAGAGAAGAACGCATTATAAAGCGACAGCTCCGCAAATTGCTACATGTCCTGTAACAGGAGAAGCGCATTTGTATCACAGAGCTTACTGGCATGAAGGTAAAATGTACTACAGAGGTCAAGTTGTAATTGATAAGCAAGAAGCTGTTGCTTAATCGAAGAAAATAATAGAGAAAACTCTCACTATGTGGGAGTTTTTTTTGTTAAAAACCCTTTGAAACGAATTAAGTAGCGATAAAAAAGGCTTGGTTTCGGATTTTTTTTGTAATTTCCACCACTTTTTTGAGCTAAAATTTGAAAAAGAAAAAGTAACCCTTATGACTAAAATAACAGCAGCCATCACCGCGGTTGGATCGTATGTTCCGGACTATGTTTTATCGAATCAGATTCTGGAGACTATGGTCGATACCAACGATGAATGGATTACCACTCGTACGGGAATTAAAGAAAGACGTATTCTCAAAGAAGAAGGACAGGGAACTTCTTTTCTTGCAATAAAAGCAGCCCAAAATCTGATCGAAAAATCAGGTGTTGATCCCAAAGAAATTGATTTGGTTATCGTAGCAACGGCAACGCCGGATATGCCGGTAGCTTCTACAGCAGTATATACTGCAACGCAAATTGGAGCGACAAATGCTTTTGCCTATGATTTACAGGCAGCATGTTCCAGTTTTCTATACGGAATATCTACAGCTTCCGCTTATATTGAATCAGGACGTTATAAAAAAGTATTATTAATAGGAGCCGATAAAATGTCTTCTATTATTGATTATACGGACAGAGCTACCTGTATTATTTTTGGCGACGGAGGCGGAGCCATATTATTTGAACCGAATACCGAAGGTTTAGGATTCCAGGATGAATATTTGAGAAGTGACGGAGTTGGAAGAGAATACCTGAAAATCGAAGCAGGAGGATCTATATTACCGGCTTCTGAAGAAACGGTAAAAAATAAACAACACTTTGTACATCAGGATGGAACGACCGTTTTTAAATATGCGGTTTCCGGAATGGCTGACGTAAGTGAGAAAATAATGGAGCGTAATAAGCTTACAAAAGAAGATGTCAATTGGTTGGTAGCGCATCAGGCGAATAAACGTATCATTGATGCTACCGCAAACCGAATGGGGCTAGACGAATCAAAAGTATTGGTAAATATCCAAAAATACGGTAATACCACTTCGGCAACATTACCGTTATTGTTGTCTGATTTCGAAGATTCTTTAAAAAAAGGAGATAATATAATTTTTGCCGCTTTTGGTGGTGGCTTCACTTGGGGAGCTATCTATTTAAAATGGGCCTACAATAAACAAAAAAACTAACTAAATCAAAATTCCGAACAAGATGGATATTAGAGAAATTCAAAACCTAATCAAATTTGTAGCGAAGTCTGGTGCTACTGAAGTGAAATTAGAGATGGATGATTTCAAAATCACCATTAAAACTACTGAAGCAGGAGCGACCGAAACTACTTATGTTCAACATGTTCCAATGCAAGCGGCTGTTCCGCAAGTGGCAGCACCTCAGGCAGTAGCAGCACCTGCACCTGCACCTGCTGCACCGGTAAGTACTCCGGCTGCTGACGACGATTCGAAATATGTAGTGGTAAAATCACCGATTATCGGAACATTATACCGTAAACCGTCTCCGGACAAAGCGCCTTTCGTAGAAGTTGGTAGCACAATCAATAAAGGAGATGTAGTATGTGTTATTGAAGCAATGAAATTGTTTAACGAAATCGAATCGGAAGTATCCGGTAAAATCGTTAAGGTATTAGTTGATGACGCTTCTCCGGTAGAATTCGACCAACCGTTATTTTTAGTTGATCCATCATAAGAAATTTTAAATGCAAAATTTTAAATGATGGTTTTTTTATGCCTCATTTAAAAGAATTTAAAATTTAACCCGAATTTAAAATTTCAAAAGATGTTTAAAAAAATATTAATCGCAAACAGGGGAGAAATTGCACTTCGTGTAATCAGAACCTGTAGAGAAATGGGGATAAAGACCGTAGCAGTATATTCTACTGCCGATGCAGAAAGTTTACACGTAAAGTTTGCTGACGAAGCGGTATGTATTGGCCCCCCGCCAAGTAATTTATCCTACCTGAAAATGTCGAACATTATTGCTGCTGCTGAAATTACAAATGCAGATGCAATTCACCCAGGTTACGGATTCCTTTCGGAAAATGCTAAATTTTCGAAAATTTGCGAAGAGCACGGTATTAAATTTATCGGTGCTTCTCCGGAAATGATCGAAAAAATGGGAGACAAAGCTACGGCTAAGGCAACCATGAAAGAAGCAGGTGTTCCTACAATTCCAGGTTCAGAAGGTTTATTGGAATCGTATGAGCAAGCTAAACAATTAGCGAAAGAATTCAAATATCCGATCATGCTAAAAGCTACTGCCGGTGGTGGTGGTAAAGGAATGCGTGCCGTTTGGAAAGAAGAAGATTTACAAAAAGCATGGGAAAGTGCCCGTCAGGAAGCCGGTGCAGCCTTCGGAAACGATGGTATGTATATGGAAAAACTGATTGAGGAACCACGCCATATTGAAATACAGATTGTGGGCGATTCTTACGGAAAAGCTTGTCACCTTTCTGAAAGAGATTGTTCGGTTCAACGTCGTCACCAAAAATTAACAGAAGAAACACCTTCGCCTTTCATGACTGATGAATTGCGTAATAAAATGGGTGAAGCTGCGGTTAAAGCGGCAGAATACATTAAATATGAAGGTGCCGGAACGGTTGAATTCCTGGTTGACAAACACCGTAATTTCTACTTCATGGAAATGAATACACGTATCCAGGTAGAACACCCGATCACAGAACAGGTTATTGATTATGATTTGATTCGTGAGCAGATTTTAGTAGCTGCAGGAGTGCCGATTTCAGGTAAAAACTATTTACCGCAATTACACTCTATCGAATGTCGTATCAATGCTGAAGATCCGTATAACGATTTCCGCCCGTCACCGGGAAAAATCACTACGTTGCATTCACCTGGAGGACACGGAGTACGTTTAGATACGCACGTTTACGCCGGATATACTATCCCGCCTAATTATGACTCTATGATTGCAAAATTGATTACAACGGCGCAAACAAGAGAAGAGGCAATCAATAAAATGAAACGTGCTTTGGATGAATTCGTAATCGAAGGAATTAAAACTACAATTCCGTTCCACAGACAATTAATGGATAATCCTGATTATGTTGCCGGTAATTATACTACAAAATTCATGGAGGATTTTGTAATGAAAGACCCGGTAGAATAGTCATTCGATGATAGAATTTTAAAATCTCACATAAATGTGAGATTTTTTTTTGAAATTATTTTGAATATTATATATTTGAGCGACAAAACAAACCTTATGAAATTTAAAAAATTACTTTTAGGATTGGCAGTGTTCGCTACCATTCTTTATTCCTGTTCGTCCGAATCATCATCGGATTCATCATCTTCTCCGACAACTGTTGCTGAGGATAAGCAAAATATTTCAAATACATTTGACAGCTTTTATAACTGTCTGAATACGTTGGATGACGGAGAATTGTCGAATTTCTTGCTATATTCACTATTCAACTCCGGAAACCAGGAATATAACGACTCCTGGATCAAAAGTATTTCCAATAAATTTGAAGCGCAATACGGTAAAGTGTTTATCAATAATAAACTGCAATTTGCTAACCGTGCCGGTGTATATGTATGGAATCCTACATCGCAAAACTGGACAAAACAATCGTCTTCAAATATTGTTACATTGAAGTTCCCGTCACGTCAGAATCAAACAGAAAATGATGCTGAGTTTAGCTTAAATTCATATAACGATACATCGGTATCATATACTTCGGAGACGTATTGGTTACCAACTCAGGTTAATCTGACACTAAAACGAAATAATAATCTTGTTTTCTCATTGAATGCGTCTAATATAACATTTGATGTTAATACAAATTTCAGTATGCCGACTAATGCTGATGTGGTTATCTATACCGCTCCGTATACGCATAATTTTTCATGGAGAAGAAACTCTGCTGTTGATTTCCAGTTGACCTATAACTCTGCTACGCCACAGGGATGTACCAATGCCATTGTAACGAATGTGAAATTAAAGCATTCTGATTATGGTAACATTACATCAGTAAGCGATGTTAAAACCGTAAACGGAAATGTAGCGGTTGGTAATCTGAAAATCGTTTATGCAGCCAATGTAGAGGCAATTACAGCTTATGACAATCCGACACCGGCTCAGATTAATAACAATACGAATGCAGAAGTGTATTATAATAACTTCAAAATCGGAAACCTGATTTATGATGAAGTGAATGGAGTGTCTAAGTTTTACATTGTGTATTCTGACGGTTCAAGAGAAAATGTAGATGTGTATGTAGCCGACTTCGAAACTAAAATCAGAAGTATCTTTGCAAATTACCTGTAATGTCTGTAAAAAATAAAATACTATTTATAGTATTACTGAGTTCTTTAGGTTGCTTTTCGCAAAATGAAATTCAAAAAACAACCGATACAATACTATTTCGAAGCCGTTTAGGAATAGGCATTTCTAATTTTATTAACTCGGCGTTTTCATCGGATAAAAATGCATACAATCTGGAATACCGTTATGCTCTAAATAAAAAATATGCATTGCGGGCCGGAGGAAGTTATGAAAAAGATGATAGTGAAGGCGGGTTTACGGAGATTGGATTAAAGTTGGGCGCTGACAAAGTGTTTCGCCGAAATAAACTTTGGACGTTCTATTTTGGAGCCGATTTAATGAGCAGCTACTCGAATTTTAAAAATGTAAATAAAGATAATTATGCCGTTGGAATAGCCCCGTTTTTGGGGATTCAGTTTAATGTTGTGGATAATTTTTCCATATCAATAGAACCGGCATTGTATTTTAAATATAATATCGTTGTAGACAATGCAACATTTTTAGAAAAGAAAACAACAACCTGGTCGGAATCCGGCTTCGGGAAGTTGGGTTATATTCAGCTAAATTTTCATTTTTAAGTAAAAAAACCTCACTTTATAGTGAGGTTTTTTGTTTCTAACGGTTAAAAGGTGTTTCGTTAATCCAGTGAAATCCACGATTGGTAAGTAAGAAGTCTTCTTTGGTTTTTCGTTTTAAGTCAATCTCCAATGAATCTTTTGTATATAGAAGTAATCCGTTTTTTGTTTTTTCATAGCGGAAATGTTCTGTTTTACCAGTCGATTTGGAGTCATCCGTAATTTCGCGGAGTATTATGTTTCGGGTCATGGTGTCGATGGTAGAAGTGAATTTAATTTCCGTGTTATCGGTATAGCGAATACCGGCACCATCATATGTTTCAAAAACAAAATGAAGATATTTGGATGGTTTTTCAGACGGAACTACTTCGTAGCAACCATAGAGAACCGGCTCTTTTTTGTCTTGATTTTGCATTTTTAGATAAGCAATTGAGAATGCGGTAAATATGCCTACCGACAATACTAGTTTGAAGCCGGTTTTAATATAATGTAATATTTTTTCGGAACGAGCGTCGCCCAGATAAATTTCACTTCCTTTTTTCGGAACAGCTTTGTCCTGAATAAAGAAATAAAGCAGTCGGGTACGATCAAAATACAATAAAATTAAAGCGGCCAAAAGCATGTGCATTGAGCTGAGTTTAACCGGAATGTCATAACAGAAATTCATCATAACAATGTTGGAAGTAACACCGGTAAGTATTACGGCTCCTAATGTAACGGTTTTCCGATTTAATAATAACAAACCGCCTGTAACTTCCGCAAGTCCTGTAAAAGCGGTGTAATAAGGAGAATATTGCATAAAGGTCCACGCAAGTCCCATCGGGGAAGATTCACCGTAAGGCTGAGCTAAACGAAAGTAATGCAGTGGCGGAAACTGGAACGGAAACACTTTACTGAATCCGTAAATAAGCATAAAAAAGACAAGATATAATCGCAAAGTAACCTCAAAAAGGTAGCGTAGAATAGCATAGCTGTTTTTGACTGTGATTTGACGAATTTGCATGCTGACTGGTATTGCCAAAATAAGACTTAGACACAAATGCCAAAATGTTTCAAGATACTTATAGGTGTTGTCTCCGCTGCCAAATCCGCTGGCATCGAAAGAATATTCGATATGAAACAGCGCACTGGCTGACCAGTAAATCAAAGGATTTAAGATCAGGGCAAAAAGAAAGCTGAATAAGTGAAAAATAAAATAAATAAAAAGAAAATTCAGCAGATACTTCTTTATCGTCATATTATCATCAGTTTTTATAAATATAACTGGATTTTTAGATAAATAGTATATAAAAAAAATCCCGGAAGCCCGGGATTTGATTTTGATTGATGATGATATTGTAAATTATAATTTTAGCTTTTTTGCAATCGCCGATGGAATAGCTCCTTTGTGAACCATGATATCGGTAGTTTTGTATTTTACAAAGTCTTTAGTCATATATAAATACCCTTTGTAGTCGTTTGTAACACCCCATGAGTTTTTCACGATATAATATTCTTTACCGTTTTGGTCTTTGGAGATTCCAACGATGTGCATTCCGTGATCATCAGTAGTGGTATAATTGTCAAAAGCTTTCTGACGTAGTTCTTCTGTGATTTTCATTTCCGGTTTCGGACCGTTAAACATATCCGCTTTTTCTTCCGGAGTCATGTCTGCAAAGTTTTTTTCTGGAATAAAAGCAACACCGTTTTTCCAGCTAAATCCTTTTTCGCTTACATCACCGGCCCATGCTACAGTATATCCTTTTTTGATAGCATTATCAACGATTTCCGTTAATTCATCCATTTTTACGTTGTAAACCTGATCGAAAGCCCAGTTATCCGGTACTAATAAAGTAAATTTAGAGTAGTAAGGATATTCCTGTAATGAAGAAATTTCTACATAATCATCCGCATTAATTCCTACTACTTCTTTAGCAAACGATTGCGGAGTATATTTTTTTCCTTTATAGTCAAATGAAGCAGGTACTTGCCCAAGATAAGAGTCGATTACAGCAGTATACGCTTTTTCCCAGTTTGGTGTTAATTCTCCGTTTGGATTTTTAACAACAGCCTGTAATACACCTTCCATAATACCGCTCATTTCGGCAAATTTATTTTTATCTGTTCCGTATTGTAATCCGGTGTAAACACTTTGCGGAACAGCACCATATTTACGGTACATATTCATTACATCGTGGAAAGCACCACCGTCACCTAATGTAACGGCACCATGCATACGTACATACATTTTTCCTTTTTCTACATAAGCATTACGAGCAGAGAAAATCTGAGATAATTCAACAGGTTGTTTGCCCATTCGGATCATTTCCGACTCAATAAAAGAGTTGGCAGAATAACTCCAACACGTTCCTGAAGACCCCTGGTTTTTAATAGAAGTGTTTTCCAGGTTAATAACATCGGTAAATTTAAAAGACTCTTTACTGTTAGAACTCGCATTATTCTTTAAAGCATTTACTAAGTTGTCCTGTGCGAATCCTGAACTTAAACCCATCAATAAGGCAGAAGCCAATACAACCGGTTTAATAGAAAAATTGTACATAATTTAATTTTTTTGATTTCATTAATTTGAGTCCGAAATTAGGATCTTGTTACACGGGAAACCAAATTTTAACACATATTTATGCTTTTAATAACCTTTGTGAAAAGGATTTTCTTACGACAGGTGTTTTGTAGTGAATGTTCAATGGATATACTGACAGTCAAAAACGGGATTTAGTAGAATAAAATAGGGGGAATTGCTGAAAAGTTTCAGCTTATATTTTAAAACTTCGCAGATGACGGAATTCGGGAAGTTGATTATAATCCGTCTTTTTAATATGCGATTTGATTTCCTGTGCGAGTTGAGTTAATCGAGTGCAGGTTTCTTTTCGGGTATTTTTAATTTGCAGGAGCTCAGTATACGTTACAATTACAGCATCATTAACATACGTCGCTTTTTCCTGTATCGAAAGTAGTGCAGCTACCGTAAGATTTTTGTTCGACGGTGTATACGTTTTATCCAGACTTTTAAGATACTGAATGAGTTCGGAAAATAAACGGATTTGAGAGGTGTAAGATAGGTACGATTGGTTGATATTGTTTTTGACACTGCTGTTCCCAACGTTATGAACTCTGTTAGAGCCTCGTATTTCGGATATATAATCGGAAACCTGAATGGCTTCCTTAGATGTTTTTCCATAATGAGTTTTAACGTAAGCTCCGATTAGGGAAAGCCGTTTGCGGATTGCATTATCTTTTGAGACAAACAATTGCTTTAAATCTTCCACAGTCTGAGAATAGTGTTGTTTTTTAAGGATGATAACAGCATTTTGTTTTTTAATAGTAGCGATTGCTGTTTTTAATTCGTTAATAGTCGGGTTGAATTCAGATGGAAGAGCGGTTTGCTCTAATAACGTCAGCAGTTTTTCTGCATTTATTACTTTAGATGTAAAACCGGATTCAGAACATGATCTCATAATATTGAAATTAAATTAATAATAAGGCATATAAACGACTGTTCGCAACTTAAAGGAAAGTTGTAAACACTTTTGGGGAGATGATCTTTCCGGTTTTAAAACCAGAATTGAAATAAATGGGGGATGATTCGAAAGAATCTGAGGGAATTTGAATTATAAATATATAAAAAATAAAATAGGTATTGTGCTAACTAGGTAATATTGAGGTGAAATATAATATATAATCTATATTCGGGTATTTTTTGCTGTAGAAAATGCAAACGATATTATTTTATTTTAACGATGCTGCGCTTCAAAACCGGATAGGATGAAATAAAAAAACCGAAGCATTTGCTTCGGTTCTGTTATTATAAGGTTTCTTTTAACCATTTAAAAAATTCACGCTGCCATACCAGGGCGTTCTGTGGTTTTGTCACCCAGTGATTTTCTTCAGGGAAAAGCATAAAACGGCTTTTAATACCTTTTAGTTGTGCGGCTTGAAAAGCTTCTTGTCCTTGTCCGATTGGTACACGGTAATCTTTTCCGCCCTGAATAACCAGAATCGGAGTATTCCAGTTGTTCACCAGTTTTATAGGGTTAAATTGGTTGTATGCTTTTTGAGCTACGGCATTATCGGTTTCCCAATACGCTCCGCCATGATCCCAGTTATTAAAGAATACTTCTTCGGTAGTGCCGTACATACTTTCAAGATTGTAAACACCACAGTGTGAAATAAAAGTTTTAAAACGATTTTTATGGATACCCGCTAAATAAAATACAGAATAACCACCGTAACTGGCACCTACAGCACCTAGACGGGATTTGTCTACATATGATTCTTTGGCAACGTCATCAATAGCTGAAAGGTAATCGTCCATTACTTGTCCGCCCCAGTCTTTACTGATTGCTTCATTCCATTGAACACCATGACCCGGCATACCGCGACGGTTAGGTGCTACAATAATATAACCCTGTGAAGCCATTAATGAGAAATTCCAACGGAAGGAATAACTTTGTGTTAAAGCAGATTGTGGTCCGCCCTGACAATATAATAAGGTAGGATATTTTTTCGTTTTGTCGAAGTTAGGCGGAAGAATCACCCATACTAACATCTTTTTACCGTCAGTAGTAGTAACATAGCGTCTTTCCGTTTTGCTTAATGCCAGTTTGCCATAACTTTCGTTGTTTACGGTTGTAAGTTGTTTCCAGCTTTTTTTCTTAAGATCATAAGCATAAATTTCCGGAGCATGATTCATATCTGTACGCGCTACAATAGCGTTATTACCATTAATACCGATTAATTCGGTAACGTCGAAATCACCATTGGTGATCTGGTTAACGCGTACGGCAATTTTGGTTAATCCCGGGAAGTTTACTTCAAATAATTGTCGGGTTCCGTCCACAGCGGCAATAAAATACACTTTTTTACCGTCGGCACTCCATTTAAAACCGTCTACTGTTCCGTCCCATCCGCCGGTAAGGTTGATGTTGATTCCTTTGTGGTTTACAATGATGTCGTTTTTGTCGGCCTCATAACCGTCACGTTTCATTTGCAACCAGGTTAAGTCACCATTAGGAGATAAAGAAGGATGCGTATCATATCCCGGATTGTTTTCGGTCAGATTACGTGTCGTTTTAGTCGCAAGATCATATTCGTATAAATCCGTATTGGTACTGATAGCGTATGCGGTACCGGCTTTCTTTTTGGAAACATATATAATTTTGGAACCGTCTTTTGACCAGATGTAATCCTCATCGGCGCCAAATGGTTTTTGCGGTGAATCGTACGGTTCGTCTTTCATGATATCGATAGCACGTGCTTTATCGGTGTTTTCAGCATAAAAAACGTGATTGTGTGTTCCGTCATTCCAGGTGTCCCAATGACGGTAATCTAACCCGTCATAAATCTGAGCTTCCGCTTTTTTTAATTCCGGATAAAAATCTTTTCCTAATACCTTGGCTACTTTTACCTCTTTATGCGACAAAATATATTTTCCGTCAGGCGAAAGATTTTTATCGGCAACCAAACCTTTAACGTCCGGAACTTCGGTAGGAATACCACCGTTTACCGGAATCGTATAGTATTTAGAGTTAAGCTTGTTTTCGTCAATGGAAGGTGTCGCTACTTTGTAAACAATATTCTTCCCGTCTTTAGAAATCCCGATAGGGGAAAGACGTCCCAGTTTCCAGAGAATATCCGGATTCAGGGTTTCTTGTGCTGTGCTTGTCAGTCCCATCATACCCAGGGTTAAAATAAGTAGTTTTTTCATTCGTGAATTAATTTTAAAAAAGAAAGCTTAAAAGTAAGCATTTTATTGGGATTAGACGGATAATGCAAAAATGAAAAAGCGACCCGGTAACCGGGTCGCTTTCGAAGGATTAATTAAGGGCTAACGCAAAGCGATTATCGTTTGATAAAACGTTTGCTGCTAACCGTATCGTTATCATTGATTTCAAGGATATAATTGCCGGTTGTGATATTGGTAACATTTACCGAGTTATTGTTGATACGTCCGCTTTGTACTTCCTGTCCTAATAAATTAAAAATTCGGAAGGTAGCTTTTTCGGAAACATTGGTAATGTTTAGAATATCGCTTGTCGGATTCGGATATAACTGTATTTCAGTTGTGTTCGTATTACGACTGTAGTTTTCTTCCCTTGCTGAAGAAGTGATTGTTACGGTATAGTCTTCTACTTCGCCATAGGAGAAGGCTTCACAAGATGTTGGGACACCGTTGTATTTCATGGAAACACGCATTCTGGTAGCGCCGTTCAAAGCTGTTGTCGGTACGGTAAAAGAACCGCTGGCCGGTGTTGCGGTAGAAGCAGCTCTGCTCCATACTAATTCGCCGGTATCGGCAAAATCGCCATCCTGATTGTAATCAATCCAAACGGCAAAACCTTCTGAATAAGCCGTTCCGGTCCACGTTGGTGTTACGGTTATAGTGTTGGAAGATCCTTTTACCAGATTCGTATTGATACTGGTAAAATCAGAATACCCGGTTCCGCCTGTAGAGGCATTGTTGATGGTGCCAAGTTGAACGCGTCCGATGTATTCATCGGCAACGCTGTTTCCTTTAGAAGTACAATAGGTAACCGGAGTTGTTCCGCCGGTTTGCAGGTTTACAGTATAATCTTCTACTTCACCATAAGAGAAAGCCTCGCATGCTGTCGGTACTCCGTTGTATTTCATGGAAACACGCATTCTTGTTGCTCCGGTGATTGCAGTTGCCGGAACGGTAAAGGTTCCGGTTGCCGGTGTAGTGGTAGAAGCCGTTCTGCTCCATACTAATTCACCTGCATCGTCAAAATCCTTATCACCGTTATAGTCAATCCATACCGCAAAACCTTCAGAATAGGTACTTCCGGTCCAGGTTGGCGTTACTGTAATAGTGTAGGCAGTTCCTTTGTTCAGATTTGTAGAGATACTGGTGAAATCAGAATATCCGGTTCCGCCTGTAGAAGCATTGTTGATGGTGCCAAGTTGTACACGTCCGATATATTCATCGGCAACACTATTCCCTTTGGATGTACAATAACTGGCAGTCGCCGGTAGTGTTGTTACAGAAACAATATTGCTTTCGGCTGAAATATTACCGGCCGCATCTTTTGCTTTAACCGAGAATGTATAAGTGGTATTAGCTGTTAATCCGGTTACATTATAGGTCGTTGTTGTTACCGTTCCTAATAATGTTGTACCGCGGTATACATCATAACCGGTTACACCTACGTTGTCGGTTGATGCAGTCCAGGATAGGTTGGTTGTTGTTTGTGTTGTTCCTGAAGCGGCTAAACTGGTTGGTGCTGTCGGCGCTTCAATATCGCCTCCGGTTCCTCCGGTAATGGTAAAGTTTACATTTGAAATGTCAAAGAAAATATGATTGGATCCTTTTACCATGATTCGGTTTTGAGTTCCGGGATTATTCGGTACAGTAATCGTTTGCGTTCCGTCATTTGGTGTTCCGGACAGAATAGTAATCGGATACGTATTTCCGCCGTCGGTTGATAATAAGATATCGACATTCGCAGCGTTTACACCGTTAGCAGTTGTTCCGGCTACATTCCAGGTTACGGTTTGTGTTGATCCGGCGGCCCAGGAAACGGCTGTATTAGGTGCGCTTACTGTAAACGGACCGGCTGTAGCATTAACAGATACAACCATGTCGTCACTATTATTGGCTGGTCCTCCGGCTCTGTTGTCGCGTACCGTCAGACGGAAATTCATAGTACGGGCTACATTAGGTACGGCTTCCCATTTCCAGGAAGTGGCTCCTGTTTTAATAGTCGACATTTGAGGGAAATAACGTATAGCAGAAGTGGTTGGAATAAACGATTTAAACGCAGGTCCGGAAGTAGCTGTAACACTAGGATAAGTAGTAGATGAGGTTCCGGAGTTCATTTGTTCCCAACAATAGGTTAAGGCATCTCCGTTAGCATCGGTGGCACTACCGGTTAACATAAAAGGAGTGCCTTTCGGAATAGTATAGTCTGCTCCGGCATTTGCTGTAGGAACGGAATTTCCGGTAGCGGTATTGGTCTGACAAGTTGTGGTTTTTATGTAATTGGTTACTTGTTCGATACTTACAGCGTGAAAAAACGGATCACTGTGTGCTTGTACATCCGTTGCTCCTGTAATACCGGCATAGCCCATTATCGTAGTACCGCTTCCCGGTTCGTTTTGTACGCCGGTTCCTTCGTTGCTAAAAGTAAAAGTATGGTTGGCACCAAATTGATGTCCCATCTCATGAGCTACGAAATCAATATCGAAATTGTCGCCTGTAGGAACGGTACTGGTTGTAAAACCACTTCCTTTGTTCGTTTTACAAACGCAACCGATACAACCTGCATTTCCGTTGTTCCCGATAGCTGACATCAGGTGGCCTACATCATAATTGGCCGATCCGATAACGCTGGTTAAAGTAGATTGTAACTCGGAGTTATAATTGGCATCCGTACTACCGTAAGGATCGGTACCGGCATTGGTGTAAATAACCGCATCTGTATTGGAAATTAATACCATACGTACACCGAAATCCATTTCAAAAACACCGTTTACACGTGTCATGGTATTGTTGATAGCAGCTAGTGCCAATGCTTTGGTTCCGCCGTGATAACTGGTGTATTCTCCGGTTACCGACATAGCCAGACGGTAGGTACGCAATGTACTGTCATCGGCATTCGGACGAAGCGCTTCTCCTGTATTACTTACTTTGGAAATGGCATGATCCAGTACTTCACATTCGAATTTTGTAAAGCCCGCCATTTTATCGGAACGTTTATAAATGGAATATGTCTTTAAATCGGTCGTATAAGGCTCGATAAAAACCGTTTGTTTATCGGCAGCCGTTCGCATGGTTTGTACACCCAGTGGAGAAACACTAACGCGGATAATGGCTGAAGGATCATCAACACCTTGTCCTACATATGATTTTATTTCCGGATAACGAGCGGCTAATCCCGGTTCCATAACAGAAGCTTCCGTCATTCGGAACCGTTCTAATTCACCATCGGCATTCGGGAAAGCAATAATAATGCTCGACTTGGCATAGGTTTGCGATCGGTCCGGAGCCTGTAGCAGTGCAGTTTTAAGTCCGTTCAAATCCAGATTAAACAGGTTTTTAGTAGGAAGTGGTGCTCTCTTTTCAAAAGTAGCTGTGTTACTTTTGGATGAAGACACTTTCCAGAAGGTGTTCCCGTTTTGGGCAAAAGAAACACTTGTTATTGCTAATATAGCAATTGAAAGTAATTTACGCTTCATAAGTTGTGAGTTGATTTGGTTAAATTTATAAGATAACAAATGTATTTTAACATTTTATCTTATGAATAATTAAAATGAGACATAAGTGAACCTTATCTTAATCTTATCTTTTTATAGCCTTAAAATAAATTGCCGGTAGTTTTGGTAAATTCGAAGAAGAAAAAGGAGCGTAAGCGGGTATTAAATTCGCTTTTTATGAAAATAGGAACAGGCAGTTTGGAAAAATATAACTATTTTCACGGACTAAAATTATAATGTACGTGAAAAGTAACAACAAACTATTTATTGCAATTATCGCAGCATTGGTGTTAGGGGTGTTCCTCGGGTATTTGGTCAATTCATTAGGAAAAGGAAATACGCTCCGATATACACCATCGAAAGAAGGAGCCGATGAGCTGATTTTTGAAACCAATGATGGCGTAACGCATCATCAAAAAGTTTTTGTTATTAAAGACAGTCTGGAATATAATGCTTTGCATAAAACATTACCGGCTGATGTAATGATAGTCGTAGCAAAGGAAAAGAAGAAAGTCAGTGTAGTACCGGAGGTGTTTAAAACAAATGAGACTTTAAAAATTCAAAAAACACATAAGTCGGTTAATGAATCGGTTACCTCTATTGATAATATTGATTCGTTTGCTGAAAAGATAAAACTACTGGGAACTATTTTTATCCGCCTGGTTCAAATGATTATTGCGCCGTTGGTTTTCTCAACTCTTGTTGTAGGAATTGCGAAAATGGGCGATATGAAAATGGTAGGACGAGTAGGAGCAAAAGCAATGGGATGGTTTATTTCGGCTTCCCTGATGTCATTATTACTAGGGATGCTGTTGGTAAACTGGTTACAACCGGGTAAAGGAACGCCAATTAAAATGGAAGATGCCTCTTCGGCCGGTGAGCTTCTGGAAAAAACACAGGCCTTCTCACTGGAAGAATTTGTAAAACACGTAGTCCCGAAAAGTATTTTTGAAGCAATGGCGACGAATGAGATTTTACAGATTGTAATTTTCTCGGTTATGTTCGGTATAGCATTGGCTTCACTTGGAGAAGCAGCTAAAGGCATTATCAAAATGTTGGATGTCGTTTCACATGTGATTTTGAAAATGGTTACTTATATTATGTGGACAGCTCCGCTTGGAGTATTCGGTGCGGTGGCTGCTGCAGTATCGGTTTACGGATTCGATATCTTCGGATTATATGCTAAATATCTGTTGGATTTCACTATAGGAATAGCATTATTATGGGTAGTATTGTTAACGGCCGGTTATCTGATTTTAGGAAAACGTTTGTGGGAATTACTGAAACGTATTAAAAGCCCGCTTCTTATCGCTTTCTCAACAACCAGTAGCGAAGCGGTTTTCCCGAAACTGGTTGAAGAACTGGAACGTTTCGGATGCCAAAACCGTATCGTGTCGTTTACATTACCGTTAGGATATTCGTTCAATCTGGATGGTAGTATGATGTATATGACCTTTGCCAGTATCTTTATTGCACAGGTATACGGAATCGATATGCCGGTTGAAAAGCAACTAACAATGTTGTTGGTACTGATGTTAACCAGTAAAGGTGTGGCCGGAGTACCGCGAGCATCATTGATTGTAGTAGTAGCAACTTGTGCAATGTTCGGTATTCCGCCGGAAGGAATAGCATTGATATTACCGATTGACCATTTTTGTGATATGGCACGAAGTATGACCAACGTTCTTGGAAATGCTTTGGCAACTACAGCCGTAGACAAATGGGAAACAGCGAATGAAACTAACTAACTAATTAATATTTATAATTGACCCAAAAATTATGGAAAGCTTTAAGTGGACACAATTGTTGAATCCTGAGTTTTATATTAACTTGGAAATCGGCGGACACCATATCGGAATTTATGTAGTATTGTTTATCGTTTTTGCAGAAACCGGTTTATTTGCAGGTTTCTTTTTACCGGGAGACAGTTTATTATTTCTTTCCGGAATCTACAGTGAAGTGCTAATGCGTGAACTGGTATTCGTTAAAGGTGATTTTGCTAATGTAGCCTTGTTGGCCACTCTTGTTGCTGTTTCCGGAATCATCGGAAATATATTCGGTTACTGGTTCGGCGCTAAAAGCGGACACTTTCTATATGCTAAAGAAGATAATTTCTGGTTTAAGAAAAAATACCTGATCCAATCCCGTTTGTTTTTTGAAAAACACGGAGGAAGAGCGATCATTTTTGCGCGTTTTCTACCAATTTTAAGAACATTTGCTCCTATTGTAGCCGGAATTGTTCAAATGGAAAAAAAGAAATTCATGTTTTTTAATATCGTAAGTTCTTTCTTATGGTCATTTACACTGATTTTCTCCGGACATTACTTATACCGTTATCTGTTGGATAACCACAATATGGACCTAAAAGCAAACATCGAATATATCGTAATTGCTATTATTATTCTTTCAACGTCACCATTGGTGATCAATTACCTGAAAAATAAAATTAAAGAAAGAAGAAGCTAATGCTTAGTCTTAGTTACTGGGAAATTAAGAATTGGTTTTCTAATGTCGACTATACGGTCGTAGGAAGTGGCATTGTAGGACTTCATACAGCTTTGCGATTGCGCGAACGATTTCCGGGAAGCAAAATTGTCGTACTCGAAAAAGGGCCGCTGCCACAAGGAGCCAGTACTAAAAACGCCGGTTTTGCCTGTTTTGGAAGTTTGTCTGAGATTATAGACGATTTAAAAAATCATACCGAAGACGAAGTCGTACAACTTATCGAAAAACGTTGGAAAGGATTACAATTGTTGCGTAAACGATTAGGTGATCAAACAATTGATTTTCGCCCGTATGGCGGTTATGAATTATTTCTGAATGACGATGAAGCATCGTATGCCGAATGTTTGCAGAAGATGCCGTTTGTTAATGAAGTTCTGAAACCGCTTTTTAAAGCCGATGTGTTTACAAAAGAAGTAGATCGTTTCGACTTTAAAGGGATTCGGGACTATCTGATTTTTAATCCGTTTGAAGGACAGATCGATACCGGAAATATGATGCAGGCGTTATTAAAAGAAGCGATAACCAACGACATACAAATCTTAAATTACCAGACGGTTTCCGGTTATATCGATAAAGGAAATCAAGTTGAAGTGCATACCAATGATTTCGTTTTTACAACCGGAAAGCTGTTTTTTGCAACGAATGGTTTTGCCGGTAAAATTACCGATGGAGCGGTTCGTCCGGCTCGTGCACAGGTTTTGATTACGGAACCGATTCCCAATCTGGATATAAAAGGAACGTTTCATATCGACAGCGGTTATTACTATTTTCGTAATATCGGTGACCGAATTTTATTCGGTGGCGGAAGAAACCTTGATTTTGAAGGAGAAACTACAGCAACTTTCGGAGTTACCGAAACGATTCAAAACCGCTTGGAAGAATTGTTAAAAAATGTAATTTTGCCGAATCAGGATTTTCAGATTGCACATCGTTGGAGCGGAATAATGGGAATGGGAACCCATAAAAAACCCATTGTAGAATCGCTTTCTCAAAATGTGTTTTGTGGTGTCCGTTTGGGCGGAATGGGCGTAGCAATCGGTGGTCTGATCGGTCAGGAATTAGCAGATTTATTAGAATAATGGCAGTAAAAAAAACATCAAAAACAAATACGAAAGCAAAACCGAAAGAAGAAAACAGAAGCTTTGGCAAAAAAGTCATTCGCTTTTGTGTCAAAGCCTTTCTTTGGTTTTTTGCAATTTCCTTATTTTTTGTAATTCTTTTTAAATTCGTTCCGGTTCCGTTTACCCCTTTAATGGCAATACGTGGGATGGAACATAAACAAGGCGGAAAAGAGGCAGTTTGTAAACACGACTGGGTTCCGCTGGAAGATATCTCGGAAAATCTGCAAAAAGCAGTTATTGCCAGTGAAGACGGTACGTTTTTGTCGCATAATGGTTTTGATTTCGGGGCCATGCAAAAAGCTTTTAGCAGTAACCAGAAAGGCCGAAAACTAAAAGGCGGAAGTACGATTTCTCAGCAAACGGCTAAAAACGTTTTCCTGTGGCAGGGAAGAAGTTACCTTCGTAAAGGATTGGAAGCGTATTTTACGGTACTGATCGAATTGATCTGGGGAAAAGAACGGATTATGGAAGTGTATCTGAATAGCATTGAAATGGGTGATGGGATTTACGGAGCTCAGGCGGCATCAGAATACTGGTATGGAAAGAGTGCTAAAAACCTGTCTAAATATGAAGCAGCGGGAATTGCTGCGATATTACCAAGCCCAAGAAGATTCAAAGCAACTAATTCATCGGCTTATATCAACAGACGAAAAGATAAGATTGTTCGCGTGATGCGACATATCGGAAAAATAGAATATTAGCAAAAAGTATAAAACCTGTCGGGTCTTCAAGACCCGACAGGTTTTTCTGTTTATAAAGAAAGAGGCTGTCTCCTTTTGAGAGACAGCCTTTTTCTTTTTGTTGCGGTAAGATATTAATTGCTGGCGGCTAATTCTCCTACTTTGATAATTGTAACGATAGCATCATTAACATCATGCCAGTTCCCTTTATCGTCTGTATAAGAATAATTTGCTTTTCCTGATTGCCAATCCGACTCTAACACCATTCTTAATTTAGTATTAGGTAAGATAACCGGTCCGATTCCTGCATGAGGCGGGAATTTAATGTTCGGATATCCTTCAGCTACTACTAATATATGAGAGTTGTTAGGCATAACAGTCATATAAGTATAATCACCACGTAAATCCGTATATAAAGTAAAAGGAGGATTTACTGTAGCATTGTGTACAATTCCTTTTCCTGAAACGGTTTTAGCAGGTGTGTTAACAGCAAAATGTACTTCGAAAGTCGGAGCTCCTAAGTTAGGAGATGCAATCTTGTACGAAACGATGAATAAACCAGATTTTGATTCCATAATGATATAGATTTGAGATTAGGATAACAAAGTTCCGGAGTTTGACAGCTAAATTTTAACGTAGAATTACGGTTTCTTTTTTTTAGGTAAAACTACCTGTAAGTGTACTGATAAGTAGGTTTTTAGTGCTAATTTTTATTTTGGTTTTGAAGGTCTTGTAACAATTAAAAGAGATAAGCGTCTAATAGATAAATCAAAAAACGAACAATTATGTATGCACATGAAATCGATTATCAGATACATGGTGAAGAAATGCAGTATGTGGAAATAGAACTGGATCCGCAAGAGGTAGTAGTTGCCGAAGCGGGGAGTTTTATGATGATGGATAACGGAATTAAAATGGAAACGATCTTCGGAGACGGTTCCGCACAACAACAATCGGGAATTTTCGGGAAATTACTTTCAGCCGGAAAAAGAGTGTTGACAGGGGAAAGCCTTTTTATGACTGCTTATACCAATCAGAATAACCGTAAAAGCAGAATCTGTTTTGCATCGCCTTATCCGGGAAAAATTGTAGCAATCGATTTGACAAAATACCAGGGGAAATTTATTTGCCAGAAAGATTCTTTCCTATGTGCCGCTAAAGGTGTTTCGATCGGAATTGAGTTTTCCAAAAAACTGGGAACCGGTCTTTTCGGAGGAGAAGGATTTATTATGCAAAAAATTGAAGGAGACGGAATGGCTTTTGTACATTCCGGCGGAACACTGGCCCGAAGAGAATTACAGGCGGGTGAAGTACTTAAGGTAGATACCGGATGTATTGTCGGTTTCACCAAGGATATTGATTATGATATTGAATTTATCGGCGGAATTAAGAATTCGATTTTCGGAGGAGAGGGATTATTCTTTGCAACGCTTCGCGGTCCGGGTGTTGTCTATGTGCAGTCTTTACCGTTTAGTCGTTTAGCCGACAGAATTATTGCTTCCGCACCGAGAGCCGGAGGAAAAAGCAGGGAAGAAGGAAGCTTGTTGGGCGGACTTGGAAACCTGTTAGACGGTGATAACCGTTTTTAAACAAGCATTTTTTTCTAATTAATTGATTTTATAAAAGAAAAGCGCCCTGCAATTGCGGGCGCTTTTTGAATTTTATAACATTACTTTTTCTGTGTAGGTAATTTTTTGATTCCCATGTTGAAAAGCGTAAAAGCCATAATATCAACATTCTCCTGGATTGAAGCCGCTACCGATTTTCCGGCACCATGCCCGGCATTAATATCGATACGGATCAGAACCGGATTATTTCCGCTTTGTTTTTCCTGTAACTCAGCAGCAAATTTAAAACTGTGTGCCGGAACAACACGATCATCATGATCTCCGGTTGTAACCAAAGTAGCCGGATATTCAACGCCTGATTTTACATTGTGTACTGGCGAGTAACCTTTCAGATAGTTAAACATCTCTTTACTGTCTTCGGCCGTTCCGTAATCATACGCCCATCCTGCGCCGGCTGTAAACGTATGATAACGTAGCATATCCATAACACCAACTGCCGGTAAAGCGACTTTAATCAAATCCGGACGTTGCGTCATCGTTGCACCAACTAATAATCCTCCGTTCGATCCTCCGCGGATAGCAAGAAAATCTTTAGAAGTATATTTATTGGCGATCAGGTATTCTGCCGCGGCAATAAAATCATCAAATACATTTTGTTTTTGAAGTTTGGTTCCGGCATCATGCCATTTTTTACCATATTCGCCACCACCACGTAAGTTAGGAACTGCATAAATACCGCCATTCTCCATCCATACTGCATTAGGAATACTAAAGCTTGGTGTAAGGCTTGCATTAAATCCGCCGTAACCGTACAATATAGTCGGGTTTTTGCCATCCAGTTTTGTTCCTTTTTTATACGTGATGATCATAGGGATTTTTGTACCGTCTTTAGAGGTGTAAAAAACCTGTTTTGAAGTATAATCCGCGCTGTTAAAATCAACTTTAGGTTTTTGATAGATATCCGATTTTCCGGTTAGCGGATCATACGAATAAATCGTTCCCGGTGTGGTATAGTTGGTAAAATAGAAGTACAATGTCTTTACTTCTTTTTTTCCGCCAAAACCGGAAGCACTTCCTATACCCGGTAACTGAACTTCACGAACCAGCTTACCTTTATAGTCGTATTGTTTTACTACCGATATCGCATCTTTCATATAATTGGCAAAGAAATAACCACCTCCGGTAATCGGAGACAATACGTTTTCTGTTTCGGGAATAAAATCTTTCCAGGTTTCCGGTTTCGGATTACTGATGTCCGTTGTAACAATACGTCTGTTCGGAGCATTCAGGTTGGTCATAATAAACAATTTTCCACCTTCATTCTCCATGATATAACTGTCGGAATCAAAATTGTTTACGATTGTAATAATCGGACTATTCGGATTCGTAAGATCTTTAATATACAACTCATTACCCGAAGTAGAATTCGCCGCTGAGATTACTAAATATTTGTCGTCTTCTGTAACACCTCCGCTCACATATCTTCTTTTCTGGTCCATTCCGAAAACGACTTTGTCATCTTTCTGAGAAGTACCTAATTTGTGGTAATATAATTTATGCTGATCGGTTTTAGCGGATAATTCACTCCCGGTTGGTTTGTCGTAGCTGGAATAATAGAAACCATCGTTTCCTCTCCAGGATACACCGCTAAATTTAATGTCAACTAAAGTATCTTCAATTATCTTTTTAGTGATAGCATCCATGATGATTACTTTTCTCCAGTCGCTACCGCCTTCAGAAATAGAATAGGCCACTTTAGAGCCGTCAGTGGAAAAATCAAGTCCGCCTAAAGAGGACGTCCCGTCTTTTGAGAATGTATTCGGATCCAGAAAAACCTCTTCTTTTCCGGAAGCATCTTTACGGTAAATAACCGATTGGTTTTGTAAACCGTTATTTTTTGTGTAGTAGGTATAGTTACCTTCTTTAAAAGGCGCGCTGATCTTCTCGTAATTCCACAGTTTTTCCAGTCGGGCTTTTAGTGCATCCCGAAAAGGAATCTGGGCCAAATAATCGTAGGTAACTTTGTTTTCCGCTTTTACCCAGGCCGCAGTTTCTGCTGAACGGTCGTCTTCTAACCATCGATAAGGGTCTTTTACTGTTGAACCGAAATAGGTATCGGTTGTTTCCGTTTTACGGGATTCCGGGTATTTTAATTTACCCGCGCTCTTGGATGTTTGTGCATTCATGGATAGACTACAAACCACAGCCATGGTTGTTATTGTTTTTTTCATTTGGTTTTTGGTTTTTAACAAAAATAGGAAATCAATTGTTATAGTTTCGTTAAAATATAGAAAGGTTGATTAGTCGTTAAAGTGTTGAAATAAAAATGAATAAGAGGAGAGTTTTGAGAAGGCGACCGGGTTTTATTGTCTTTTTTATTGTCTTTTTTGACTGGTAAGATTGTTTTTGTATAACAATTTGTGATTTAACTTAGTGTGGATTAAAGTTCATTTAACATATAAAATAAAAAAAATGAAATTAAAATTTACACTCTTTGCGGCAGTATTGTTTTTTGTTTCTTGTAGTTATGATAGTAACGATGAAGTAAAAACAGCTGCTCTTGAAATGGAAAAAAGGGATGTTGATGAAGCTTTTTATAAGAAAATTAAAGGAGAGCTCGTCTATAAGTCTACTCCGGATTTCTTAGCTTTTGAAAATTATACTGAAAGTAATAAAGGAGCAACTTCAGAAAAGAGGGAAAAATTAACAGAGGGGCATCTCCAAGGGTTAGGATTTACGGAACAAAAGCTGATAGATTTATTTAAGAATTATAACAGCGCTACTTTAAATCCGTTTACCCGAAAGCCGGATGCGATTGTTATAAATGATTATCACACTTCAAAAGCCAGACATTTGGATTTAGCAAAAAAGCATAGTGGTACTGCTTATTTAGAACTTGGGACATCAGTACTTGAGACATTGCCATCTGATGATGGTGATATTCAAAATTATAGAGCTTCGGAAACCTGGGTGTATAATAGAGGTAATACAGAAGAAGAATTGGTAAAAGAATTTGCATATAAAACAGAAAAAAAGACAAGATGGAATGTTGCTGTTACAGCCGGAGTAACAACATCGTTTAAAGTCAAACTTCCCTTTGTTGGAGAAGGAGGCGCTGAAGTCTCATTGTCAACTACGGTTGAAGGAGGAGAGGAAAAAACAAATGAAAAAGAAGTACGGACTACCTATACTACAAGAGTTCCTCCCAAAACAAAAAGAAAAATTTTAATAATCGAAAAGACTACAAGAAAACGGCTGTTGTATAAAGTACCGATATTAATTACGGGATCAATGTGGACGGCAGCTAATATACCGTATTTCACAGGAGGAAATACACCGGCAGTAAAATTAATGGACGGGATTCCTGACGATAAACGATTCCAATCCTGGGAAATAATAATAGATGATAATACAGATGTAGAAATATATGCAGAAGAACCTATTCCTTTAACATAATTATTTCGAAACTTAAAATAGAAATGCCCTCTAACAATTCACTATTGTTAGAGGGCATTGTTCTTAAAAATGACTTTAGTTTACTGTTTTATGATCATGTCCGTGATTGTCACCACCGGCGCCGATATAAATTTCAATAAAAACCTGTTGTTGATTTCCGGCTTTATCCAAACAAAATACACCTAAGTGGTAGTGTCCGTCGGTAAAAGCTTCTCCGTTTGCCGCCAAAGCAGGGATTTCGATATGATGGTGGAATTCCTTAATACGTTGTCCGGCTTCGATCGGGAAGGTTTGCTCATAATGGAAATAATTAGCGGCTTCTGCATTGGCTGATTTTCCATGTGTATGGCCGTCTTCTGCACTGTGCACTTCTACTTTATAGGAAGCTAACTCCACATTGTCAGTTAAAACACCTTCAAGATGAATTTCTGATCCGGGTGCAAAACCTTCATCAACTACAGGCTCGGTAATAGTAATTACAGGTTTTTCCGTGTCTTTATTATCGTCATCTTTACTACAAGAAGTAAAACTTAAAGCGGCAATAGTGGCAAATGCATATAGATATTTGATATTTTTCATGATATTATTTTAATAGTGTTTGATTTATATTTTATTGTTTCGTGTTGTGTTGTTAATCGAATAAAAATCAAACGGTCGGAGGACCTCTTAAAAAACGGGAATGTATAGTTTTAGAACCGTATTTTTTAAAATGTCTAAATGGCTTTTCAGTTGGAAGTACCGGTATAAAAGGTGTAAAACTTAAAAAAGTAATCGCCGTAATGGCCGGAACTTTAAAAATATGCAGTTCACAATTATGGCTGTTGTGCTGTTCGCTAACAACAACTCTTTTTTCGGCGGAATAACTAAAAGTATGTTCCAGCCAAAAATAGTGTACGGCATTATTAATTTGCGGAAAAGCAAAAATAAGACACAGCAGTATAACAATATGTTGCTTGTATTTATTCATGTGATGCTTTTCCAAAAGGAATTCGGATTAATAACTGAATGTTACGTCCCATTTCGGGAATTTCCAACGCCCTGTAATAACTGTTATGGTTGAAATATTTTGTATTGAAGGCATTATTTACCGATAACTGAACATTAGCCAGAAATGAACCTAGTTTAATGTCGCTTTTTACAGCTCCGCCAAAAATGGAATACCCGGGTGTTATCAGTTCGTTTTGAGCAATACGATCTTGTTCCAGTGCGGTTCTTCCGTTAACGGAAACAACGGCATTGGTGAATATTTTAGAGGATTTAAAATTATAACCGATTTCCCAGTAGCCATTAGCAGGAGGTGTAAATGGTAACGGATAATCTTTCGACGAATCGGATGTAACTTGTCTATTGTACAAATATTCCAAAACCACTTCGGCGGTAATGCGATCCAGAAAACGTTTTTCCAGACTGACTTCAAAACCGGATAAAAGCGCTTCCGATTGCGAGTATTGATAAATCTGACCGCCATGAGGAAGAATAGAAAATTGCCCGGACGGTTTTAGAAAAATGTAATTACTGAAATAATAAGCATACGGACTAAAAGCAGCCTTGAAATTATTTTTGGTATAACTCAATTTCGTGTCAAATGAGATCCCTTTTTCCGGATCTAATGTAGCGTCTCCCATTTCATGGCGAAAAGCACCGTGGTGAATTCCGTTAGCGCTTAGCTCTATAGCCGTAGGAAAGCGGAAATTACTCCCGATCGTAGCGGTTAAATTCCAGCTGTCATTCATTTTATATCCCATACCGACGGAGGCATTAAAACTGGAGAAATTTTTGTCGATATCCCGACTTCTTTCGGCATAAAAATTGGCTACAGCAGGACTTTGTCCGTTTCCGGTCAGGTAATCGTATAATGTTTGATCAAAAAACTTATCAATCGCGATCTGAGCCCGGTCAAAACGGATTCCGGCATTTAATTTTAATTTTTGGGAAACGGTATAATCATGAATGGCATAAGCTCCGATAGCATTTCGGGTGAATTTCGGCAATAGAAAGCTATATCCGTCTATTGTATTACTTTGATACTGGTTTTGTATGCCTACGGTGGTTTGATGGGCCACCGACCAGTTGTATTTGTACTTTAGTTGCGCATCAAGCGTACTTAAATTAAAATCAAGTTCGAGATCCGGATTCACTTCCGGTGGTTGCTGATTGCTATAATGGGTGTGAAATTTACTCCATTCCTGACGATGATTATTCTGAAAACTGACAGAAGCATTTAGCTGTGAATTTTGAAAACTCCACTGATTATTATTAATGATTTTGAAATGATTGACGCGTTGATAAGGTAGGCCGATATTACGGTCATCACCATCATCCTGAACCGCTGCAATTGAAGGAATTCCATGTGCACCGGGAAAGAATCCCGATTTAAAATAGACATTACTGATACTTAAAGTGGATTTGAATTTTTTATCGATATAGCCCACTTGTCCGAAAAAATCAGTCTCCCGACCGGCTGTGTTTTTTAGGGTTTGATTGTAAACCGGAATATGCGTATTCAGGTAAAGAATTTCGTCGGTAGGTACTTTATAATCTCCGAAATCCAGAACGGTTCCTTTTAGTTTATAAAAGAAATGATCCTTTCGATATTGGATGCCTACGGAAGTTCCGATGGTATTGTTAACCGATTTAGCGATGGCTAATGCCTGACCTGAAAAACTATTGGGACTCGGGACGGCTTCATTGTTGATGCTGATAACGCCTCCCATAGCATCACTGCCATATTCAATAGCGCCTACACCTTTTACAATTTCTACGTTTTCGGCATTAAATGCATCTATTTCAAGACCGTGATCGGCTCCCCATTGTTGTCCTTCCTGTTTGATTCCGTTTTCAGTAACGGCGATGCGATTAAAACCTAATCCGCGTATGATCGGTTTGGATGTTCCGGCGCCGATTTCCATTGCATTTACCCCGGGAAGTTTTTCCAATGACTTGGCAAACGAACCGGCATAGGATTCCTGAATATAATTCTGGTTGACCTTTTCGGAGTTTTTAGTGCTCTGCGGTTGTGCTGCTTTGCTGATGACCACTTCTTTAAGCGCGCTGATATCCGGTTTCATCGTAAATGAAACGGAAATATCATCCGTTATCGTAAGTAACGTATCGATTGTTCTGTAACCGATATAGGATACGATAAGGCGTGTTTTGCCGGAAGGAATATTTTTTATTTCAAATCTTCCTGCGGGATTAGTGGCAGTACTTTTGTCTGCGATATGAATATGTGCTCCGTTTAAAGGCTGTCTTTTTACATGGGTAATAATCCCGGAAATTTTGTTTTGGGAAAAACCTGTAATACCAGCCAATAGCAAGCAGAGAACAAGAAAAGATTTTTGTTGCATTTTTTCCTGATTCAGATAATATACGAAAGTCCATAAGCCAACGGGCTATGAAACAGAAACTAACGGTATGATTATAAGAATACAGGAGGAGCCCGTAAAGCAAACAAAGCGCCTGAAAAAACAATAGGTTGCTCCGTTTTTACAGTGTTTTGCGTTAAGGTTTTAAAAGAATTGGTAAATGAAAATGAAAAGAATTCGGTTGGCAGATAGCTGCTAAAAGTAAATTCACAGGCGAAACAATGATCGAAATCATGATGAGCATGTGTGAATTCTGTTTTGGAGGTATCGTATTTATGATGGCAATGATCATGTGTGAATTCGTCTGCCAGATGTTCAAAAGAATGGACCGATTGGAACAGTATTGCAAACAATACCGCCAACATTAAAGAAAGATTTAATAAGGCCAGTTTCTTTTTCATTTCCTGCAAATATAGAAAACCAAAAAAACAAAACCGTTTTATTTTAACAAAATTTAAGTTTTGCTAAAGTAAAACGGCTGTTATTGTGATAAAATAGGGATTACAATAGATTGTTTGCTACCAGATATTCCGCAATCTGAATCGTGTTGGTTGCAGCTCCTTTACGAAGATTGTCGGCTACGATCCACATGTTTAGTGTATTCGGTTGACTTTCATCACGACGGATTCGGCCCACAAATACTTCGTCTTTACCGTGTGCATAAATCGGCATCGGATAAGTTTTGGTATCGGTATTGTCCTGAACCACTACGCCCGGAGTATTGTGAAGAATAGTACGAATGTCAGTAACATCGAAATCATTTAAAAACTCAATATTTACCGATTCGCTATGACCGCCAACTACCGGAATACGGATAGCTGTTGCAGTAACGGCAATTGTTTTATCGTTCATGATTTTCTGAGTTTCACGAACCAACTTCATCTCTTCTTTAGTATAATCATTCTCTTCGAAAACATCACATTGAGGTATAGCATTTCGATGAATAGGGTAAGGGTAAGCCATTTCGCCTTGAATACCGGCATATTCGTTTTCCAGTTGTTTTACGGCTTTTACACCTGTCCCGGTAATGGACTGGTACGTCGATACGACCACTCTTTTGATACCGTATTTATGGTGTAACGGCGCTAAAACCATCACCATCTGAATTGTAGAACAGTTCGGATTGGCAATAATTTTATCGTTCTTGGTCAATGTTGAAGCATTGATTTCCGGAACTACCAGTTTTTTGGTCGGATCCATTCGCCATGCTGATGAATTGTCGATAACGGTTGTTCCCGCTTCGGCAAATTTAGGAGCCCAGTCCAAAGAAGTTTGTCCGCCGGCTGAGAAAATAGCAATTTCAGGTTTCAGGTCAACCGCTGTTTGTAATCCTACTACAGTATAGGACTTACCCTTAAATTCGATCTGTTTTCCAACGGACTTTTCCGAAGCGACAGGGATTAATTCAGTTAGGGGGAAGTTTCTTTCTGCCAGTAATTGTAACATTACTTCGCCTACCATTCCGGTGGCACCTACAACGGCTACTTTCATTTTAATAGATGTGTTTTTAGTTAATTTTTAGTCTAACAAAAGTAAATAATAATGCTGTTAAAAAAACAATAAATAAAAAAACCGTTCACACAGGAACGGTTTAAGTTAGAATATGTGTGTAGCGGATTATTTTTTCAATAAATCACGAATTTCTGCCAATAATTCTTCTTGAGTAGGTCCTGTCGGAGCCGCCGGAGCCGGAGCTTCTTTTTTCTTCGTAGCATTAATTCCTTTAATCAAAAGAAACAATACAAATGCCACAATTACAAAATTAATAACCGCCGATAAAAACATACCGTACTTGACACCGCCGAGAATGGTAAGATCTTCGATTTTAGACAAGTTGGCTGCCTCTAATGCCGGTTTTAACAATAAAGGTGTAATTACATCATCGATAAATGAGCTGACAATTTTACCGAAAGCACCGCCAATGATAACCCCGATTGCAAGATCTACAACGTTGCCTTTCATGGCAAATTCCTTAAATTCTGATAGCATTCCCATACCTTATAATGTTTAAATTAAAAATTTACGTAGCACTAAAGTACTAAAACGGATTAAAAATTTAACAATTTTAGTAGTATTTTTTATTCTTTATAGAAAATACGTTTCACCCTTTGTGAGATACCGGTCAGGATTTCATACGGAATTGTACCGATTGTTTTGGCGATTTCGGTTACCCGTGGCTGTTCGCCGAAGATAATGACAGTATCGCCTTCTTTACAGTCAATTCCGGTAATGTCAACCATTAACATGTCCATACAGATATTACCGATGATAGGCGCTTTTTGATTGTGAATCAGAACATACCCTTTTTGATTACCCCAACTTCGGGGAATGCCATCGGCATATCCGATCGGAATAGTAGCTGTGTGAGTTAAATGAGTGGCCATAAATTTACGGCTGTAGCCTACACTGTCGCCGGTAGGTACATTTTTGACCTGAAGAATGACGGTTTTTAAGGTGCCTACATTTTCCAGTTGCCTCATCTCATTTTCATCGTTTCCGACACCGTATAATCCGATGCCAAGGCGAACCATGTCAAATTGATATTCCGGAAAATTATAAATACCGGACGTGTTTAATATATGTCGTATCGGTTGGATTTGTAAAGCGGTTACTATTTGCTGCGACCAATTGTCGAAAGTATGAATCTGTTGTAATGTAAAATCGTTGAATTCCGGACCGTCACTGGCGGAAAGATGAGAAAATATACTTTTTACAGAAACAAAATTATTGTGTTGCAATGTGGTAATCAACTCGTTTAAATTGCCGGACTCAAAACCCAATCGATGCATGCCGGTGTCCAGTTTGATATGGATCGGATAATTCGACAGGTTTTTTTGTTGTGCCAGCGTAATAAAACGTTTTAATACCTGAGGAGAATAGATTTCGGGTTCCAGATTATAAGCCACCATAGCCGAAAAAGCACTGTTTTCCGGATTCATCACAATAATCGGCATATCGATACCGGCATTACGTAGCGCGATTCCTTCATCAGCAAAAGCAACGCCCAGATAATCTACTTTATGATGTGCCAAAAGTTTCGCAATTTCAAAACTACCGCTTCCGTATCCGAAAGCTTTTACCATAACCATTACTTTGGTGCCCGGTTTTAGCTTTGATTTATAAAAGTTAAGGTTATGACTAATAGCGTTGAGGTTGATTTCTAATACGGTTTCGTGCGTTTTTTCTTCCAGTAGTGTTACAATCTCCTCAAAATGAAAATTTCGGGCTCCTTTAATCAGTATGGTTTCATTCTCAAATGCGGATGAATTGTACTGATTTAAAAAATCAGCCGTATTTTTAAAGGAAATAAAACCTTTGAAATCCTGAAGATGACGACTTATCGTCTCTCCGATACCTATTACCCGTTCAATTTTATTATTGGTTAATAATCGGGCGACTTTACTGTAAAGTTCTTCTACCGGGAAACCGCTTTGGAAAATATCCGAAAGAATAACGGTTTTCTTCTGATGCGTTTTATGTTGCTCTAGAAAATCCAAAGCAATTTTTAAAGATTGGTAATCGGAACTGTAACTGTCATCGATAATGGTGCAGTTATGAATTCCGTTTTTTACCTGTAATCGCATTTCAACCGGATACAGATTCGCGATACGTTCCTGTATAACCGCTTCCGGATAGTTTAAATATAATAAGACCATCAGGCAATGAATACTGTTTTCTACAGATGCCGCATCCTGAAACGGAATTGAAACCGAAAAATGATGTTTATTGTAAGTAATGCCTATGGAGTTGTTGGATTTTGTAAGAAGAACATCGGCTTTGTCGTTATCGAAACTCCAGGTAAATGTCTTCTGGTTGTGATCCAGTAGTGTGTCTATCGTTTCGTTTTTCTGACAGATCAGAACGGATGTGTTTTTGAAAAGCTTTAATTTTTCAGTTGTTTTTTGTTGCCTGTCTGTAAATCCTTCATCGTGAGCGGCTCCTATATTGGTTAAAATACCAATGGTCGGCTTGATAATCGGTTCCAGTTTTTCCATTTCACCAATAGTGGAAATACCGGCTTCAAAAATCCCGAGGTTGTGCTTTTCGTTAATTCCGATCACCGACAACGGAACGCCAACTTGGGAGTTATAACTTTTGGGACTACGAATAATGTTGTATTCCGGACTCAGTAAAAAGTTAAGCCATTCTTTTACAATGGTTTTTCCGTTACTGCCGGTGATCCCGATTATAGGAATATCAAATAATGTACGATAATAGGCTGCAAATTGCTGGAGACTTTCCAGTGTGTCGTTTACCAAAAGAAAATTGGCTTTCCCTACCAGATGCTCCGGTATATGGTTGACTACAAAATTAGTTACGCCTTTAGCGATCAGGCTTTCAATATAATGATGACCGTTGTGATTGTGACCTACCAAAGCAAAAAACAAAGTTCCGCTCCCGTTTTGTAATGAACGACTATCGATAGAAACGTTGTCAATAGTGCAGGTTTCGTCAGTCCCATACCATTTGGCAGTAATGACAGGGATAATATTTTTGATGATAAAACTCAAAACTTATTCGTTGTTTTTTCTGTTTTTAGAATTTTTTTCTCTTTCCTGCATTTCTTTCATTGCAGAGAAATAAGCGGCACGACTCAGTGGTTCGTATTCTTCGGTTTCGCCCAATAAAACGAGATTGTCGTTTTGAGCTTTTCGGAAACTGTAATTGGCCAGATTTCCGGTGCGGGTGCAAACGGCATGTACTTTGGTTACATATTCAGCGGTAGCCATCAGAGCCGGCATCGGACCAAAAGGATTGCCTTTAAAGTCCATATCCAGACCGGCAACGATAACACGGATTCCGGAATTGGCCAGATCATTACAAACCGCAACGATCTCATCGTCAAAAAACTGAGCTTCATCAATGCCAACTACATCACAACCATCGGCAAGTATACGAATATTGGCTGCAGCGGGAACAGGAGTCGAGCGAATTTCGTTGGAATCGTGCGATACGACCATTTCGTCATGATAACGGGTATCGATGGCCGGTTTGAAAATTTCAACACGCTGTTTGGCAAACTGAGCCCTTTTTAAACGACGAATTAGTTCTTCCGTCTTACCGGAAAACATGGAGCCGCAGATGACTTCAATCCACCCAAATTGTTCTTTGTGATTTACCGTATTTTCGAGAAACATTTTGTACTTTTCAAGCTGAAAACAGCGTTTTTTTCTGTTACTTTTGTAATGGAAACAAATTTATTAAAATAACCATCGTTTTACCCTATATAAAAGCAAAAGTTATGAAGAAAAAGCTAGAGGCTGAGTTAATCAGTATCGCGCATCGCATTTTAAAATTAAAAAATAAATCGGAAGTAATTCAGTTACATCAGGAAACGCAAAAATTATATGAAATCTTATCTGTATTGCGTTTCTACGAAGAAAATTTTGAAGAAGCGAAGCCAACGATCGGAGTAGAGGAACTGGAAGGGAAACTGGACGAAGTGTTAGAAAATAAGGAACCGGATACAACAACTACAATTGCTGAAGCGACACCGGCTGAACCTATAGTGGCTGAAAGAGAAGAAACAAATGCCGAAGAAGTTGAAAAAACGGAAGAAGCAGAAGCCGCTACAATGGAACCGGAAGCAGTAGAAGAAGTTCAGGCTGTAATGGAAGAAGAGGAAGAAGAAGTTATCCCGGAACCGGAACAAGAGCCTATAGCTGAAATTGTACCGGAAACAGAACTAGTAGCAGAAGAAGAAAAAGAACCGGAAGCCGAAAAAGTAGTTGTTGGTCAGATTGATATTGATGAAAGTGATTTGGAAGATGAAGAACCGCTGATCGAAGAAGAAAAAGTGGCTTTTCCGGAAATAGTAGAACCTGTTTTTGAACCGGTAAAAGAAGAACCGAAAAAAGAATCACATCAGATCACATTAGAAGATCTGTTAGGGCAACATTCTTATAAAGAACCGGAATTTGTTAAAGTAGAAGATGTTCCTGCGGAGGTAGAAAAAGTGGCTGATATCGCATTTGAGCCGGTATTTGAACCGAAAGCGGAAGTACATTCTGTTTCGATTGATGCTGAAAGAGAAGCGTATAGTCGTAAAACGGATTCGGCCGGTAAAACAATTGCTTTAGGATTGAACGACCGCATTGCTTTCGAAAAAAATCTTTTTGGCGGAAGCGGAGAAGATTTAAACCGGGTATTGTCGCAGTTAAATACATTCGACAATTATGAAGATGCCCGAAATTTTATTGAAGATCTGGTAAGACCGGATTACAATAACTGGGAAGGAAAAGAAGAATACGAAACACGTTTTATGGAGATCGTTGAAAAGCGATTTTCATAATAGTCATAACTTATCCATTACACCAATCGGCATGAATGTTAGTTTATGCTGATTGGTGTTTAAATTTTACGCTATGTCTAAATTATATTTGGTACCAACCCCGATCGGAAATCTGGAAGACATGACTTTCCGGGCGATCCGCATATTAAAGGAAGTCGATCTGATTTTGGCGGAAGATACCCGTAACAGCGGGAAATTGCTCAAACATTTCGAAATCGCCACACCGATGCAGAGTCATCATATGCACAACGAACATAAGACGGTTGAAACGATTATCCGTAGGTTGCAATCCGGAGAAACAATAGCGTTGATTTCCGATGCGGGAACTCCGGCTATTTCCGATCCGGGCTTTTTATTAACACGTGCCTGTGTAGAACACAAAATCGAAGTGGAATGTCTTCCGGGCGCAACTGCATTTGTACCGGCTTTGGTCAATAGCGGATTGCCGAATGACAAGTTTATATTCGAGGGCTTTCTACCGGATAAAAAAGGGCGACAAACCCGTTATCTTGCATTGGCGGAAGAAACCCGAACGATGATTTTGTATGTTTCACCGCATAAATTGGTGAAAACACTGGCCGAATTTATTCAGTATTTCGGTGCCGACCGACCGGTTTCGGTTTCGCGGGAATTATCCAAACTACACGAAGAAACCGTACGCGGAACAGCGGAAGAAGTTTTAAAACATTTTGAAGCCAAACCACCAAAAGGAGAGATCGTAGTAATTGTGGGAGGGAAGGTAATCGCTAAAGAAAATAAAAAAGATAAAAACGAGTAAATATGACACATCAGGTACGTACCAAATGGTTAGGGAAAATGCAATTTGAATCCACCAATCCCAGTGGTGATGTAATGACGATTGATGCCGGTCCGGAAAACGGAGGTGAAGGCAAAGGGTTGCGTCCGAAAGCGTTGATGTTATCAGCATTAGCCGGATGTACAGGATTGGATGTCGCCTCGCTTATCGAAAAAATGAAGCTGGAAGTGACCGATTTTACAATCGAAACGGAAGGTGAACTTACAGAAGAACATCCGAAAACCTATCATACCGTTCGGGTCGATTATCATTTTTACGGTTCCGATCTTGAACCGAAAAAACTCGAAAAAGCAGTCAATCTTTCGGTAGAAAAATATTGTGGCGTGATGGAAATGTTCCGTCAATTTGCCAAAGTCGAGATCAAAATACACTATCATACAGTATAAATACCTATCACACCTGACAGGTTTTTAAAATCTGTCAGGTGTGACTAAATAATCAAGCATGCGCTGGACAATCAAACTGAAACCAAATCCCCAAAAAATAAAACAACTGGCAAGTGAACTTAATGTTAGTCCTTTAATTGCCGGCTTATTGATACAACGTGGGATTGATACGTTTGATCAGGCTAAAGCTTTCTTTCGTCCGTCGCTGGATGATTTACACGATCCGTATCTGATGAAAGACATGGATAAAGCGGTAGAACGAATAGAAAAAGCAATAGCAAACGAAGAAAATATTTTGGTTTACGGCGATTATGATGTCGACGGAACGACTGCTGTTGCTTTGATGAGTTCGTATCTGAGCAGTTATTATCCGAATGTAGCAACGTATATTCCCGATCGTTATGCGGAAGGATATGGGGTTTCATTTCAGGGAATTGATTTTGCTGAGGATAACGGATTTACGTTAATCATTGCATTAGACTGTGGAATTAAATCGATTGATAAAGTAGCTTACGCTCGTCAGAAAAACATCGATTTTGTGATTTGTGATCACCATCGTCCGGGAGATGAATTGCCGGATGCTGTTGCCGTACTCGATCCGAAACGATCGGACTGTTTTTATCCGTATGACGAATTATGCGGTTGCGGAGTCGGTTTTAAACTGATACAGGCGTTAGCAGCAAACAGAGGTTTGGCTATTGAAGATTTAACGCCGTATCTGGATCTTGTGGCTACCGCTATTGCGGCGGATATTGTCCCGATTACAGGCGAAAACCGGGTATTAGCGAAGTTTGGATTAGAGGTGATTAATGCCGATCCGCGTCCCGGTATTAAAGCATTGATTAAAAATGTCAAAAAGAAGGAATTGACGATTACTGATGTCGTTTTTATCATCGCACCCCGAATTAATGCGGCCGGCCGAATTAAACACGGAAATCATGCTGTAGCATTGCTAACGGAATTTGATCTGCTGCAAGCAAGTGAATTTGCAAGTCAGATTGAGATGTTTAATGCTGATCGGAAAGATCTGGACAAACAAATTACCAAAGAAGCCTTAAAACAGATTGAAGGAAGCGGCGAACAGGAACGTTATACAACTGTTGTATATCAGGAAGACTGGCATAAAGGGGTTATCGGAATCGTTGCATCCCGTTTAACGGAAGTTTACTATCGTCCCACACTGGTTTTTACTAAAAGTGGGGATAAGTTGGCAGCATCGGCACGATCGGTTAAAGATTTTGATGTGTATAATGCTTTGGAAGCCTGTTCAGACTATTTGGAACAATTCGGAGGTCATATGTATGCTGCCGGATTAACGTTAAAAGAAAGTGACTACGAAAATTTTAAAAAACAATTTGAAAAAGTCGTATCCGAGACCATTACTCCTGATTTGATGGTACCCGAAATTAGTATCGATGCCGTAATTGATTTTGATGCTATAGATGATAAATTAGTCCGTATTCTTAATCAAATGGAACCTTTCGGACCGGGAAATATGACGCCGGTTTTCCTTGCGCAAAAGCTAACGGATACCGGATACGGTAAAAAAATCGGACAGGATGAAGAACACCTGCGTTTATTTGTAAAGCAACATTCGAATGATAAAGGATTTGCGGCAATTGGTTTCGGACTGGCGAATAAAATCAGTATGACCCAAAACCGAAAACATTTTGACGCTGTTTTCTCGATCGATGAAAACGAATGGAACGGAACGGTGAGTAAGCAACTACGATTACGTGATATTAAAGAATCTTAATTAACAGTTTATTGGGTTTTCCTAAAAAAGTATTTCTCTAAATTTATTTATTATAAATAAAGAGAAATGATTTCACCCGATAATCCGTTACACGGAGTTCAATATTCTATACTTGATTTAGCAGTAGTTTCCCAGGGAGACACTTATTCAGATACTTTTCGAAAATGCCGGGAATTGGCACAAAAAGCGGAAGCGCTGGGTTACTCCCGCTTTTGGCTCTCCGAACATCATAATATGCAACATGTAGCCAGTTCGGCTACTTCTGTACTGATTGGTAATATTGCCGAACATACTCAAACCATACGAGTAGGTTCCGGTGGGATTATGTTACCGAATCATTCTCCGCTTGCTGTAGCAGAACAATTCGGGACCTTAAGTACTTTATATCCGGATCGTATTGATCTGGGATTGGGACGTGCACCCGGAACAGATGGAGCAACGGCGATGGCTTTACGGAAAAACAATTATGATCTGAATTATGATTTTGAAGCGCATATTCAGGAATTGCAACAGTATTTAAGTGCTGAAAACAGCGCGGCAAAAGTAAGAGCCTTTCCGGGCGAAGGAATTGATATCCCGATTTGGATTTTAGGATCGAGTATGGAAAGTGCCGTTTTAGCTGGAAAATTAGGATTGCCTTACGCTTTTGCAGCCCATTTTGCCCCGGCTCAGTTTTACCGGGCTATCGAATTATACCGTCATTATTTTGTTCCTTCCGATTATTTATCAGAACCATATATACTGGCATGTGTAAATGTCATTGCTGCGGATAATGATGATGAAGCTAATTATCTTTCAACATCGCTTTACCAGGCTTTTACCGGGATTATAACCAATACCCGTCGTCCGTTAATGCCACCGGTTGATGATATGGATGAGGTGTGGACTGCTGATGTAATGGAAGCAGTAATGCAGATGACAGCTTTTACTTTTGTCGGAAACAAAGAAACATTACAAAAACACTTTAGCGAGTTTATACAGGCTACTAAAGTAAATGAGATTATGGCCATTTCACAAATCTTCGACCAACAGGCAAAGTTGCGTTCTTTTGAGATATTGGCCGAAGCTTTTAGAAACTAATTACGGATAGCCTTAATAAAAATGGTTTTTTGGATAGCCCTTATATTTATAGGTCCGGATATAAGGGTTGGCTATCCTGATTTAAAATAAATTAATTTTTATTTAGAATGAATATAAATAATTTTTATATTTGTTTAAAATTAAAGGTGATGCAACAGATAGAACAACTTTATCATAACGATTTCGGAGTAGCTTTTTTCTGGATTAAAGACCAGAGAACATTACGCCATAAAATACAATTGGTATTTAAGGAAACAGGATTTTATCTGACAAAAGAGGAAATGCAGGAGTTTTCAGAACTTATCGATTTATCTTGTGAGAGTGCATGTTGCTCGGAATGTGAAATGCGTAACCGTTGTCATAAGTTTTTATTGAAGACGCCTTTTGAGGCGCTGGATCTTGCTGTGACCCGAAAAGAAGTTTACCAGATTAAAGATCTGGTTGAAGGAACGCTTTTTCAGTTAAACCTGAATATGTATTTGGATGAGTTGTGTAAAAACTAAACACTTTTCAATACATACGTTACAATTCCCCAGATGATCAATTCATTATCTTCCGTTACTTTTATCGGAGTATAATCGGTATTTTCAGGGATGAGGTAAATGCAATCTTTTTCAATTTTAATCCGTTTTACGGTAAATTCCCCATCGATATAACAAACGGCAATTTTATTGTTTTTAGGTTCCAGACTACGATCGATCACCAGAATATCACCATCATCAATACCGGCACCGCTCATCGAATTGCCTTTAGCCCGGGCATAAAAAGTGGCTTCCTGATTTTTAACGACAACTTTATCCAGGCTGATTTTAGTTCCGTCAAAATCGGCGGCAGGCGACGGGAACCCGGCTTTAATACCATCGGCAATAAAGGGTAACTCCATCGAAGCTTCACTTTCGGGAATAAAAAAATGCAGGGGATTTTTGTCTAGTGGCATTGTATTTCCAGTATGTCCTTAATGTCTGTTGTATAATTCGGAGAAAGATGATTTTGTTTCATCTTCCAGGTTCGCTGTAAATCCTGATTACCCAATCGGATTTTACGATCACCGGTTTTTTGGTGATACAGGTCCATTACTTCCATCAGTTTTTGATGTTTCGGGTTTTCTTCATCAAATAAATGCAATTGTTTCTGATCCTGAGGGAGTAACTGCGTTACAATAACACCGGCTTTCAGATAGACTTCATTTGGTTCGTACAGTTTTTCAAGGATTTCGATCGCCAGATTACTGATTGTGATATTCGAATTGCTGGCAAAAGGTAAAGTCTCCATCTGACTGTAATAATGACGTTTGGTGTTTGACCGGTGTTTGTCTTTTACCAATAGTACGACCACACTATAGCAACAGGATTTTTGTTTGCGGAGTTTTTCAGCGCAAACAGAAGCAAAAGTTGCAATTCGTTCCCGGATTTCCCGATAGTCAGATAATTTTTTTTCAAAACTACGGGTAATAGCGATACTCTTTTTCGAATCGTGTTGCGTTTCGAGTTCCAATACCGGATTGCCGAGTAATTCACTGCGTAAACGCAAACCGATAACGCCCATTTCCTTTCGGATCCAACCTTCGTGTTCCGGTAAGGTAAAATCGTAAGCGGTAAAAATATTACGGGCTTTTACTTTTTTGATCAACCGATAGCCAATACCCCAAACATCTTCAATTTTAGTCCACTTTAAGGCTTTAATTCGTTTTTCATCACTATCAATAACATAAACACCGCCGGTACGTTCCTGAAATTTTTTAGCGATTTTGTTGGCTACTTTTGACAATGCTTTTGTTGGCGCCATACTCACACATATTGGGATACTTAGCCATTTTTGGATCCTTTTTCTTATTTGGATACCATAATCGTGATAGTCAGGTATCATCATGCCGTCAAAACTCAGGAAGGCTTCATCGATACTGTATTCTTCGACGTGAGGTGTAAATTGGCGGAGAATGTTCATCACGCGTCCGCTCAAGTCACCATAAAGAGCATAATTGGACGAAAAGACTTTAATTCCGAGTTGTTTTAACTGATCACGCACCTGAAATTCCGGAGCACCCATTGGAATTCCGAGGGCTTTCGCTTCTTCGCTGCGCGAAATAATACAGCCGTCGTTGTTCGATAAAATCACAACAGGTTGACCCACGTATTGGGGTTGAAATACCCGTTCGCAGGAAGCATAAAAGTTATTACAATCGACCAATGCATACATGATGTAAAATTACGGTTTTGGTCAATAGGGAGACAAAATGGGGCGTTAAAATGTTACTGTTTATTTTTAAACGAGGAAGACCGGGTTTGTATTCGGCTAATAAATTTTTGAGTGAAAGTAGCTATCGAAAGTTTCTGAATTAATCTTACATATGATTACTTCCAGTCGATAAATAGCATGTTATTTTTATGCTATTATAAATCAAGAGATATGTATGTTATGTAAAAAGAGGAAAAATAAAACCTCCGAATCAAGGAGGTTTTTATATTAAAAACTAAGTTTAAATCTTAATTTCTTTATTTCTTCGGGTTTACCTGATTTAAATTTGATGTCTTTAAACTTATCTAACTCAGTGTTAAGCGTAATTTTTGCATCTTTTTTTGAGGTAATATCTTTTTTAATATCGTTGTTTTTCATAATTACTTCCTTTTAATTAGAAATCCATCAAAATCTTCTTTGTAGTCAAATGGGTGGTCGAGTATGTCCCCATTTTTATTCATTCTTGCTCCAAAGATATTAAAAGTTTTTGATAATTCATTCAAATTTAAATGAATAGCTCTTTTGTATAGATTTGTCCTTCTTTTGTCACTACCTCTAAAAAAAATGGTGGCATTAGGATATGTCTGTGTAAAATCATAGGCTGTATGAGCTACTGTAGCTAATACTTCCCGAATATCTCCATTTCCTGTTACAATTTCATCATCAATGAAATATTGCTCATTTTCTTTGTCATATTTAAGATCTCCAAATGCTAAATTATATAAATCTGTTTTATCAGTAACGGTATAATGAACCATTTTTGAAACATCACCTATTGTTCCGCTACTTGTAAAACGAAATAATTTTGAATCAGTACTTTTATTTGCATCATATTTGGTATAGTTCATTGGTAGTTATAACTTTTGCCTAACAAAATATAGTATTTTCTGCAAGATAAATTTTGATTAACAGAATAGTCTTTTTTATGGAATAATTGTCCTTTTTTAAGGGTGTTGAAAATAACAATTAATCCTAAAAGAGTATAATAACAAAAAAGTCATCAGTTTCCCGATGACTTTTTTAGTTAGTATAAATGAATGTATAATAAACCTTATAGTAAATCCATTAGGAAAGAAGGGAACAGACCAATCGCAATGTTTAGTCCGATAGCTAATACCGCTACGATATAATATTCGAACGGAACCGGTCTTTTTTCTTCATTTGGTTCTTTGGTGTACATCGCACTGATTACTTTAAAATAGTAATACACACTGATGATGGAGTTGATCACACCGGCAATTAACAGGATAAGATAACCCGCTTGTAATGTCTGGTTCAAAATAAAGAACTTGGCAAAGAAACCGGAGAAAATCGGAATACCGGCCATCGACAATAATGAAGCTGATAAAATCGCAGCCATTAACGGATTATTTTTCCCTAGTCCGTTAAAGAATGTAATGCTTTCGTCTTCTTTATTATTACATACGTAAAGAATCACAGCAAAAGCAGCAATACCGGCTAATGTATAAGCGGTAGCGTAATAAAACAAACTTCCGGTTGCATTGGATAAGTTTAAAAGAGCCATTAACATAAATCCGGCATGTGAAATACCCGAAAAGGCCAACATTCTTTTAATATTGTTTTGGCGTAATGCCATAATATTACCAACAGTCATAGAAAGGATCGAAATGATTACAATAACCGTTTCGTAGGCAAAATTCATATTACCGTTCATTGCAAGATTTAGCTTAAAGAAAGTTGCCATAGCAACGACTTTTGCTAGTGTACTCATCGTTGCCGTTGTTAGAGCAGGAGCACCTTCATATACATCCGGCGCCCAGAAATGGAACGGAACGGCTGCAATTTTAAATAACATTCCCACAGTGATCATACAAACACCGATATAAAACCAGTCACCGGTAGCAGCTGAATTCGAAGCTTCGTAGATCATGTTCATATCGAAAGAAGCTACAGCTCCGTAGATTAAAGCAATACCGAAAAGAATTACACCCGACGCAAAAGATCCCATAAGGAAATATTTCATACCTGCTTCATTACTTTTCAGACTTAACGGTTTACTTCCGGCAAGGATATACAATGAAATAGATAAGATTTCCAATCCTAAGAAAAACATCGCCAGGTTTCCGAAGGATACCATTGAAATCGCTCCTAATAAAAGGAATATTTTGATGGCGATAAAATCAGAAAGTTTTGACGGACGGTTCTTGTAAAAATTATGACTTAAAGTAACCAGGAAAAGGGTTAACAGTATAAATAAACTGGAAAAAGCTACTGTAAAACGATTGGTCACAATCATATTGTTATAGTAACTTTCGGTTACGTTAAATTCAGTCACGGTCATGCCTAATGCTACCAACAAACCGACAACGGCTATTGGAATAATGGCTTTTCGTAAGTTAAAAATTTCAGCTAAAAGGCAAACGACACCTAATACTGCAATTGCTATTATTGTACTCATTATGCTGGACTAAATTTATTTAATATGTACTAATATATCTTGTAAACTTGGCGTAATCAATTCGATGATCGGTTTTGGATATAATCCGAAAAACAATAGGAATCCGATGATTAGCACAAAAACAATTCCTTCATTAAAGCTTACGTCTGCAAATGGTTTTGCATTGGTTTCACCTAACATAGCGTGTTGGAACATGCGTAGCATATAGAATGCTCCCAGAATGATAGTTGTTCCTCCTACGATGGCAAATGCAAGGTTAACCTGAAATAAACTGTATAATACGGTAAACTCACCTACAAAGTTAAAGGTACCCGGTAAAGCTACGGAAGCCAATACCAAAATCATAAACATGGAAGTGAACTTCGGTGATTGTGTACGAATACCACCCATTTCAGAAATATCACGGGTTTCGAAACGTCTGTAAATAATTTCAGCGGCAAAGAATAAACCTACGATTACAAAACCGTGAGCAATCATTTGCAATACAGCGCCTCTTAAACCGTCTAATGTTAATGTATAACACCCGGCAGCGATTAAACCAACGTGGGCTAAAGACGAATAGGCTAATAATTTCTTTAAATCTTTTTGTTTTAAAGCTACGAATGAACCGTAGATAACACCGGCAATACTTAATGCAAGAATTATATATTTTAATTCATGTGCGGCATTCGGTGCAATTGGCAACTGCCAACGGATAACGGAATATAATCCCATTTTAAGCATGATACCGGATAAAAGCATTGTGCCGACTGTCGGTGCTTTTTGGTATACATTCGCCTGCCAGGTATGGAACGGGATGATTGGAATTTTAATAGCATAGGCCAAAAAGAACGCCAGGAAAATCCATAATTCTTCGTTTGCAGTTAATTCCAAAGTATATAGTTTATCCAATTGGAAACTTCCGGCTTTTTGATATAAGTAGATAAAACCTACTAGCATAAATAAAGAACCGGCAAACGTATAAATAAAGAATTTGATTACGGCTTTCTTTCTTTCGGCAGCATCGCCGTTACCCCAAAGTAAAGCGATAAAATAAATCGGGATTAACGAAAGTTCCCAGAAAATGTAATATAAGAAACCGTCAGACGCCAGGAAAGTACCGGTCATGGCAAAAGCCATAAACATAACCAACGCGTAGAAGTTCTTTGCATTGTTAAAATTGTTTCCTAAAGAAGACAGAATAATTAAAGGTGTTAATACCGTTGTCAGAATGACCATAGATAAGGCCAGTCCGTCTGCTTTTAGCGAAAAAAGAATATTGGGATTTGTCATCCAGACTGCTGAGAAACCGCAGTCAATCCCCTGACTATACTGGTTTAAAATCATAAGTGAAGCTCCAAAAGCAACTGCACTAAAAAGCAAAGCTACTTTAGATGCCGCTTTATTTCCTGAGAAATAAGTGACAACCGCTCCGAGTAATAAAATTAAGAGTACTATTGTTACGTCCATTTTTAATAGATTATCGTAAAAAGAATAAATAAAACACTACCGAACAAAGTCCGAATACAAAGGCGAATAAATAGAAACCGATATTTCCGTTTTGTAATTTTTTACCTTGTAAAGCCAATCCGTCTGCTACAGAACCGAATCCGAAGATCAATTGCGATAATCCGGTTTCGATATAATCTCTGAAGAAACGTGCTAATGAATAGATTGGTTTTACTATTACAGCCATATACGTTTCGTCTACATAATATTTGTTATATAAGACTTTTGCAAATCCGGTAATCTGATCGTCTTCTGCCGGAACTTCTGCTTTTTTGATGTATTTCGCATAAGCAATTCCGATTCCGATTAAAGCACCTACAACAGCAAATGCCATTAACATATATTCTGTAGTTCCTAAATGATGCGCTTCATGTGGTTTATGTGCGAAGATCGGTTCCAGATAATGATTTAACCAACTGTTACCCGGAAGACTGATTGCTCCTCCAACTACAGACAATACACCTAAAATCATTAACGGGAAAGTAATTAACATCGGGCTTTCGTGTAAATGATGTTTTTGTTCTTCTGTACCGCGGAATTCTTTAAAGAACGTCAGGTACAATAAACGGAACATATAGAAAGCTGTCATAATAGAAGCTACAGCAGCAATTACCCATAATACTTTGTTTTCGTGGAAAGCCACCATCAGGATTTCATCTTTTGAGAAGAAACCGGCAAAAGGAGGAATACCCGAAATAGCAAGTGTAGCCAATAAAAACGTAAGGAACGTTACTTTCATCGCGCCTTTTAATCCACCCATTCTTCGCATATCCTGTTCGCCGTGTAAAGCGTGGATAACCGAACCGGAACCAAGGAATAAACAGGCTTTAAAGAAAGCGTGAGTAATTACGTGGAATACCGCTACTTCATACGCTCCCAAACCTAAAGCCAGGAACATTAATCCCAATTGGGAAACAGTAGAGTAGGCCAATACTTTTTTGATATCGTTTTGTACCAATCCGATAGAAGCAGCCACTAAAGAAGTGATTGCACCAACAACGGCAATGATACTCTGAACATCCGGTGTTAAATCGAATAAGAAATTCAAACGCGTGATCATAAAGATACCCGCAGTAACCATCGTAGCCGCATGGATCAAAGCCGAAACGGGAGTCGGACCTGCCATCGCATCCGGTAACCAGGTATACAATGGAATTTGTGCACTCTTACCGGCAGCTCCGATAAATAAACACAGCGTAGCAATGCTTAACCATCCTGCTAATTCCGGATTAGAACCCGTTAAAACCGCTTGTTTGATTACGTTGAAATCTAATGAATTAAATAAATATCCGATGATAAAGATTCCGATCAGGAAACCTAAATCTCCGATACGGTTCATGATAAAGGCTTTTTTAGCCGCATCGTTATACTCCTGGTTTTTATACCAGAATCCGATTAACAGATAAGAACATAATCCAACACCTTCCCAACCGATAAACATGATCAATAAGTTGCTTCCGACTACCAAAGTGATCATAAAGAATATGAACAGGTTCAGATAAGCAAAAAACTTATGCATATTTTCATCATCATGCATATAGCTGATCGAATAGATATGGATTAACGATCCGATACCGGTAACAAACATCAGCCATAGCAAAGACAACTGATCTAATAAAATATCGAAGTTAATACTGAACTTCCCTAAAGAAATCCAATCGAATAAATGTACGTTAATAGGTTGTTTGCTTCCGCTTACCTGCATAAAGAAATAAGAAGTAACAAAGAAGGAAACAATTACCGCCAAAGTTCCTAAAATACCGGAACCGGCTTTACCGAGTTGCTTCCCGAAAAATATATTAGATAAAAACCCGACAAAAGGGGCCAATAATAAGAGTAAAACTAAACTTGTCTCCATTAGGGATTATCCTTTTAAATTCTTTAAATTATCAATATCAATCGATCCGAGGTTACGGAAAATCGAAACCAGAATCGCTAAACCAACCGCTACTTCGGCAGCAGCCACAGCCATCGAGAAAAATACGAAAACCTGTCCGGAGGCATCCTGATGGAATGTAGAAAAAGCAACCAATAAAAGGTTAACTGCATTCAACATGATTTCAATAGACATAAACATGATGATTGCATTTCTACGCAAAAGGATTCCGAAAACACCTATACTGAATAATAGTGCCGATAAATATAAGTAGGTTTCTACACCTATTTCTTTTAAAATATGTTCCATATCAATTTAGGCTTTTTCTTTTTCTTTTTTAGAGATTAATACCGCTCCGATCATGGCAACCAGTAATAATACCGAAGCAAATTCGAATGGTACCATGTATTCGTTTAATAATACCTGTCCTAAAACTTTAATCGACTGGAAGTCGGTACCTGAATTGTAATAACTTTCCACAACCGGTTTGGTTTTCAATAAAGCAGCTAATAATACTAAAGCTACTAAACAGAAAGCAATAGTTGCAGCAACGATAATCAGTTTTGGTTTGTGTTTTTCGTGTTCTTTGTTCAGGTTCATTAACATGATGGTAAACAACATCAGAATCATAATAGCACCGGAATACACGATAATGTGTACAATAGCCAAAAACTGAGCGTTTAATAAAAGATAATGTCCTGCAATAGAAAAGAAGCAGACAACAAGGTAGATAGCACTGTGGATCGGGTTTCTGCTAAAAATGGTAAGCAGTGCGGTTCCCAGTGTAATGGTCGATAGTATGTAAAAAATAACTTCAATCATAATTAACTTGCCTTATTCTGGTTAGTATTTTGGATCGCCATTTCTAACGGCATTACCAATTTGTCTTTTCCGTAGATAAAATCTTCACGGTTACTATTCGATTTTACGATAACTTTTGATTTAGTCAGGTAAATAGCTTGTTTCGGACAAGCTTCTTCACACAGTCCGCAGAAAATACAACGCAACATATTGATCTCATAGATCGATGCATATTTTTCCTCGCGGTATAAATGTTTTTCTTCCGGTTTACGCTCTTCGGCTTTCATGGTAATTGCTTCTGCCGGGCAGGAAAGCGCACAAAGTCCGCAGGCAGTACAACGCTCACGTCCTTCATCATCGCGCATCAACATATGTTGACCACGATATACCGGACTGAATTCCCGTTTTTGCTCCGGATATTTAATAGTCACTTTTCTTTTAAATAAGTGACGGATTGTAATCCATAAACCTTTTGCGATCGCAACCAGGTAAAGGCTTTCCCAAAAAGTCATCTTTTTGTTGGAAACCTCTTTTTTTCTTCCTGATAATGAAACTGTATCTAATGACATTTCTGTATTATTTTATTGGAAAAGTAATATTACTGCTCCCGTTATAACAATGTTTACAATGGCAAGAGGAATTAACATCTTCCATCCCAAATTCATCAACTGGTCATAACGGAATCTCGGAATCGTCCATCTTACCCACATATAGAAGAAGATGAAGAAACAGATTTTGGCAAACAACACTATCATTCCGATAACGTTGGCCGTGTTTACACCCCAGTTTTCAATAGCCCAGTCCATTCCCGGGTAGTTGTAAGCGCCGAAATATAATACCGCCAGAATAGTAGAGGAAATAAACATACTCGCGTATTCTGCGAATAAATAGAATCCCATTTTCATGGAGGAATATTCCGTATGGTAACCACCGATTAACTCCGCCTCACATTCGGCAAGGTCAAAAGGCGTTCTGTTGGTTTCGGCAAACGAACACACTAAAAAGATCAGGAATCCAACGGGCTGGTAAAAAATATTCCAGTTCATACCGGATTGTTGTGCTGCAATTTCGCGTAAGCTTAACGTTCCGGACATCATCACCAATGCAATAATGGCCAATCCCATTGCTACCTCATAAGAGATCATCTGAGAACCGGCACGCATCGCACTCATCAGGGAAAACTTGTTGTTTGAAGCCCATCCACCGATCATAATTCCGTATACACTTACCGATAATACACCGAAAATGAATAGCATCGCTACATCAATATCCGTTGCCTGAAGAATGATATCGCGACCGAATAAATGTAATTTATCACCCCAAGGAATAACAGCACTCGTAATTAAAGCCATACTCATCGAAATGGCAGGTCCGATTACGAATAAAAATTTATTAGGGGTATTCGGTAAAAATTCTTCTTTTGAAAATAATTTCAAACCATCGGCAAGGGGTTGTAAGATACCACCTTTACCGGCACGGTTTGGACCTACACGATCCTGAAGCCAGGCTGCAATTTTACGTTCAGCCAAAGTAGAATACATGGCCATCAACATGGTAAGAGCGAAAACCGCTATAATAATGACACTTTTTTCTATGATAATTGTACTCTCCATGACACTATGATTTTGAATTTTCGGCGTTATTTAACGGAACTTCCACCATACTGATTTTCTTTCTGTCCTGATCTCTACCTAAAAGAATCTGTTTTTCGGTTTCAATCGTTACATTGTCCAGTTTACGAGTATAATTGTTCTGGTTAATTACAGAGAACTTCTCGAATTTACGAGGCCCTTCGATTACCCAGTCTTCAACATTTTTATGGTCAAAACGACAGTCGTTACAGATAAATTCTTCTACTTCATGATATTCATCTTTACGCGCAGTAACACGTTGAATTTCATTTCCGAACATCCATACCGTTGTTTTTCCGCAACATTTGTCGCAGTTTCTATGCGCATTGAACGGTTTGTTAAACCAAACTCTCGATTTAAAACGGAATGTTTTATCAGTTAAGGCTCCAACCGGACAAACATCAATCATATTTCCGGAGAATTCATTGTCAATTGCTTTGGAAATACAAGTTGAAATCTGAGAATGATCTCCTCTGTTTACAACACCGTGTACACGTCCGTCCGTTAATTGATCGGCCGTCATTACACAACGGTAACAAAGGATACAACGATTCATGTGTAACTGAATGTTTTCTCCGATATTTTCCGGTTCGAAGGTTCTTTTTTCTTCGATAAAACGGGTTTCTGATTTTCCGTGGTTAAAGCTTAAGTTTTGTAAATCACATTCACCGGCCTGATCACAAACCGGGCAATCCAACGGGTGATTGATCAATAGGAATTCCGTAACCGATTTACGGGCTTCCTGAACTCTTGGAGAGGAGATGCTTTTTACCTCCATACCATCCATAACTCCGGTAACGCAAGAGGCCATTAATTTTGGCATAGGCGTTGGGTTGGCATCACTACCTTTGGATACTTCTACTAAACAGCAACGACATTTTCCTCCGCTACCTTTCAGTTTGGAGTAATAACACATTGCCGGCGGAACCGATTCTCCTCCGATCATTCTGGCAGCTTGCAAGATGGTGGTTCCTGGTTCTACTTCTATTTCTTGACCGTCTATAGTAACTTTCATAGTACGAGATTCTTGACTTTATACAGTTTGTTTTGAGATTAAGTGACGTACCTTTTCAAAAGGCTCTTCCACAAAGTGATCTCTGTTTTTGATTTTTTCTGGGAAACGAACGTGGTATTCGAATTCATCACGGAAATGACGAATTGCAGCAGCTACCGGCCATGCGGCGGCATCACCTAACGGGCAAATAGTGTTTCCTTCTATTTTACTCTGAATATCCCAAAGCAAATCGATATCTTCCATACGACCGTGGCCGTGTTCGATTCTGTGTAATACTTTTTCCAACCATCCGGTACCTTCACGACATGGGGAACATTGTCCGCAACTTTCGTGGTGGTAAAAACGGGAGAAATTCCAGGTGTTACGTACAATACAGGTTGTATCGTTATAGACGATAAAACCACCGGATCCTAACATTGAACCGGTTGCAAAACCACCGTCACTTAAGGATTCATACGACATTAAACGATCGTCTCCGTTTGCTGTTTTGTAAATCAGATGCGCCGGTAAAATCGGTACGGAAGAACCTCCCGGAACTAACGCTTTAAGTGGTCTGTCATTCATCATACCACCCAAATATTCATCCGAGTTCATAAATTCTTCTACGCTTAATCCCAATTCAATTTCATAAACGCCCGGATTTTTAATGTGTCCGGAAGCAGAAATCAATTTTGTTCCTGTAGAACGTCCGATTCCGATAGTAGCATATTCCGCTCCGGAATTGTTAACAATCCAAGGCACAGTTGCGATAGATTCAACGTTGTTTACTACGGTAGGATTGGCCCATAAACCGCTAACCGCCGGGAATGGTGGTTTGATTCTCGGGTTACCTCTTTTTCCTTCCAATGATTCAATCAAAGCGGTTTCCTCACCACAGATATAAGCTCCGGCACCACAGTGAACATGTAGGTCTAAAGAGAAATCAGTACCTAAAATATTCTTTCCAAGCCATCCGGCAGCATAAGCTTCCTTGATTGCTCTTTCCAGAATTTTAAATACCCACATATATTCGCCGCGGATATAGATATAAGAAAGGTTAGCACCCAATGCATAACTGGATGTAATCATTCCTTCAATTAATAAGTGCGGAATGTATTCCATCAGGAAACGGTCTTTAAAAGTACCCGGTTCCGATTCATCGGCATTACATACCAAGTGTCTTGGTTTGCCGGATTTTTTATCGATAAAACTCCATTTTAATCCAACAGGGAAACCAGCTCCCCCACGACCACGAAGTCCGGAAGTTTTTACTTCTTCTGTAACTTCATCCGGAGTTAATGTTTTTAATGCTTTTTCCACAGAAGCATAACCACCGTTTTGACGGTATACTTCGTAGGTTTTGATACCTGGAATATTTATCTTGTCTAATAATATCTTTCTTCCCATGGTATTATTTATCGTATAAGTTGATTTTTCCTTCTCTGCATTCCGTGATGATTGTATCTACCTTTTCTTTGGTAAGGTGTTCTTTATAGAAATCACCGATTTGCATCATCGGAGCATAACCGCATGCACCAAGGCATTCTACACCTACAACGGTAAACATTCCGTCCGGAGTAGTTTCACCTTCTTTAATGCCCAGTTTTTCGCAGGTATAGTCCATTAAATCGTCAGCTCCGCGAACGGCACAACAGGAAGTACGGCAAAATTCGAACATATATTTTCCGATTGGTTTTTGGTTGTACATCGTATAAAACGATACCACTTCGTAAACTTCAATCGGTTGGATATTCAATATTTCGGCAACTTTGTCCATTAACGGGTAGCTTAGCCAGTTGTCGTGTGCATCCTGTACTTCGTGCAATACCGGTAATAAAGCCGATTTTCTTTTATCTTCCGGATAATGACTGATCAACTCGTTAATACGCGTCATCAATTCCGGAGTAATATTTATTTCTTGTTTATACTGTGTATTTTCCATAATCCTTATGCGTCTAATTCACCTGCAATTACGTTAAGACTCGACAACGTTGCGATCGCATCCGATAGCATTTGTCCTCTAACCATATCGTTATAGGCCTGATAATATATAAAGCAAGGTCTTCTGAAATGCAAACGATAAGGAGTTCGACTTCCGTCAGTAATCAGATAGAAACCAACTTCTCCGTTTCCGCCTTCAACCGGGTGATATACTTCGGTTAACGGAACCGGAACTTCTCCCATTACAATTTTAAAATGGTAGATAAGTGCTTCCATATTATGGTATACTTCATCTTTCGGAGGAAGGTAATAATCCGGAACATCAGCATGGAAAGGACCTTCCGGTAATTTTGCTAAAGCCTGACGAATGATACTTAAACTTTCCCAAACTTCGGCATTACGAACGCAAAAACGATCGTAAGTATCTCCGTGTTTTCCTACCGGAATATTAAATTCAAAATCTTCGTATGAACTGTAAGGTTGCATAGCACGAACGTCATAATCGACACCGGCAGCACGAAGGTTCGGACCTGTAAATCCGTAGCTGATAGCTTTTTCGGCTGAAATGGCACCCACTCCGATAGTACGATCCATAAAGATACGGTTACGGGTTAACAGGTTTTCAAATTCAGTCCAGATAGGAGGGAACTCTTCCATAAAAGCATCGATCTTTCTAAAAGCTTCCGGGCTCCATTCTCTTTCGAAACCTCCGATTCTTCCCATGTTTGTCGTTAAACGCGCCCCACAGATTTCTTCGTAAATTTCATATATTTTTTCACGGAACTGGAATACATATAAGAAACCTGTTAAGGCTCCGGTATCCACACCCATAACCGAACTACAAATAATGTGATCGGCAATACGGGCTAATTCCATAATAATTACACGTAAGTATTGTACTCTTTTCGGTACTTCAATGCCCAATGCTTTTTCCAGTGTCATCCACCATCCCATATTATTAATAGGAGCGGAACAATAATTCATACGATCGGTTAAAACCGTAATCTGGTAAAAAGGTCTGTTTTCGGCAATTTTTTCGAAAGCACGGTGGATATAACCCACGGTACCTTCTCCATCCTGGATACGTTCTCCGTCCATTAAAAGGATGTTCTGAAAAATTCCGTGTGTAGCCGGGTGCGTAGGTCCCAGGTTTAATATGGAAAGTTCGCTGCCGTCTTCATTACGTCTTTTTTCTATTTCTTTCGCATACCGGTGCTCTGGTGGTAATAATAGGTCTGACATTTTAGCTGTAAAATATTTTTTTCAGGTTACTATTAGCAATTTTGGGTTGTTCTACCGAAGAATCTGTCATCTTTATCGGTTCTTCCGCCGTCTTCCATAGGGAATTCTTTACGTAACGGGAAAGAGGTCATTTCGTCCATATTCAGGATACGTTTCAATTGCGGATGGCCTTTGAAAATGATCCCGTAGAAATCATAGGTTTCTCTTTCCTGCCAGTTGGAACTCAGGAATAAACCGGTTACGGTATCGATTTCCGGGTTATCACCATCCAGGTAGCATTTGATACGGATACGAACATTGTCCATCCAGTTGTGCATATGATATACTACGGCAAACTGGCGTCCTTTTTCGTAATCCGGATAATGAATACCACAAAGATCCGTTAGGAAATTAAAACGTAAAGTAGCATCATCTCTAAGAAATTTCATTACTTCTACTATAGAGTCTGATGCTACTTCAAATGTGAAAATATCGTGTTGTTGAAAGAAATCGGTTACTTTTAAACCGAAATTTTCAATCAATTTATTCTGTATTACTGAGGTTTCTAAAGCCATTTTACTTGATGTTATAAGAACCTAATAAATCTTTATATTCATCGGAACTTCTTCTTCTTACCGATTCACTTTTAACAATTTCCTGCAGACGCATAATACCGTCCAGAATTTGTTCCGGTCTTGGCGGACAACCCGGTACATATACATCAACCGGAATCACTTTGTCAATTCCCTGAAGTACGGAGTAAGTGTCGAATACACCACCGGATGAAGCACAGGCTCCAACGGCAATAACCCATTTCGGTTCTGACATTTGTTCGTAAACCTGACGTAAGATAGGAGCCATTTTTTTAGCGATAGTACCCATAACCAAAAGCATGTCTGCTTGTCTTGGCGAGAAACTCATACGTTCCGATCCGAAACGTGCCACATCATAGTGTGCTGCCATTGTGGCCATGAATTCAATACCACAACATGAAGTTGCAAAAGGTAAAGGCCATAAGGAATTGGCTCTGGCTAATCCGACAACGGAGTCCAGTCTGGTAGCAAAAAAACCTTCACCGGCAAATCCTTCCGGTGCGTCTACCGTATTATATTTAGAAGTATCACTCATCGTTTTATTATTTTAAATCTTAAGCATTTCAAAAGCTTTTGAAACAGATTAAAATCCTGAATTCTTTATTCCCATTCCAATCCTTTCTTCTTGATAACGTAGAAGAATCCTACTACAAGAAGTGTCATGAAAATACCCATTTTCATAAAACCTTCAACTCCCATGGCTTTAAAATTTACAGCCCACGGATACATGAAGATTACTTCAACATCAAAAAGAACAAATAATATGGCGACTAAAAAGTATTTTACGGAGAAAGGAATACGGGCGTTTCCTACGGATTCAATACCGCATTCGAAGTTTTTATCCTTGTTTTGAGAGTGTCTTTTAGGACCTAACAGGCCTGAAATTATGATCGTTGTAACCACAAAACCGATAGCTAGTAGTGATTGCATCACTATTGGAATGTAATCAATTTGATTTGTTTGCATGATTTTAGTTCTCTTAATTCTGGAAATAATTCACAAATATACATTCCTAAACGGGATAAGCAACGTAATTTTTTAATCTATTTGACGTTGTTTTTTAATATAAATGCAAAACATATTTAGACTAAATATAAATAGTGAAATTTTAGAGAACAATTATTACAGAAAGTGAAAATGTAAAAAAGCCGCTCTGTGAAGAGCGGCTTAGTCCATTTAGGTAACCAAAAATTAATATTTATATTAGTCTTCGATAACTACTACTTTAGCAGCTACTTTACCTTTTCTTCCGTCTTCTTCTTCGTAAGAAACTTTGTCACCTTCATTTAAAGTTTCCACTTTAATTCCAGTAGCGTGTACGAAAATGTCTTTTCCAGTTTCTTCGTCAGTAATGAATCCATAACCTTTAGATTCATTAAAAAATTTTACTTTGCCTGTTCGCATAGTGTAATAATAAAAAATAATTAATAATACTCAAAGATATACTTTTTTTTAACACAAGCAAGTTTTTGGTGAAAAAAATTAAGTAAAAATGTTTAAATTTTGAAGACTTTAAATTATTGTTAATATTTTTTTAAATTCATAAAAAAAAGCGGATTAACGTCCGCTTTTACTTTATTATTTAAGGTTTAATTTTATCGATAATTCTTCGAGTTGTTTGTTGTCGATCGGTGCCGGAGCATCGATCATAACATCTCTTCCGGAATTGTTTTTAGGGAAAGCGATAAAATCGCGAATTGTCTCTTGTCCGCCAAGAATTGATACCAAACGGTCTAATCCGAAAGCTAATCCTCCGTGTGGCGGCGCTCCATATTGGAAAGCATCCATCAGGAAACCAAACTGTGCTTTTGCCTCTTCATCGGAAAATCCTAAATGTTTGAACATTAGCTGTTGTGTTTCTTTATCGTGGATACGGATTGATCCTCCTCCGATTTCATTTCCGTTTAATACCATGTCATACGCATTGGCACGCACTTTACCCGGATCAGTATCCAATAAGTGAATATCTTCCGGTTTAGGCGAAGTAAAAGGGTGGTGCATAGCATGGAAACGTTCGCTTTCTTCATCCCATTCCAATAGAGGGAAATCTACCACCCAAAGAGGTGCGAATTCATCTGAGTTGCGTAATCCTAAGCGTGTGGCAACTTCCATACGCAGAGCACTTAATTGTGTACGTGTTTTATTGGCCGGACCGGATAAAACTAAAATCAGATCGCCCGGTTTTGCATTGGTTGCTTTAGCCCAGTTTAATAAATCGTCCTGATCGTAGAATTTATCAACGGATGATTTTAAAGAACCGTCTGCTTCATATTTACAATAGACCATACCGGAAGCTCCGATTTGCGGACGTTTTACCCAATCAATCAGATTGTCGATTTCTTTACGGGTGTAAGAAGCAGCGCCCGGAACAGCAATACCAACAACTAACTCGGCACTGTTGAATACGGCAAACTCTTTATGTTGTGCAACACTGTTTAATTCACCGAATTCCATTCCGAAACGAATATCCGGTTTGTCATTTCCGTAGGTTTTCATCGCATGATCGTATGTCATACGAGGAAATTTATCGACTTCGATTCCTTTGATTTCTTTTAATAAATGACGCGTAAGTCCTTCGAAAGTATCTAGAATGTCTTCTTGTTCAACAAAGGCCATTTCGCAGTCAATTTGCGTAAATTCCGGTTGTCTGTCCGCTCTTAAATCTTCATCACGGAAACATTTAACGATTTGGAAGTATTTATCCATACCGCCGACCATCAATAACTGTTTGAAGGTTTGAGGTGACTGTGGTAAAGCGTAAAATTGACCTTCGTTCATACGGGACGGAACCACGAAATCACGGGCACCTTCCGGAGTCGATTTAATCAAATAGGGTGTTTCTACTTCACAGAAATCCTGAGAAGAAAGATAATTACGTACTTCCTGAGCTACTTTATGACGGAATAACAAGTTGTTTTTTACCGGATTTCGTCTAATGTCCAGGTAGCGGAACTTCATACGGATATCTTCACCGCCATCCGTTTCATCTTCAATTGTGAACGGAGGTGTGATAGAAGTATTTAAAACGTTCAGTTCGCTTACTAAGATTTCAACATCACCGGTTGGCATATTCGGGTTTTTGGATTCTCGTTCAATAACGGTTCCTTTTACCTGAACAACAAATTCACGACCTAATGTTTTGGCTTTTTCAAATACATCCGGGTTGGTTCTGTTGGCATCAAAAATTAATTGTGTAATTCCGTAACGATCGCGCAAATCCACCCAAATCATAAAACCTTTATCACGTGTTTTTTGCACCCATCCGGCTAGAGTAACTTCTTTGTTGCTATCGGAAGCTCGTAAAGCTCCACAATTATGACTTCTGTACATTATCTTAAAAATTTATGCGCAAATTTAAGTTTTTTGTTTCAAGTTTAAAGTCAATGCTTTAAAGTTTCTGCGGAATAAAGAGCGGAAAATTAAAGTAAACAGGAAAGAATTAGTGTTCCAATGTTAAATTTGACCGCAATGTTATGAAATTGTTAAGTGAAAGTTTTGAAATTGTAAATACATTTTCTAAATTTGATATAGAATTGATTAACCATTTAAAACGTAAAGCTATGAAAAAGAACTTGATTGCCGGATTATTACTGTTTTCGGGAGTGTTATTTGCACAAAATGTGGAGCCTAAATATGAGATTGTCGGTAATTTAGTGAAGGCGACCTATTATTATGATAATGGTCAGTTAAAACAGGAAGGCTTTTATAAAGATGCCAAGCCGCATGGGAAATGGGTTTCATTTAATGAAGACGGATCCAAGCAGGCGATAGGAGAATATGTTGATGGAAATAAATCCGGAAAATGGTTTTTCTGGAACAAAGCGATGTTAAGTGAAGTCGATTATTCGAATAGCCGAATCGCGGATATCAAAAACTGGAAACAGGAAGCGTTAGTAAACAGAAATTAATTACGGTTTGATTTTCAAAAAAAATTAATACTGTTTCGTGAGACCTTTATAAGGTTCGCTTCTAAAAGAGGAATGGCTGCTATGAAAATTCATAACAGCCATTCTTAGTTTAAATTGCTTTGTTTGTTTACATTTTGTGTGTTGGCGTAAAACCATCTTCACTTATTTCATTCGCTACATAATCTTCCACCATCAATTTAGAATAATCAGTAGTTTTTCCTTTCGAGAATTTGTGAATTAGTTTTTCCATAATATCATAGATCACCGGAACGATAACAAGTGTCAGGAATAATGAACTGATCAAACCTCCGATAATAACCCATGCCAATCCGTTTTTCCATTCAGCTCCGGCTCCGGAAGCCAATGCGATCGGTAGCATACCGAATACCATCGCGATAGTCGTCATCAAAATCGGACGAAGACGTGCGTGGTTCGCCTGGATTAATGCATTGTGAATCGATTCACCTGCTGCACGACGCTGGTTGGTAAAGTCGACCAACATAATTGCATTCTTACATACCAATCCGATCAACATGATGATACCCAAAATGGTAAAGATATTCAGGGAATTATTGGTTAAACCTAAGGCTAGTAATGCACCGATAAACGATAACGGAACCGAGAACAATACGACAAACGGGTGAACATAACTATCATAAAGTCCCACCATTACCAGGTAAACCAAAATGATTGCTGCTAATAATGCGAATCCTAACGTACCGAAACCTTCTGTTTGATTTTCCATATCACCACCCCAAACATAGTTTACACCGGTTGGTTTGTGTAATTTTTCGAAAGCCGACTGCCATTCTGTTGCGACAGTTCCGGTAGGACGACCTACCGTTTGTCCCTGTACAGTTACGGAAGCACTCTTATCACGACGCTCTAGCTGACTTGGTCCTGAACCTTCTTTTACGGTTGCAAATTGCGATAATTTGATTTGTTCTCCTTTATTATTAACGAAGATCAGGTTACTTACATCATCGATATTTTTTCTGTCGAATGCATTGTATCGGATGTTGATATCGTATTCGTATTCACCGGCACGGTATTTTCCATCGGTATTTCCGCTGAAAGCCGTTTGCATCGTCATACCCACCGTTTGTAATGTTAACCCTAAAGCAGCCATTTTATCACGGTCTACCTGAACGTTAACTTCCGGGTTTCCGGTTTCTACTGATAATTTGATTTCAGATGCACCTTTAATTTTGTATAATTCTTTTTCAGCCGCTTTAGCAAATACCATTGCACTGTCTAATGTTGTACCGGTTACCACTAATGCTAGCGGTGCTTCTTCGGCAGTACCCATGATACTCATACCTACGGTCTTGATTTTCGGACCAACTAATACATTTTGCATTTTACGTTTGACCTTAGCAGCATATACATAAGAGTCATCCTGACGTTGATCCTGATCCACTAATTTTACACGGATCTCCGATTTATAAGCGGTTGCCTGCGTTCCGCCAAACCCTTCACTGGTTTGTCCTACGGTAGTGATCAGGCTTTTTACTTCTTTTTGTTTTTTAAGAAAGTCTTCCGCTTTCTGGGTCATAAAGTTCGTTTGCTCTAATGAAGCATCTTTCGGCATTTCGATCTGAACCAGGAATTCTCCGGCATCAGAACGGGCGAAGAATTCTCCTCCCACATAACCTCCGGCTACCATATATAAGGAAGCAAAGAATAACCCGGCTACAATTCCCAATGTTGTTTTCTTGTGTCCTAAACACCAAACTAAAATATCACTTACCCAGTTTGTAAAACGAGTTAATATTTTTTCGAACCCTAAAATGATTCGTCCGAATAAGTTTTTACCTTCGATATGCTCCAATTTACCGAAACGGGATGATAACCACGGTACGATTGTAAATGAAGATAATAAGGATAGTAAGGTAGAGATAATTACGGTCACACAGAATTGTGTAATGATGTTTGATACCAATCCGGTACTCATCGCAATCGGTAAGAATACGACCACGATTACCAATGTAATCGAAACTACAGTACCTCCGATTTCAGATGTTGCATCATAAGCAGCACGAACTCTGTTTTTACCCATCTCCATGTGCCTGTATATGTTTTCCAATACCACAATGGCATCATCCACCAGAATACCTACTACAAGAGAAAGTCCTAATAAACTCATTAAGTTTAGCGTATAATCCAGGAATACAAATCCGATAAACGTAGCAATTAACGAAGCCGGAATCGAAACCATTACGATTAACGAGTTACGAATACTGTGAAGGAAGAACAACATTACCAATGCTACCAGGATAACCGCTAATATCAAATCGTGGATAACCGAATCAGCAGCCTGAAGTGTAAACACGGAACTGTCGTTAGCAATATCTAATTGTAGTTGTTGCTCTTTATAATCAACTTTTAGTTCTCCTAATAATTTCTGAATATGCTCACTTACTTCTACTGCGTTAGCATCAGACTGTTTGATCACCTGAAGGATAATCGCATTTTTCTCATCTACACGAGCAATTTTTTCAACCTCTTTTTGTGTATCCTGTACATCGGCAACATCCTGAAGACGTACTTGTACACCCTTGTTATCGGAAACAACAAGGTTACGCAATTCTTCTACCGTTTTATATTTACCGGCCAGACGAATCAAAATTTTCTGGTCGCGTGTTTGGATATTTCCGGTAGGGAAATCCAGGTTAGAGGTTAAAATTCCCTGTTGTACTTGCGGAACGGATAATCCGTATCCTTTCATTTTGTTAGCGTCAAGGTTTACCTGAATTTCACGTTCTTGTCCGCCGATTAAACGAATTTGTGCCACACCGTTAACACGGGATAATATCGGGCTGATCTTTTTATCGATAAGGTCAAAGAACTGTGCTTCGTCCATTTTAGCGTTCGCCGCAATAGTCATAATCGGTAAATCACTCAAGGAGAATTTACTCAATGACGGTTGTTTAACGTCATCCGGAAGATCACTTAAAACCGCGTTGATTTTACGTTGTGCATCGTTTAACGCATAATCCACATTGGCGTTATTGTTTAACTGGATTGCTACAACGGATAAACTTTCGTAGGATTTGGAATCGATTTTTTTAATGTTTTCCAACGAGGAAATCGCATCCTCAATTTTTTTAGTAACCGTGTTTTCAACCTCACCCGGCGAAGCACCCGGATAAATGGTCGAAATACTGATTACGTTATTCTCGAATTTCGGGATCAATTCATAACCCAAAAGACCGTAGCTGAATAGTCCTCCTAATGTCAGAATCGTAAAGAGAACGACGATTAAGGACGGACGTTTTATGGATATTTCTGCTAATTTCATATGTTTTTTTAAGTTTATGTCAATGTTCTGATCGGTTTAATCAAAACACATAACTATTTTAAAACGGTAACTTTTGCACCATCAGTTAAGTTGATCTGACCACTCGTAATCACGATATCACCATTGCTTAATCCGTTCAGGATTTCTACTTTTTCACCAATGATTCTTCCGCCGGTTACGGTTTTCATTTTAGCCGTTCCGTCTTTTTCCATTACAAAAACCTGATTAGCGCTAACACTTCCTACAAAAGCTGTACGCGGTACAATCATTAAAGGTGTTTTGTCTGATGAAGAAGAGAACAAAGCGGTTCCGTACATACCTGCTTTTAATTCGTTAGCAGCGTTGTTTACGATTTCGATTTCAACCGGGAAATTCAGACTACTATCGGCTTTCGGAGCGATAAAGGTGATTTTACCGTTAAATTCTTTATCCGGATAAACGCTTGCTTTCACTTTAATAGGTGAACCTACTTTAAGCCCGGCAATTTGATCTTCGCTTACGGAAACTTTTAATTTTAAAGTGGATACATTCACTAATTCAAACAATTGTGTTCCCGGAGAAACAACAGATCCCGGTTCGATAAAACGTTTGTTTACGATTCCGTTGATAGACGATTTAATGCTTGCATCACCCAATGTGATTTTAGCTTGTTGTAAATGCGCTTTAGCATTGGCAAGTGCCAGTTTCGCCTGATCCAATTGTTGTTTGGTTACACCTCCGGTTTTGAATGCGCTTTCAAAACGTTGCGCATCAGCTGCTGCATTTTGATAAGAAGCTTCCGCATTTTGTAAGTCTACGTTAATTTTATCCGCTTTAATTATGGCTAAAGTTTGTCCGATTCGTACCGGCGTTCCTTCATCAACTAAAACCTTTGTTACGCGTCCTGAGTTTTCAGCGGAGAAATTTAATTCCTGAGACGGATAAAAATTTCCGTTTGCGATGAAATCCAGGGAAACGGGTTGTGTTTTTACAGTATCTATCTTTACAACTACAGTAGCATTGGTTTCGGCTACTACGGCTGTTTTCTCTTCATTCTTTGCTTTATTGCTGCTTAACACATAAGCGATCAGGCCTAATGAACCTAATATAACGACTGCTGTGATAATTTTTCTTTTCATATTGATTGATGGTTATTGATTTAAAAGTGTTTTTAACGCTCCTTTGGATTTAATGATCTGGATTTCGGCCAGTTTGTATTCCAATAAAGCGGATGTATAATTGTTTTTTGCTTCTGTCAGTGCATTTTCAGAATCCAACAGATCAGTTAAAGAAGCCAGTCCGTTGATATAATTGTTTTTGGTATTGCTGAAAACTTCCTGGGCCAGATTCACATTCTCTTTTTGATTGTTAATCGTAATAAGACTGTTGTTTAACTGCGATTTCGCATTTTCAAATTCTAATCCTAAAGCTAATTCAGAATCTTTCAGATCTTCTTCAATTTTTTGAAGACTCACATCAGCTTGTCTTACTTTTGAACGGGTGGCGAAACCGGTAAAAACAGGAATCTTCAGGTTTAATCCGATCGTAGAGAAATCCGACCAATACACACCGTCAGCAGGTTTTGCTCCTAAAGGCATTACCGGACCCTGACCAATATAATTATAGTTAGCAGAAAGGGATAAAGTGGGATAATGTTCTGCTATAAATGATTCTTTTTGGTATTTCAGAAGTGTTTTTTGTTTTTCCAATAACTGATATTCACTTCTGTTTGTTACGGATGGTGTCTCGTTTAGGAACGGTTTAACCTGAATGTCTTCTTTTACAATTTCAATTGGGGTGGAAGCAGGTAAACCAATAAGGAATTTTAATGTGTTTTCCTGCATTTGCACACCGTTAACCAATTGTTGTTTTGTAGAATTAAGGTTGATCAATTTTACATTTACACGATCCAAATCGATTTTTTTGGCCAATCCGTTTTTAAACTGTCCGTCGATAATATTACGTACTTTGGTATTGTTCGCCAATGTACTGTCGATAGTGTTCAGTTTTTGTTTTTGTACGAATACCTGATAGTAAGCATTAGCCACTTTTTCGATCACCTGCTCTTCTGTTAATTGCGCATTCACCTGATAAAATTCACGAGTAGACTTCGCTGCTTTTAATCCGGTTAAAACAGAATAATCAAAGATATTCTGTGTTAAAGTGGCGCCGCCAACAGAGTTCCATTTTTGCCCTAACGGAGCGAGAATAGTAGTTCCCGGTTGTCCGAAAAAGTCGCCCGGTAAAGCATTTAGCTGTAAGATCGGGTTATAAGTAAGGCTTCCGTTTAAGCTGATTTGCGGTAAGGCACGGGAGCGTACTTCGGCTATTTTGTGATTACTGTTGTCAACCTCAAGCTTAGCTTTTTTAGCATCGGCTTTGTTTTCCAGGGCATATTTCAGAGCGTCTTTTAGCGACAAACGCTGAACCTGTGCCTGGCTGACAATGGCAAAAAATAATAACGCAATTGTTATTCTTGTTTTCATATGATGTTTATTGATTAATGAGTAATTTTTCTAAAGTTTCAATTCCTTTCGGAGTGGCAATACCGCGAACGTGATATTCCAACAGTTTTTCATCCAGCTCCTTACGCGTGTACATGTTTTCCGGGAACAATTCAATGTCCATTGTGCTCATGGCACTGGCATAGTAAATACGACCGATAAAATCTACATCGATTTCCTGGCGGAATAAACCGGCTTCTTTTCCCCGGTTCAGGTTGTCGATCACACAAGTGTCCATTTTTTCAAATTGCATGGATTTTAAACAATCGTGAATTTTCGGATAGTACTTTTGTAACTGGAATATGGTTGAAGAGTTTTCCTCTTTTATGTTTTTTTGCACATAATCTTTAATATCGAAAAGCTCTTCGATCGGATTTTTGCCGAGTGTGCATATTTCGTCAATTCCGGCAGAGATTTTATCAAACAGATATGTAGTCGCTGCTTTGACTAATTCCACTTTAGTGGCATAGTGTTCATAAATGGTTTTTTTTGAAATACCCATTTCAGAAGCGATGTCATCCATCGTCACACTTTTGAAGCCTAAATTCAGGAACATGTCGGATGCTTTCTCTAAAATTTCGTTTTTCATGGTCAAAAAATTTCGGCAAATGTATAAAGGAAACTTTTAATACTAAAAAAGTTTCCAAAGTTTTTACGATATTTTAACAAAAATTTTTTGCTTTGATAGCGTTGCTATTTGCTTTATTTTAGCCGAAAATATCAGGTATGCACCCAGTACATTATTATCAGACGCTCATTGCAGAACATTTTTCAACGCTATCCATCGAAAAAGAACCGAGAAATTTATACGACCCGATTACTTATATATTGTCGTTGGGAGGGAAACGAATGCGACCGGTTTTGACTTTAATGGCGGCCGAAGTATTCGATACCGATGCCGGAAAAGCGATGGCTGCTGCCACTGCAGTTGAGTTGTTTCATAATTTTTCACTGATTCATGATGATATTATGGACGATGCTCCGTTGCGAAGAGGAAATGAAACGGTTCATGAAAAATGGGACATCAATACCGGAATATTATCGGGTGATGCCATGCTTATTTTGGCGTATCAATATTTTGAACAATACGAACCTGTAGTGTTTTCGGCTTTAGCCAAATTGTTTAGTAAAACGGCTTTGGAAGTTTGCGAAGGACAACAATGGGATGTCGACTTTGAACAACGTGATGATGTGACTATTCCGGAATATCTGAAAATGATCGAATATAAGACGGCTGTTTTGGTTGCTGCGGCGATGAAAATGGGTGCGATTGTAGCGGAAGCCAGTACGGAAAATGCAGATTTGATTTATGATTTCGGACTAAATCTGGGTATTGCCTTCCAGTTGCAGGATGATTATCTGGATGCTTTTGGTGATCCGCTGACTTTCGGAAAGCAGGTTGGAGGCGATATCATCGAAAATAAAAAAACGTATTTGTACCTGAAAGCATTGGAATTTGCTGATGCTACTACTAAAGCGGAATTATTGCATTTGTTTTCTATTCAGCCGGTCGATAATAACGATAAAATTGCTTCCGTAAAAAGTGTTTTTGAGAATACCGGAGCGGCAAAAGAAACGCAAAAAGCGATTGAATTTTATACTTTAAAAGCATTTGCAACATTGGAAAAAATGGATATCGCTTCAGATAAAAAAGAAAAATTAAAAGACTTCGGGGAAAACCTGATGAAACGACAGGTTTAAGATGTATACACCGCCTTTAAATACCGATTTGCTGCTATCGGAAGCACAAAAAGAAGATTTGTACCGAAAGCTGGTTGAACAGATCAATAAAGATTTTACTTTGGCTAATGAAAGTCTGGATTTGGATGTTTCTATTTCGCCGATTGATTTAAAGTTGCGGTTGCATGATAAAATTTACCAGCTGATTCAATTTAAATTTGCCGAATATTTAAATCTGCTGTACATTATTGATGTGCCGGAAGAACAAGTAAAAAGTCTGGATGGTTCTGATATCGTGGAATTAGCGGAACAAGTTGCTTTTCTGGTTTTAAAACGCGAATGGCAAAAAGTTTGGTTTAGAAATAAACTCTAACGAAAGGCATAAAAGCTTCGCTGTACACATTGTTTCTTTCCTTAAATAAAACGTTATAACGTACTCCGATCGTAATGTTTTGAAGGTGATATCCGGCACCTAAAAATAAAGCGGTATTCCAAAAGTCATCTTCTATTTTTGGTGTAAACTGCGTATAGGTATTGTTAACGCGAAGTTGTTCCAATTCTGCCGATAACTGTATTTCCGGTAACGGATTAAACAAGGTTATAAGACTGGCGCCGTAAAGATAGGAATCGTAGTAATTTTTTTGTTTAACATAACTCCCGGTCAGACCGATTCCCGCAGCAAAATATTCGTTGACCTGATAGATGGCGCTCGGTGCAATATTAATATTTGTAAAATTATTCCCAAAGTTTAGGCCTAAACCACCTCCAAAACGTACTTTTTCCCAGAAATCACTTTTTTGAGCCGTTTGTTGATAAACTTGTGCTTTTAATGTAGAAGTCGACATTAAATAAAAGACACAACTCAAAAAGATTGTTAAAAAACTGTTGATGCTTGATTTGATGTTCATTTTTAGGAATATTTTATGACATAAAAGTATGAAAAACATTGAAAGATTATTACAATTGTCGTACTTTTGCGAAAAATTTTCTAACAAAAAAGGTCTTTAGACAAAGTTATGGATAGGTTTTCCTTTTTAAACGCGGCACACACTGCATTTTTTGCAGATTTATACGATCAATATTTACAGAATCCAGATAGCGTTGAACCAAGTTGGAGGAGCTTCTTCCAGGGGTTTGATTTTGCTAGTGAATATAGCGAAAGCCCGGTAGAGCAATTATCGGCTATGGCAAACGGACAAACGGATTGTTCTGCAGTTTCCGATAAATTACAAAAAGAATTTAACGTTTTAAAACTGATTGAAGGATATCGTACAAGAGGGCATTTGTTTACCAAAACAAATCCGGTTCGTGACAGAAGAATCTTTACACCGTCATTAGCAATTGAAAACTTCGGATTAACAACAGCAGATCTGAATACGGTTTTTGACGCGGCAAGAGTGGTAAACTTAAACCCATGTACACTTCAGGATATCTTAAATCACCTGAATAAAGTGTATTGTGAATCAATCGGAGTGGAGTACATGTATATCCGTGACCCGAAAATCATCGAGTGGATTCAGAAAAGACTGGATATCAATGATAATCACCCAAGTTTTAATGCCGATCAGAAAAAACGTATCCTTAAAAAATTAAATGAAGCGGTTTCTTTTGAAAATTTCCTTCATACAAAATATGTTGGACAAAAACGTTTCTCTCTGGAAGGATGTGAATCAGCAATCCCGGCTTTAGATGCCTTAATTGAAACAGCAGCTGAAAAAGGTGTTGAGCAGTTTGTAATGGGAATGGCACACCGCGGACGTTTAAATGTTTTAGCAAATGTTTTCGGAAAAGCAACTCAGGATATTTTCTCTGAATTTGACGGAAAAGATTATGATGATGATGCCTTGTTTGACGGTGACGTAAAATACCACTTAGGATTAACAGCCAACAGAACGACACAGACCGGAAAAAATATTAATATCAACCTGGCACCAAACCCGTCTCACCTGGAAACAGTAGGTGCGGTAATCGAAGGAATCGCCAGAGCAAAACAAGACCGATATTTCCCGAATGATACGGCGAAAGTATTGCCGATCGCTGTTCACGGTGACGCAGCTGTGGCCGGACAGGGAATTGTATACGAAATTGTTCAGATGGCAAAACTGGACGGTTATAAAACCAACGGAACGATTCACTTAGTGATCAATAACCAGGTTGGATTTACAACGAACTATTTAGATGCGCGTTCGTCTACCTATTGTACGGATATTGCAAAAGTAACCTTGTCGCCGGTATTACATGTTAATGCGGATGATGCGGAAGCTGTAGTACACGCAATGTTATTTGCATTGGATTACCGAATGGAATTCGGATCGGATGTATTTATCGACCTTTTAGGATACAGAAAATACGGTCATAACGAAGGTGATGAACCTCGTTTTACGCAGCCGCAATTATATAAGATCATCTCAAAACATAAAAATGCAAGAGATATCTATGCAGAGAAATTAAAAGCAGAAAATGTAATCGACAATAACTATGTGGGTACATTGGAAGCCGAATATAAAGCGGGATTAGAAGAGAATTTAGAAGCTTCCCGTAAAAAAGATTTAACAATCATCACCCCGTTCATGCAAGACGAATGGAAAGGATTCGAACAAGTGAGTGATGATGTGATGTTGCAGAAATTTGAAACCAAAGTAGACAAATCAGTGTTGACTGATATTGCTAAAGTGGTGACAGAATTGCCATCCGACAAAAAATTTATCAGTAAGATTCAAAAACTGATAAACGACAGAAAAACGATGTTCTTCGAAACCGATAAGTTAGACTGGGCAATGGGTGAAATGTTAGCCTACGGTTCCTTGTTAACAGAAGGATACGATGTGCGTATTTCAGGTCAGGACGTAGAAAGAGGAACGTTCTCGCACCGTCATGCCGTTGTAAAAGTAGAAGATTCGGAAGAAGAAGTGGTATTATTAAACCAGCTGAAAGATCAGAAAGGTAAATTCTATATCTATAACTCATTATTGTCAGAATACGGAGTAGTTGGTTTTGATTACGGATACGCTTTGGCTAGCCCGAATACATTGACAATCTGGGAAGCACAGTTCGGAGATTTCTCGAACGGAGCACAAATCATGATTGATCAGTATATTTCTGCTGCGGAAGATAAATGGAATAACCAAAACGGTTTGGTAATGTTATTGCCGCACGGATATGAAAACCAGGGAGCAGAACACTCTTCGGCTCGTATGGAGCGTTATTTACAATTGTGTGCGAAACATAATATGTATGTAGCGGATTGTACTACACCTGCTAACTTCTTCCACTTGTTACGCCGACAAATGGTGACGAAATTCCGTAAACCGTTAATCGTATTTACACCGAAGAGTTTATTGCGTCATCCGTTAGCGGTTTCTTCAGTTGAGGAATTTACAACCGGAAACTTCCAGGAAGTAATCGATGATGTAACGGTAAATCCTAATGAAGTAAAATCAGTAGTATTCTGTACCGGTAAATTCTATTATGATTTATTAGCGGAAAGAGAAGAAAAAGGAAGAAACGATGTAGCCTTAGTACGAATCGAACAATTGTTCCCGTTACCGGTAGAGCAAATAAAAGCGGTATTGGCAAAATACCCGAATGCAGATGATTTTGTTTGGGCTCAGGAAGAACCGAAAAACATGGGAGCTTACGGATATATGCTAATGAATTTCAATGAAGTGAAATTGCGTCTGGCTTCACCGAAAGCGTATAGCGCACCGGCTGCCGGAAGTTATACCCGTTCTAAAAAACGTCATGCTAATGCAATTGCAATGGTTTTTGACAAAAATTTATTCAATTAAATTGTACATTTGAGACACAGTAAAAATAACAACACCTTATAAAATTATATACCGATGATTTTAGAAATGAAAGTCCCTTCACCGGGGGAATCAATCACAGAAGTTGAAATTGCAACGTGGTTGGTAAAAGACGGAGATTATGTAGAAAAAGATCAAGCTATTGCAGAGGTTGACTCCGATAAGGCAACCCTTGAATTACCGGCGGAAGCAAGTGGTATCATTACCCTTAAAGCTGAAGAAGGTGATGCGGTAGCAGTAGGTCAGGTAGTTTGTTTAATCGATACAGGTGCAGCAAAACCGGAAGGTGGCGCAGCAGCACCGGCTAAAGAAGAAAAAGCGGTTGAGGCTCCTAAAGCTGAAGCTCCTAAAGCAGCGCCGGCACCGGCAGCTACTACTTATGCAACAGGTACACCATCACCTGCTGCCCGAAAAATTCTTGATGAGAAAAACATTCAGTCTACAGAAATCGTTGGTACTGGAAAAGGTGGAAGAATTACAAAAGAAGATGCTGTAAATGCAGTTCCTTCAATGGGTACGCCTACAGGAGGAAACAGAGGTTCTGAAAGAACTAAATTATCTATGTTACGTCGTAAAGTTGCAGAAAGATTAGTGTCTGCGAAAAACGAAACAGCAATGTTGACTACGTTCAACGAAGTGGATATGAGTGCAATTTACGCGTTACGTGAAGAATATAAAGAGGCATTTAAAGCAAAACACGGATTAGGTTTAGGTTTTATGTCATTCTTTACTAAAGCGGTTACAAGAGCATTGCAATTATATCCGGATGTAAACTCAATGATCGACGGACAAGAAAAAGTTTCGTATGATTTCTGTGATATCTCCGTAGCTGTTTCCGGTCCTAAAGGATTAATGGTACCGGTAGTGCGTAATGCAGAATTATTGTCTTTCAGAGGTGTTGAGGCAGAAATTAAGCGTTTAGCGATACGTGCTCGTGACGGACAAATCACGGTTGACGAGATGACAGGCGGTACATTTACAATCTCTAACGGAGGTGTATTCGGAAGTATGTTGTCGACACCAATCATCAATCCGCCGCAATCCGGTATTTTAGGAATGCATAATGTGGTAGAGCGTGCTGTAGTGAAAAACGGTCAGATCGTTATCGCTCCGGTAATGTTTGTAGCTTTATCATACGATCATAGAATTATTGACGGCCGTGAATCAGTAGGATTCCTTGTGGCTGTAAAAGAAGCGTTGGAAAACCCAATGGAAATCTTAATGGATAACAATCCTAAAAAAGCATTAGAGCTATAATAAGATCTTTCAATATGATAAAAAAAACCACGCTATTAGCGTGGTTTTTTTATGCTTTTCAAACAGGCGCTATAAAAAAGTTAAAGTAACCTTTAAAAGAAAAATGAATAACAGAAGCAAAAAAGAATATTTTTGTGACGGATTAGTAAGAAAAAAATAGATGAAACAGAAACAAAAATCGGCAGCGATTGGTTTTATATTTATAACCATGCTTATCGATATTACCGGTTGGGGAATTATTATTCCGGTTATCCCTAAACTGATCGAAGAGTTAATACACGGAGATGTCAGTGTGGCATCCAAATACGGCGGATGGTTGACATTTGCCTATGCCTTTACCCAATTTATTTTCGCTCCGGTAATCGGAAACCTAAGCGATAAATACGGGAGGAGACCCATTATATTAGTATCCTTATTAGGATTTGCATTAGATTATTTGCTGTTGTCGTTTGCGCCAACCATCACCTGGTTGTTTATAGGGCGTATTTTAGCCGGTATTACCGGTGCCAGTATAACAACGGCTTCCGCTTATATTGCTGATATCAGCACGAGTGAAGACCGGGCTAAAAACTTCGGAATGATCGGTGCTGCTTTCGGTTTAGGTTTTATAATCGGACCGGTAATAGGAGGCGTTTTAGGACAATACGGAGCGCGTGTTCCGTTTTATGCAGCAGCAGTTTTATGTGCGATAAACTTTTTGTATGGGATGTTTGTCCTTCCGGAATCATTGGCAAAAGAAAACCGTCGGGCTTTCGACTGGAAAAGAGCTAACCCGGTAGGGTCTTTATTGAATCTGAAAAAATATCCGGCACTAATCGGATTGGTAGTATCGATGACAATTCTTTATATTGCGGCGCATGCCGTACATAGTAACTGGAGTTTCTTTACGATGTATCGTTTCAATTGGGATGAAAAAATGGTTGGAATTTCATTAGGAGCCATTGGATTATTGGTTGGTTTGGTACAGGGAGGTTTAATTCGGTGGATCAATCCGAAATTAGGAAATGAAAAAAGTATCTATGTAGGAATGTTATTATATACGATCGGGATGTTCCTGTTTGCTTTTGCTTATGAAGGTTGGATGATGTTGCTGTTTCTTATTCCGTACTGTTTAGGAGGAATTGCAGGACCGGCTTTACAATCGGTTATAACCAGTCATGTGCCGCCAACAGAACAAGGGGAATTGCAGGGAACCTTAACCAGTTTGATGAGCGTAACATCGATCATCGGTCCGCCGTTAATGACAAATACGTTTTATTTCTTTACACATGATCAGGCGCCGTTCCAGTTTGCCGGAGCCCCTTTTTTACTAGGTGGAGTATTGATGTTAGTTAGTACAATAATATCCTATATGGTTTTCAAGAAAGGTAATTTGTAATACCGGAAACGTTTAAAAAAATAGAAACCTGTCAGAAATCAATCTGACAGGTTTTTTTATGGAATAAATAAAGTTTTAAGTCTCTATTTTTTGAAGCATATTTAATGAGGATTCTAAGCTTAAATTGTGATAATCAGGATTGTAATTGTCCCATATTTTCCAGATGTTATGCTGTTTTTTGATAAAATAAGTTTGTAAATTAACTTTGTTATAGACGTTATTAATCGTTCCGGTAGCATCCCGCCATTCGAGATTCCAAAGTTCCTTAGCTGAAATTACAGCCAGAGAGTCATCTATACGCGTATGCCGAAAATCGAATATTTCAAAATTAGATCGGTTATTGTCGGTATTCAGATGTAAGTTTAATTGCGCGTATTTTTCCAATAATCCGGTAATTCGCTGGGTTAACGGACCGTCTTCAAAAATAAAATCAGATAAACCGCTCAGATTAACTTCCGGAAGTTTAAGCAGGCACTGAAATTCATCTTCACAAAATTGATAGATTAGATGTTCGAAATAAGCCGTATGTTCGGTATGATCGATCGGCTTACCGTGATGGTTGGCTATAAAATTATTTAGCGAGGGGTAACCGATAAATATGGCGAGTTTATCCAGCGTTTTAAGGAATCGTAAATCTAGGTTCTCCTTCGCTGTATAATCATTGGTAAAAATACGATGTAAGGTTGTACTCGAAATAGTGGTGCCTAATTCGTTTTTCCGATTTCCCTGAAGGAATTCTGACCGGGCTAATACATGGGACATGATTTCCGAAAGGATAATGTATTGGGCTCTTTTCCATGTTTTGACACTTGATAAGGTACTGTTAAGAACGGAAGGATGGGTTTGAATGCCTTTTTTAAGTTGTTCAATAATCAGTTTCATTTTTAGTTAGTTAAGATTGGGTTAGATTTTTAGTTTATCATTGGCTTGGTGTCATTAAATGGAATTAATTTAAAAGTTAGTTTTGTATTATGCTTTACAAATTTTAACAATATTTTTGAAATAATAAAAGAATTTAACGGATTTGTTTAAAAGTTTATTATATCTCATGATTGAGATATAATTATAAATAATAAATGCTATTTAGGAGTTAAACAGACGAAAGAGGAGTATAAAAAAAGCCTCCGGATGATGGAGGCTTTCTTGTTTATTCTTTTATGACTTTAAATGTTTTACTTTGATTATTGGCGGTGACTTTAACAAGGTAAATGCCTTTGGATAAACCGGAGAAATCAACATCATATTGATTACTGTTTATTTTTTTGTCTACTACGGTTTGACCTAATAAGTTAGAAATGGTAATTGCTGAAATTGCTTCCTGATTGGAAATCGTTAGATTATTCGAAATCGGATTCGGATAATAAACTAATTTTTTAAAAGTGAAATCGTCATTGTTAAGCACCATCATTGCGGTAACAGCTAATCGATCCGGACTTTCAATCCCGTTAATTGTTTGCGATGCATAATAGGTTGTATTATGTGCCAAAACAGTGCTCATTGGTAATGGCGTTTCGGTAGTAGAAGTTAATCCTGCTGTTCCGGGAGTGGCATACCATTGAATGTTTTGCCCGGTTATCACCAGATTGGCTAAAGTTTGTCCTTGTGTAAATGTCTGAGTTGTTTGCCCAAGCGGTGAGGAAGGTGTTGTCACCGTTATGGTCAGATAAAACGGAGGACAACTCGAATTAGTCGGAATTACCTGAATAGTATGTGTTCCTAAAGCTACATTTTCAAAGATATTACTCAATTGTGCCGGTTCATTGTCGATTAAATACTTGAAATTTCCGGGTCCGGTCGTAGTGATTGTAACGGTTTGGTTGTCGATATCGGCCGAAGCAGTTGGAGCATTTGAATAGGTAATCGCAGTTGTGGCATTAATAGTACATCCGGTGATGATGTTGTGGACAACAACCGAATAAACACCGGCTGTAGTAGTGGTGAATGAACTTCCTGTTGCACCGGCGATAATCACACTGTCTTTATACCATTCAAAAGTATATTGATTAGGAGATAAATACGTGTTAATAATATAAGGTGTGGCCGTACTGGTTGTATTGTCATAACAAATATAACTATTGTATGGAAGATGAATTGATGGACTTGAATGGACAATGATATTGAAAGTAACAACACCGAAGCAGCCGGATGTTAAGTTCGCTACTCGGACATAAATCGTCATTGTATACGGATTAATATTGAGATAGCTCGTAGGTGTAGTGATGGGTTCGGTATTGTTATAAGCACCTTCCGGAGTTTCATGAAAGCTTACAGTGTATTCATTTGGGTTTAAACCATATAAGATCGCATAGTTATTCGATGTTAAATCGAAACTGGTTATTCCGTCGTTATTACTGTCACAAACTTCAATAGCCGGAATGTCAGAATTAAGACCTAATTTCGTATTAAAAGTAATAGCAGCCGACCAGTTACTGAATTCGGTCGGAGAGCAAACTGAGCGGACATATACATTGTAGGAAGTACAAGAAATAAGGTTTGTCGCTATATAAGGATTATAGGTTACAATTGTGCCCGTAGTATTTACTGTCGGAGCTGGTGTTCCTACCGGAGTAATATAAACTTCCCATTCGGTCTGGATGTTACCGATCCAGCCAATTTGAGCGGAATTAGAAGTGACGCCTGTTACGGAAAGCCCGGTTGGAGTCGGACAGGTTCCGAATGCAAACAAGGTGATCAGACAGGTAAGTAATGTGAATACGTAATTTTTTTTCATATGCTTTGATAGTCATTGGTTTGGATGGCTAAAGCTAATGAAAAATCGCGAATGGCGAATACTATTTTTTTAAATAAAGATAATGATTGTAATAATCGATAATTCCTTTGCCTTTTAATAGTACATCAGCGCCTATAATACCGTGAACCGGTTTCGCTTTGTATTGTTTTAAAGCCAGATTGACGTGACTCATGTCGAAAATAACCAATGAAAAATCATCTGTTTTCCAACGGGAAAGTTGTAGCAGATTTCCGTTAGCCATTTGGGTGTGCATACCGGTAGCGCCGGCACCGGCTGCTTTGGTGGGAGAATCTTCAGCAGCAAGAAAAAAACGTTCGATACTTTCAAAACCGATACAACTGTTGGATGCACCGGTATCCAGGATAAAGTTGCCGGAAGCACCGTTGATTTTGGCTTTAATCAATAAATGCTGTGTTTTCGATACTTTGAAAGGGATCTTGGTATAACCGTTGTGTTTTAAAACTTCATGTAAATTTTCCATAAATCAAAAGTAGCTTAAAAATTAAACAACTGTTGTACCTTTGCCGCTTTAAACGAAAAGATTTAGAATGATTTTAACAGATACCCATACGCATTTATACTCAGAAGAGTTTGATCAGGATCGGGATGAGATGATAAGAAGAGCGATTGCAGAAGGAGTGACCCGTTTTTTTGTACCTTCGATAGATTCTTCCTATACTCAGAAAATGTATGCGTTGGAAAAAGCCTATCCGGACAATATTTATCTGATGATCGGATTGCATCCTTGTTATGTAAAAGAAAACTACGAACAGGAACTAGCACATGTAGAAGCTGCTTTGGAACAACGGGAATTTAAAGCCATAGGCGAAATCGGTATCGATTTATATTGGGACAAAACCACATTGGATATCCAGAAAATTGCTTTTCGTCGTCAGATACAGCTGGCAAAAAAATATAAATTACCGATTAATATTCATTGCCGGGAAGCTTTCGATGAAATTTTTGAAGTTTTGGAACTGGAAAAATCAGAAGATTTATTTGGAATTTTCCATTGTTTTAGCGGGACTTATGAGCAAGCTTTGCAAGCGATATCGTATAATATGAAACTGGGAATCGGTGGAGTGGTTACGTTTAAAAACGGAAAAATCGATCAATTTTTAGAACAAATTGATCTGAAACATATTGTATTGGAAACCGATTCGCCTTATTTGGCACCGGTTCCGTATCGGGGAAAACGAAATGAGAGCGGTTATACAAAACTGGTTGCTGAAAAACTGGCCGGATTGTACCAACTTCCAATAGAAGAAATCGCCCGGATTACCACGGAAAACTCGAAAGCAATTTTTGGGATTTAACAAAGAATTTCCCTTCAATTAATAAAATTTTTGTTCATTTGTGGATTGTTAAATTAGTAACTAATGTCAAAATTTGATCATATACGCCAGTTTTATGATTCTGAAGTAAATGAAGCCCTGAAAAGTATCATGCATCACCCTATGATGAAAGCTTTGATGAGCTTTACGTTTCCCGATGTAGATGAAGCGGTATGGATGGAGCAATTGGGAAGAACACATTCTATCAGAGACTTTCAGGTAAATTTTATTTACCAGTCAGTACAACGGGTGTTGGAAAAAAGTTCAGATGGTCTCACCACTTCCGGATTTGAGAAGTTGGAACCGAATACAGCTTATCTTTTTATTTCAAATCACAGGGATATCATTCTGGATACTTCTTTATTGAATGTTAGCCTTTTTGATCACGGACAGATTATGACAGCTTCTGCTATCGGGGATAACCTGGTGCAAAAATCCTTCTTATTGTCACTTTCCAAGTTAAACCGAAACTTTTTGGTACAACGCGGATTGTCGCCTCGGGAACTATTGCAAAGCTCCAAGTTAATGTCGGAGTTTATGTATCATTTGCTAACAAAAGAAAACCGTTCCGTATGGATTGCCCAACGGGAAGGACGTACAAAAGACGGTAATGATGCCACGCATCCCGGCGTTTTGAAAATGTTGGCTATGGCCTGCGAAGGAAAGGATGTAATAGGATTCTTTAAAAGACTGAAAATAGTTCCGGTATCGATATCGTACGAATACGATCCTACCGATGCCCTTAAAATGCCGCAATTAATGGCTGAAGCCAATGATGAGGTATATATCAAAGAGAAAAATGAAGATTTTATCACGTTGATAAGCGGAATTATAGGGCAAAAAAAACGTATTCATATCCATGTTGGTGATATATTGGACAAAGAGCTGGATAAGATCGGAGCCGAATTTGATAACTCCAATAAGCAGATTCAAGCATTGGCGCAAGTAATTGACGATTCGATTCTTTCGACATACAGATTGTGGCCAACAAACTATATTGCTTATGATTTATTACATAAAACCGATCGTTTTTCCAATCAATATACGCAGAAAGAAAAACAACTTTTTGAAAGAAGACTGGAAATGAAACTCGGAGCTGAAGTAAAAACACTTCGGGAAGGATTTTTGGCAATGTATGCCAATCCGGTTATCAATAAAATGAAATACGAAAATGTCTAATCGACCGAACATTCTGTTGATTTATACAGGAGGAACCATCGGTATGGTAAAAGATGCCGAAACAGGTGCCTTAAAAGCGTTTGACTTCGATGAATTGCTATTGCGTATCCCGGAACTGAAACTACTGGATTGCGATATTGCGACGTTCTCGTTTAAAGAACCGATTGATTCGTCCAATATGAACCCGAAAAAATGGGTAGCAATGGCGAATGCAATTGAAAGCAATTATGATCAATTTGACGGATTTGTGGTGTTACACGGCTCCGATACGATGTCGTATTCGGCTTCTGCATTAAGTTTTATGTTAGAAAATCTGGATAAACCCGTTGTTTTTACCGGATCGCAATTACCGATAGGGGATTTAAGAACCGATGCAAAAGAAAATCTGATCACAGCGATACAAATTGCGACACTAAAAAATAAAAATAAACCGCTGGTTACGGAAGTATGTTTGTATTTCGAATATAAATTATACCGCGGTAACCGTACTACTAAGATAAGTGCAGAACATTTTAATGCCTTTACATCGCCTAATTATCCGGCTATAGCGGAATCCGGTGTACATTTAAAGGTAAATGAAGATCTGTTGTTCCATAAAACCGGAAATAAAAAACTAAAAGTCAACACTGCATTCGACGATCATGTGGTAATCGTTAAAATGTTTCCGGGAATTAATGAAAGCGTATTACAAGCCGTATTGCATATTCCGAATTTAAAAGGAGTAGTGCTGGAAACCTATGGTTCCGGAAATGCACCTACGGAAGAATGGTTTATCAGTACGTTAGAAAAAGCCATTGCAAAAGGACTTCATGTGGTCAATGTGACGCAATGTTCCGGTGGAAGTGTCAATATGGACAAATATGAAACCGGACTGGAACTGAAAAAAATAGGCGTGATTTCCGGACGGGATATCACTACAGAAGCAGCAATTGCTAAGTTGATGTACCTGTTAGGGCAACAAGTTTCGCCTTCGGTTTTTAAAACTATATTCGAAACAGCAATACGCGGGGAAATGACATAAATTTTTTTCAAAAAGCATTGAAAAAACAAAATAAAAGTCGTTAATTCGCAGTCTGAAAATTTAGAGAGGTGGCCGAGTGGTCGAAGGCGCACGCCTGGAAAGTGTGTATACTCCAAAAGAGTATCGAGGGTTCGAATCCCTTCCTCTCTGCTGAATAGTGTGACACGCTGTAAATCATTGATTTACAGCGTGTTTTTTTATTGTTCAAATCCTCTCAAACCTTTACAGCCAAGTAGTGACAATTGATTGACTGATAATAAATTAAATATTGTGCTTTTTTATTGCTTTTGTAAATTTAAATCTCACTTTGATTATCAATGCATAGATAAGTTTATGAAAGTAAATAATTCAAAAAAATAAGCCTTTATGATCTTATAAAGGCTTAAAAAATGAACTATAATCTATAGCGATTAACAATGAAATCTTAGTATTTGCATTGTCAAGATTTAGTTAGATGAATATATGTAATGTCCATAAATTACTGTTAAGCATTGAGCTAAATCCCACGCTTCTTCAACTTATTGAGTATCTACAAGTATTACAATCTTCTAAATTCAGACATGAAGTTTCTGAAAAGGTTATCCAAATCAGTTGAAATACGGGTTTATAATCAAAATGAATTGTCACTTTAAAAATCGTGTTTATTTTATTGTTTAATTATTTTAACCACTTCCCGAATTGTTAAGTCTTCATCATACACTAATGCCATGTAAATTCCAGGAGATAGTGATTGTAAGTTCAGTACATTTGTTTGTTCACGCGGAATTTGTATCCGACCATCCAGACTAAGTATCGCAATTGAAACCGGTTTTGATGCTTGTATATTAAGCGTAGATTGTGTCGGATTCGGAAATAAGTGAACCTTTTTTGCGGTTTCGTTTTCTCCTAAAGAAAGATTGGAATCGGCTATCGTAATAGTATAATCTCTGGTTTCACCGGAGCCGAAATGGGTACAGGCATCATTATCTTCAATTGTACTACCGTAGGCACGGGAGCGAAGTCTCATTTTGGTAGTTCCTATTAGAGCGTTAGTACTAACCGTAAAGTTCTTGGTGTTTTGAGAATTCATATTATTTACAAGCTGCGTATACTCATTCGCCTCAAAAATATTATTCCGATTGTAATCAATCCAAAGTCCGATGACAGCTTCTGAAGATGTAAAAGTGTAAAAACTATATTGCTGTCCGCGATTTAATGGGGTTGTGGTATTTCCTGACTGTGGGTATTCATGATAATATATTGTAGGCTCTTCATAAGTAGTATGCAGGAAATTGGTTCCGTTGATTTTTAATTCCACAAAAGAAGGCTCTAAGCCACCACCAAGATTTTCCGTACAGATAGGTTGCTGTTGTGGAATGGCTTCAAATTTTTGTATTCTGTTATTTCCGAAGTCTGTTACATAAAGATCTCCGTTCTGTGCGACAAACAGACCTCTTGGTAAATTCAACTGATTGGCAGCTAAACCGGATCCGTTTCCGCCGGCAATAACCGTACCTTCCGACTGACTTTCTGTCCATTGGCTAATCCGGTTATTTCCGTATTCGGCTATCAGTATTATTCCACCGTTCAACACATAAATACCATTAGGAGTAAACGTTTGGTTATTACCGGAACCATCACCGTTTCCGCCGGCGACCGTTATGGCATCTGTTGCTCCCGAGTGCCATTTCTGGATTCTGTTGTTACTGAAATCGGTTACATAAATAGCATTATCGTTATCGACATAGACAGTTCCGCTTAAATTAGGATTGCCTAATTGGTTCATTCCGGCACCAAAACTTCCTCCGGCTACGACTGATCCTGTAGTATTACCAATTCCCCATTTCAAAATGCGACTGTTCCCGGAATCCGCAATGTAAAAATCATTTCCTTTTAAAAAGAATCCGCCCGGATAGCTCATTTGATTTTCAGCACTACCAACACCATTATCTCCCGCTACAGTTGTTCCTGTAATTGCAGCTGGTAACCATTGCTGAATTCGGGCATTAAAACTATCTAAAATATAAATTGTTCCGTCATTTTTAACCCATACTCCTGTGGGATAGTTTAGCTGATTACTACCATCTCCCGCACCATTTCCTCCGGCTACGGTTATTCCGGTTGTTGCTCCGGGTAACCATTTTTGGATTCTATGATTGGGAGCATCAGCTACATATATATTATTTTGTTCATCTACAAAAACAGAGTAGGGCATCATAAGCTGGTTGGCATCCGAACCGGCTCCGTTTCCGCCGGCTACGGTTATTCCCTGTGTGTTCCATTGTGGTTGGACAGTATTTTGTCCCATTGCCATACTGCTTAAAAACAGCAGTAAAAAAATATAGTTGTTTTTCATTGGTTTTTCTATGTTTGAAAGTAAAATAACGGATTATTGATATGATCATAATCCATAAGGGTTTTCAGGAATACTGTCAGCTTTGCTCTTTCCGTAGAATCGCCAAATAAAAGTTTAAAACCTATTAGAATGAGACTAAAGGGCTGTTTTGCTTGATTTTGGTTTCCTGTTCATTTGAATTTAATATTCTTTATTCCAACGGAATACTGGTAGATAAACTACTTTTCTGAGAGGCGAATCCTGATATTTAGAATTAAATAAAAATGGGAGGTTTTAGCAGTGAACAGCTAATAAGATGCGTATAAAAAGAATTGTCGTAGTTAAAGTGACTTTTCCGATTTTCCGGTTGAGTCCAATAACAGATTTTAAAATATTCGAGTTCTTTGTAAAACAAAATACTGCTTTCCAAAAGCGAGAGCTTTTTTTCCGGTAATTGTTTTTCCTGGCTGTCAGAAGCCTTAGCCAACTCTTGCATTAAGTGACATTTTCCGTTACAATGAACCGCTGGTTTGTTTTTGTTGATACAAAGTTCTGTTACGATATACTGATAATTTACTACGTACTCCAAAACTGGTAAGACCGGCTTTAGCAACATCCAAAAAGCAAATATGACAAGTATTTTTTTCACGAGACAAAAGTAACGCTTCACAAAAGAGTAGAACCTATTTGTTTTCGTGAATAGCATTCTTATAACCGAAAACATATATATTCGGATTGATTTTCTAAATTAGAATAACCCGCCTGAAAACTGGCGGGTATTACTTTTAATACAGTCCCTTAATAAACTGATATTTTTTCTCTTTCGGGTTTTCCTGATTATTAAGCTCTTTGTCTTTAATAATCTGTAATGCCAGCATATTGATCTTTACAAGGTTTATCACCGCGAGAACAATAAATAAGGCGATCATGATTCCAAATACGGCTACCATAGTTTTATTTGTTTAATGTTAAAAGATACGTTGTCAAGTTATTCAAATCCGAATCAGCTATCTGTGGGAATGCCGGCATTTGGGCATAATCCGGGCGTTTTTTTCCGGGTTTACGAATCCAGTTTTTCAATCCGGGAACATTGTCTTTATAAATGGATTGCATTTCTGTTACCGGTGGTCCAACCAGCTTTTCCGTTGGTTTATGACACGCAGCACAGTATTGATTGAATACTTTTTTACCTTTATCGGCTTCCGAAAGTGTTCCATTGGCTTCATTCGTCTGTGCTGTTTTACTCTTTGCGATAGCCTGTTTTTTAATTTCCTGAAATGCTACTGTTTTAATTTTTACCAGTTCCTGGTGTTGTTTTAATGAATTCGCCCGGTATATCTGCCTTCCGGATCCCATAAACAATACGGTTACGGTGAGCAGCAGGGCAATTTTATAAAAATTCCGGCTCATATTTTCCCGGGCTCCGGAAAGCGCTTTCCACATCATCCACATCGCCGGAAGTGCCATCGCAGCTCCGGTGAGAATCACTAAAATCAGGTTCCACCCCATACCTTTGGACGGCAATGTAAGCAATACTAAAGGACCGATCAGAAACTGTGCAATCGAAGCAACCAAAGCCAGAGAATAGCCTTTGCGTTGAATATCGTAACGGGTTAGTCTGCTAAAAATCGTTTCAAAAGGATAGTTCTTTCGACTCATATACCAGAACAGAAATAATCCGGTAACCGACAGTGAAGCAAAAATAAAATGGAAATACCTCGGAAAGACATTAGGTAACAGCAAAGCATCCATAAAGCCTTTTACAACCGCCCATTTTTCGGGGAATAACATCAGATTGATATTGGTTAGAAAGATAAACGGAATAAATAAAAAGATTACCACTGCCAGCGCCAGAATTGAAATATGAACGGCTTTGTTATTTTCCAGGGTTTTCCATGTATATTTATGAAGGTAGGTGAGTAGAAAAGCTATGGTTACCAACGGTATTACCGCAATCCATACCAAACCGGTTAGTGCATTAGCCGAATAAAAGTATACGGTATATAATACATTAATACTCAAAAGCGGTGCAACTCCCAATACTACGGCAATACTTTTATTTACAGTAGTCGTTTTGGCTATTTCGAGAGCCAGAATATCGTACTCTTTGTCTTTTAATCCTTTTATTTCGGACCAAAGTGTCAATAGTGATCCGCCCAACATCAGGTTCACAAAAATAATATGGGCTAAAAATGAAATCACTAATATTATAATCAGCAACCATTCCGGTAGCGGTAAGGGTAATGGGATATCTTTGGGTACCGGTATTGAACCGGATTGCAGGGCTATCAATAAGCTATTATTCATCTGTTGTCTTTTTTTTACTTTTTTTATACTCTAAAACAGCTTTTACAGAATTGGAAGGATTCACAGCAATGCCATCCGTTTGTGCGCCTTCCAGAGATTCTCCTGTTTCCTGGACATATCGGATATATTCGGCTAATGCTTCCGATTCTTGTTGTGTTCCCGGAAATGGCGGCATATAGTTTCTTCCGTTGTGCATGTTGGGAATATAAGTAGCCATTGAATTTATATCCAGCGGCTGACCAACGCCATACATTCTTTCGAAGACATCCACCACACTATTTACACCCTGTGTCGTATGGCAACGGCTACAAGCAATGGTAAATACATTTTTACCCGCTTCAATCTTGTTTTCATCATTGATTTCCGTTACGGTAGTATAAGTAGCATGTTTTAAAACACCATCCTGTTGATAGACCACATAATCGTCTTCCAGCAATAAATTCGAATACATATATTGCCCGATGACATAAGGTTTACGAATAAATTCTCTTACCCGCTCAAAGAATCCCAAAAAGGCAAAGGCAGTAATAACCGGTATGACTACCATATAAGGCTTAATCTTTTTTGTTTTGAACAAACCGATTAAAGCTATAATAACTGTTAATCCGATACCTGCTACAATCATATATTTCAGTAAATCATAATACTGCGCAAAGTCCATTGTTCCAACTGCTGTACTCATATTTTCAGTCATTGCTTCCGGTATCGCCTTATAGTAAATGACAGCACCTATAAGTGTGATCGGGGCCCAAAGCAATATCCATTTTGAAGCTGCCTGAACTACTACTTTTCTTATTTCCGATCCGGATTTGGTAAACAAAGTAGCCAACAACAATCCGAAAATACCTCCCAATAACATAGCTGTAGGGCTTCTGAATAACAATTGCGGCAGATAGATCGGGTTTGTAAAACCATTTATCAGGCTTTTATCGGTATTCCAATTTCCCGGATCCATCATAAATCCAAGAATGGAAACAATTAACGCCATAGTTATCCAGGATGCGATACTCAAAAACCAGCCGAAGCGGATATGTCGCAACTTGGCTTTTAATGAGCTATTACTGTTCTTCCATGTCAAAAAATAGATCATAATGAGAATAACTTCTGTAACGAATACTATCCATTCCGTAAACCATGCCCAGTAAAAAACACGGATTAAACTACCTATCGAAGCCGGGCTTATTAGTGAGGCCGAAAACCATATTCCAACTCCGGTCATCGCTCCAATAGTTGTGGTAATGATAAATGCTACTTTCATCATTTTATAGACCATTTGATCCCATTCCGTTTGGGTTACTTCATGGGCAGCACTTTTCTTTACTCCTTTTTGTTCTAACCATGTTATAAAAGGAATAAAGCCTACAGCAAGACTATGATTAATAATTACATGCAGGGTGGCTATACCGGCGATCAGCATCCGGTTATTAAGCCAGTCCAAATGAAACATTGGGAAATCCATAAATTTTTTTTGCAAAGTTTCGAAGAATACGGCCACGGACATAAAAATAAAAAAGCGGAATATTTAGATAAACGTTCCTTTCTTTTTCATGAAAGCGGACTTTTTTTTCGTTTTTTACACCTTAAAACCCGCGATATAACGTATTTCCATTATTATCGCTAAAAATAGGGTACAAAAAACCCCGATACTTTCGCATCAGGGGCTTTAACTAACCGCTTTCAGGAAGCTTACTAATAATGGGTACTTTTTAACATTACTGCTTCTTTGGAAAATGGCTCTTGTAATTAAAATAAATAACTGTTTTTTGTCAGCAGTTACAGTTATCGTTACTGATCTCCATTCCGGTCGCTACACACGACTGTAACAACGTTTTTAAAGATCAGGCTTTAATTAATTTACGGGTATTTGAATTAGAATCGGTTCCTGTAACATTTACTATATCCGGTTCTTTTTCTGCAATTTTTTTCTTTTGATCCTGATCATGGCATATAGCAACAATCAGTACCGATAAAACCAGAAAAGGAAAAAAATAAAAAATTTTTGGCATTATTTCTTTGCTTTTGCGCTTTGTTTTGACTTCACAAAGATGACTACAAATCAGTAAAAACTTTCAAAATAATCATGCCGGAAGTTTCAATAAACGGAACGCTTTCATTAGATAAAAAGTACTTTTATTTTACTTTTTACACTTTTGGTTATTTATGCTCCAAAACCGTTTTATCGGTAAGGTATGAATCCGGGTTCTTCCGAAATTCATCTTTGCACATTTTAGAACAAAAACCGTATAATTTTCCCTTATAGTGAAGTGTATCACTAACACCATACCGGGTTATATCCATTTTACAAAAAAAATCGATTGTATTATCGTATTTCAGTTTATTAAGCGGATTTTCCGGTTGAATCAGTTGCTTAGAACTATTTAAAGTATTTCCGCCCTCTTTTTCCTGGCAACTGAAAAAGACTGTCAGCGTCAACAATGCCATTGTATTCAGTAGTATTGTTAGAAGTTTGTTATGTTTTATTTTCATGGTGTTTGTTTTTACGATTTATTTCTCAGTTCTTCTGAATTGCTCAGGAGTAACATTAGCCTGCTTTTTAAAGAAAGTCACAAAATAAGATACGTTTTCAAATCCGAGTTTATCGGCTATTTCGTTTATAGTATCCGTAGTATAGAGCAACAATCGCTGTGCTTCCAATACGATTTGCTTCCGGATAAGATCGCCGGCAGTGAGTCCCGTTTCTTCCTTACACATTTTATTCAGGTAATTCGGACTTACATTTAAGATTGCGGCATAGTCGGAAGGTAACTTCTTTTCTTTAAAATTCTGATCGATTAACTTTTGGAAAAGTTGTATCTTCTCTTGTCGGAGTGAATGTTCTTTTGGTGTTCCTAAAGGATTATAGAGTCGCTCCAACTCAAATAATAAAATATTCAGATACGAACGGAGTACCTTGCCCGTTTCCTTTCCTTTGGTTTTAAATTCGCTATCAACAAAAAGTTGTAATGTTTCCCAGCGCGCTATTTGAGTATCATTTAACCTGATATACGGCAATGCTTCCCTTTCTAAAAAAGAAAAGTGATGCAGAATATTGTTATTGTAACGCAGGGAAAAAAAGTCTTCTGTAAAACAAATCAGCTTTCCTTTAGCTGCTTTATTAATGTTTATATTACTGATGCAACGAGGTCTGATTACGATAACCTTTTGCGGTTCCAGCTTAATCTTTTGATTATCAATACAGATATCGCCTTCCGCCTGTTCAACACTGTAGATGGCAAAAAAATCCTGCTTGTGTGGACGTTCCAATAGCGGAAACCGCTCCAGAATACCCGTCAGGTCCTCCATCCAGAAGTTAACAGCATTATCGCCGAATAAACCCATGTTACAAACAGTTAAATATCCGGTTTGCATAATGGTTTCATTTAAATTAAAAAATTTTAAACGGTATTTTAGGCGTTCTGTTTGGGAGGGTGAAATACGGAATAAAGGTATTCTTCCGTAAAGAATTTCGGTCTGTACCGGGGATAATGTATATAATAACCATTATCGGTTACTTTGTTGATTGTAAAATCAAAATCGTTGTAATAAAAGAGTTGAATTTCTTTTTCTTTTATATTAGGAAGCTTTTGTTCTTTTTTGTCATTTTCCCTAAGCTGTTTGGATAGATAACATTTACCATAACAAACCGGAATTTTATCAAACCGGTTGATACATATGTTCTCAGTAATATAGTCCTGATTGATATAAAAAGAAGTTATGATCCAAAAGTTACTCGTACTTTGAAACACAAATAAAATAAGTAAAAAAAAGGTTGTAATCTTTTTCACTGCTTTATTTTTCTTTTAATAATAAGGCTATATCAGCGATTAATCGTTTTGTTTCCTGCGGATTGGTTCCGTCGTAAACACCACGGATATGTCGGTTACGATCGATTAATAGTAACCCGCCGCTATGTACATAGCCTCCCGGTTCTTTGGCATCGGGATAAGCTGTCATAAAGTAGCTTTCGGTTGCCATCTGATAGATGTTTTCCTTATTGCCGGTTACAAAATGCCAGTTACCGGTAATCCCCAGGTTTTCTGAATATGTTTTTAACCGCTTTATAGTATCCTGTTCGGGATCTATCGTATGCGATAAAAAAGCAATATTTGGATTGTTTTGATATTCGTGATAAACAGCAAGCATTTCAACGGTCATTTTAGGACAAATCGTTGGGCAAGACAAGAAAATAAAATCGGTGATATATATTTTACCATCAAATGTTTTATTCGTCACCGTTATACTATCCTGATTAATAAAAGTAAAATCCTTAATCTTCGGATAGAGGGTGTCTTGTCCTTTTACAATCGGATTCCCCAGAAAAGGCAATCTTTGTTGTCGGTTCGTACACGACAATAATACCAGTCCTAACAGTATGCTTCCTACTAATTTTTCCATTGAAAAATGATGATCAAAATATTGTAAATGTAATTTTTAATTTTTGCTAAAATTGCATTGCTTCTTTAAAACAGGGAGATCGGAATTAGGTCTTTTCTAACATACATTTAAAGTGAACCAATGCTGTCTGAGATAAAGTATAGTCATCAGAATTTAATATTAATGATTTGTAAAACTGCCGTCACTTAATGTTTTCATAAAGGAAATTAGATATTCTTTTTCCTGTTCGGTAAGCGGAATTCTTTTGTCATTATTTTTAAATACAGGATCTAAATTATCGGCATCTAAAACGCCATTGTCAAAATAATCCAAAACATCTTTAAGTGTCGCGAATTGTCCAAAACTGCCATAAGGCGCGGTATATTCGACATTACGTAAAGACGGTACCCGAAAGCTCATGTACTCTTGCATATTTCCGGTAACTCTTGCTCTCCCGGCTTCATTAGAATTCGGGTTTACCGGAAATCCTATGTTTCGGAAACTTTGATCGGTAAAGAGTTCTGTACTGTGGCAACCGGAGCACTTCTGCTGAAAAATCAGATAGCCCTGTGTTTCACTTTCTGTAAAAGCAGCTCCTTCATTTCGCATTACTTTGTCGTATTTACTGTTGGCGGAAATCAATGTGTATTCATACTGGGCAATACTTTTGTAAATTCGTTCGGGTGTAATATTTTCATCCCCGAATGCCTTTTGAAAAAGTGTTTTGTATGAAGTGTCATTTTGAATTTTACCAATGACTTCTAAAATAGATGAATCCATTTCTTCATGGGTAATAATGGGAACAATGGGCTGATTTTCTAAACTCAGCTTGCTTCCGTCCCAATTGTAGAATTTCATAAAAGCAAGATTTTGAACTGGTGGTGTATTCCGAAGTCCGATTCTACCATTAATTCCGATTGCCTGTATAGCATTGTCGGCAAAGGCAGATGATTGCTTGTGACAACTTGCGCACGAAATAGTATTGTCTGCACTAAACCGTTTTTCATTAAACAGTTTTTCTCCTAATTCAACTCCGTATTTTGTAGGCTTGTTGGTGTAAAACGAATTATTCAATGCCGGAAAACCAACGGGAATATTTAATGATAGTTCGGGATTATCATATGAAACCGGTTCGTAGTTGTCATTGCTACAAGACACTGACAAGAATAAAAGAGGTAAAATTTTAAAAAAAACTTTCATCTTATATGAAGTATTTAATAGAGCCGCCTGTTTAAGACGGCTCTTTGTATCAATTAGTTTTCTACGGTACTAACAGAGAACATTCCTTTAAGATCGTTTGTTCCGTTTCCGCCTAAATTATCTACAAATTTTACCATCTGAACAGCTGTGTGAATATTAGGTGTAGCATTGTCACCCATTCCTGTTCCGGTTGATAATGTAATCGTATTAGTAGTTCCGCTTAATAGTTTATTAAAGTCGGCTTTTATTTTAATTTTAGGCGACTGATTACCGACAACAGCGTTTACAGGCAGATCCAATGTAATGTTTCTGTAGGCATCAACACCTTGCGTATAATTCCCTTCAGAACCTTCAACAGTGCTTCCGGTGTGAATAGACATTTCTTTATTATCGGCACCATAAAATCCTTCAATTTTGGTAAAGCGATATCCCGTTCCCCATTCCCACATCATTTGAGTGTCGTTGGCACCGGCAGTAGCATAGAAGTTAGGGAAACTTACCTGATTTAATGTATTCAGGTCACTTCGTACTCCCAAACCGAATTTAATTTGTTTGTACTCTCCGGTAGGAATATTACTCATTACATAATTTAATGTTGAAGGATTGGCATGGTTAATAACGGTCGCGCCTTTATCCAAATCGTTTATATTATATGGTACTTCAGTTCCATCTGCTTTTACCAGACGAATGTTACTGATTACATATTTCAGTTCCGAAAAATGGTGAACCTGACCTGCATCAGATGTGTTTACAGTTGCCGTAGAAGATGTCGCTCCTCCTAAAACAATCTCGGTATCCCCAAAGGTGTTTTTGAAAGATAGTGTTACGTTATTGGCTACTGGTGCGGCATCATCACTACTGCACGATACAATTGCTAATGAAATAGCAGATAATAAAAGGTACTTTTTAAGATTTCTCATTTTTGAAAAATTTAGTTGTTACTATTAATTGATTTTAGAATTAAAAATTGATTTTTAAAGAGGTAAAAATATTGCGTCCCATTCTTGGGATATTTCCCCAGTCGGCATAAGTACTGTAATATTCATTTAAGATATTCTCGGCACCGATCTGAAATACAGTTTTGAAATTGTTGATATAAAAAGTATAATCAGCAGACAAGTTCCAAATCCTGTAAGCGGGTGTTTTGTCTTCTCCATATTCAGGACTGTAATTAATTTGTTCGAAATCACCGTTTAAAGCGGTCTGAAAACCGAAATCTTTATAGTGATACTGTAATGAAGTCTGATAACTCAACGGGCGTATAAAAGGAAGGTTTCCGTCTTTATTATCTTTCCCGCGGGCGTAGGTCAGGGTTCCTTTCCAATGCAGATGTTCCAGTATGTCGTATTGAGCGTTAAGTGAAAAATTAAACAAAGTAGCATAGTCAAGCGAAGTGTATCCTTTTACTCCAACTGATTGATAGTTCATAGGACTTCCCATGCTTAAAATTCTTCCGATGATGTAATTCTGAATATAAAAATAGTTTGCTTTGGCTTTAAGGCTAAACTTTTCATCAGAGAAACCGGCAGCAACGTTAATCTCATACGAAATTTCATTTTTTAAATCCGGGTTTCCTATGTAATCGTAACGATCGAAACTGTTATAGATATAATAGCCGTAACCTTCTGAAACAGATGGCGCACGATGGCCATAACCGCCTCCGGCAGAAAAATTAAACTTTTTGACATCTATCGTATAACCGGCATACAGACTGGGTAAAAAACGGGTTTTTTCCTGTGGCGCTCCGGGATGAAAAATCCAATTAAAATCCACATATTTGGAATGGTTATAATTCATGCCTAAAGAACCACCGAAATTGATCTGACTTTTTTCAGTAATTTCCAATGAATTGTTTATGGAAAGGCCAGCATAACGAGTTGTAACCCAGGGCCAGCTGTAGGCAAACATGGTCTGTTTGCTTCGATCCTGCGGATACATTCGCATTTCGGCAATGGAAACATTATTATATGCATTCAGCTGAACTTCTGAAGAGTAGTTTTCTTTTTTTAGATTAATTTTAGAAACCAATCCATACGTTGTACTCCAGCCCGGCATATCCATATGCACCAGGTTTTCAGGTCGGGTGGTGTCGTCCATATAATGCTCTATGGCATTAAAATAGATTTTCGAATCCCAGACTCTTACTAATCCTTCTTTAAACAATTGCTTGTAGGCAACCGAAGTGATTAATGCTCTTGAAAGCCATAAATCCATCGGAAGTGCAGGATAGCCTACATCTTTCGCCATATCAAAAATAGCATCAGCTCGTAGAGAAGACAAAGTACTCGTTTTGTAAGCCAATCCTAAAGAACTGTTGAATTTTTTGAATTGCGAATGTTTCACTTCATTGTTATTACCGTCAAAATAATTTTCGGCTTTTCGATAGGAAATACTTCCGTCTGCTACGAATTTATTACTCGCAAAAGATACATTTCCAAGGTTGAAAAACTGCTTATTGTTAAATTCAAAACCCGATTGATAAGCACCTTTCCATTCTTGCTTTTCGCTAAATGCTGTGTTTTTTCTTTTCAAATCGATGCTTCCCGCTACAGTTGAACCGTGCATGCCGCCTTCCTGACCTGATTTTATATCGATTGTCGATAGATTATTGCTCTCCACATAAGATGTAATCGGATCCATTTTGTCTGTACAAGCTCCGAAAACGTGCATTCCGTCAATAGTGATGACAGAACGTTCTGTACTCATATTGTTTAACAATGGTTCCCATGCATATGCGCCACGTTTAATAAAACTGATCTGATCGGAAGAAGCCAGAAACTGATCTACCGAAACTGCCATTTTCATTTCGGTTTCTATTTTCTTCTTAGTAGCTACAATAATTTCGACTTCTTTTAACTTGATTTCTTTTTCTTTAATGCTGTCTTTTTTTGCTCCGTTATTCTGAGCATTGAGAAACATTCCCCAAAAAAGCAATACTATTGTGATATATCTCATAGTATCAGAATAAAATGTCAATATAAAGTTCGCTTTTTACTCCTTCGATTCCCGGTGTGAAATCCGTCGGAACTTCTGTTCCTTTTATGACTTGTCCGTTTTGATTCTGCATAATAAAATTCAGTGTCCAGTTTCCGGTCATGGTGTAATTAACTACTCCATAATACAACCCGTCTGTTTTCTGAGTTAAATCAACATTGTTAGGCGAGGAATGATTACCCATTGAGGGTTCCGGCATTCTCGGATCCAGTTTCAAAGTATAATTTTGCACTTCGGAATATGAAAACTGTGACGGATCAGGAAATGTTCCCGCAGGTTCTGTGGGCTGATTGTATTTGTAAATTCCTGCTACCAATTCGTTTTCGGCTACTCTGGGTTTCTGAGGAGCTACCAATGCAATAAAATACTTTTCGCCGTCATTTCCCGTAAAGGATGTCATATTCAGATTCATATTTGGTTGATTCTGAACGGAGATAAGGCCATTAGCGGAATGTAACTGATTATTATCGGTGAAACCAATATAAAGGTCCCAGTTTTCCATTGGATTACTTATACTTGTAAATACGGCATATCCCGAATAATAATTCCCCTCTGTGTTATAGACCAAATTATATCGGTGTGGACACGAAGTTTTATTACCGTCTGAATTGGTCAGTATAGGTAAGCAAGTGACATCTGAGCTATTCAGAGTCTGGTTGTTTTGAGTATTTATTATGGTTAAGCGAATTTCATTATATCCTTTATAAAAAGTCCCGTTTAAAGCCGCAACACTTATCTTGTAATTACCGCTGTTGAAAGAAGTAACTTCTTTAAATTCAAAATATTCGGTAACATCCCTGTTGGTTTCGGCTTCAAAATCCGTTTTGTCCAGAGTACATGAAGTTATAACTGCGAACAATGTCGCAATTACAAAAAAATTAAAAAATTTCATTTCAGGTAAATGTTTAATTAAAAACTATGTGGTATCGACTGGCAGTTTACATGAAATAACAGTTTTAAAAAAAGCGCTATTAAGTTGTAAAGCTACCGGTGATAAAATAGAGAATAGTGCACATATCTGAATACAGGCCATATCCGTTCTGATATTGTAGAAAAACAATACCTGGTGCAATAATCCTATTAAAAAATTAAACTACCGGAGGTCGAAATAGAGAATCTGTCTCTAAATAAGAATAGGACAGATCATAATTTGAAGATATTTTTGATTTGTATTTGTAGAAAAGGGGACTAAAACCGAAATCCTCTTCGATTTCTTTATAGAAAACAATACTTGTTTCTATTGAAATATGCTTTTTTTCGTTTCCTTTTTCAGGAGTATCGGATGCTTTAGCCATCTCTTTCGCTAAATGGCATTTTCCGTTACATTTAAGTTTCGGTTTGTCTTTGTTTTCACAAAGTTCGTTTTTGATATAATCATAAAATACAATATACTCCAAAACCGGAATTACAGGCTTAAGAAGCATAAAGAGTGCTAATATGACTATAAACTTTCTCACTAAAACAGTTTAAATCCGCAGCAAAGGTAATTATTACATTTTAGATGGAAATCTTTTTTGTGCAAAATTCACTCGTTTTGTGTCAATTTCCGAATTTCGGCTTGAATATGCCTGATGAATTTGCTAAATAAACAATAATTACAGGCTTGGAATATCGCAATGGTAAAATTTAGTCACTGAATCTTTATTTAAGCGGATAATATCTCTCAATGAAAACGAACTGCTGATTTCGGAGGAAAAAGGTTGTTTGTCCCTGAATAGCGAGTTAAAAAACTGAAATAATGTAATGTATAACGAATACAGGCTTAATTGTTTTTCCATATTTTTAACGTGATTATCAGGTAAACCAACGTAATGATAGCCCAAAAGGCATATAATTCGAAACGGGTTTCGGGAAATCTTACACTTTGACAAAGAAAAGCAACACTGCCAAATAATAAGAAAAGTCCACTCCCTACAGAGAGAATGATTTCCCGTGCAAAATTGATTTGTTTTTTTGTCAAGGGTTCAGAACTCTTTTCGGAAAGTGATAAATCCGCTATCTGTATTCCCAGTTCGGCAGATAACAATTGTAGTGTATACATTCTGGGTTTTACCTGACCTTTTTCGATTCGTTGTATCGAACGCAAACTGACATTGGTCACTTCGGAAAGTTTCTGTTGAGTATACCCTTTGGCTATTCTGCCGGTACGAAGAAGTTCAGCTATACATTGGTTATTTGTAGACATCCCGTCAATACGTCATTTATACGCCATTTGTATTTGGCGGCAATTTTCTATACTCAAAGTTAATAAATTTGGGTAATTAATATGTTATGATAGGAATTTTTATAGAAATCGTTTTGTCGTACTTTATTTTAAAGTATGCAATTAAGGAAAATTTAAGCGTGCTTGGTGTTAAGCTCACCCGGTACAGATTCATTTTGTTTTCAGTAAGTATTGTATGGCCGGTTGCTTATTACTGCCTCTTTGAATTTTCAGTAGCGGCACTTGTTCACAATCCTTTAAAGTTGAATCCGGATTATACTTTTTCAGCTTTTGTAAATTCTGTTGTATATATCATTCGGGCAGTTGTTTTTGAGGAGCTAATTTTTCGCGGTGCTTTACTGTATATTCTGATCCGAAAATTAGGCAATCAAAAAGCAATAATAATATCTTCTATAGCCTTTGGTGTTTATCATTGGTTTTCCTGGAATGCATTTGGTAGTCCGTTACAAATGGTATTTATATTTTTGAGCACGGGATCAGTGGGCTATATCTTTGCATTGGCATTTGCACAATCTAAAACTATATATTTACCGCTGGCGCTACATTTCGGAACCAATTTTTCCACGATGATTCTTTTTTCTAAGAATAAGGCTATCGGTCTGCAATTATTAATAAAATCTTTTCCGGCTGATCCGGTTGTGCCCGTGGCTGTTATTTCTATTACGGTTCTGGTTATCCATTTTTCGGGTTTTCAAATACTTAGTTATATGTATTTGAAAGCAATACAAAAAAGATCAAAACCCAATACTATTTAGATCTCCTGAATCTGTATAGATCCGGATGTTCGGTACTTTTTAAAATGTAGGTTATCTATACGTATAAATACTACTCGTGTAATAGTCTGATTTTTCCTTTTTATAGTATTTTTTGTCGGAAAGAACTATAAATATAAAAAACTAACAAACTTTCATTTTCCTTCAATGCTTGTTGCCTCTTGAAATAAATGCAAGAATTATAGGGGTTTTATTTATCGGTCATTATGGGAAAAATCTTTTTTTGCTACAAAGAATTTAAAAATGGGAATTGCTTAGAAGTTTTTGTAAGTATTTTAATGCTTTGGATGGTAGTGCTTTATCTGCTTTTATTTCTGTGTAGAACGTCTCTTTTTTCTAAATTCTAATAAAATAAAGTATTTAAAAATACTTGTTTGTTTATTTTTAGTATATTTACATACTAAAAATAGATTATTTATGAACTATCAGCTTATTCAGGATGTTATTCAACTTGTCGAAAAATTCGAAAAGGAGAATAACAATGATGGTTATGCCAAAGATGTAAGTGGTTTTAAAAGATGGTTTTTTGAGAGGGAAAAACAAACGGACTTTTCTTTAGATGAACCTGATTGGGAAGGTAAAACGGAGGGAAGAAGCCCGGAGAGTGTAATCAGTACTTTATTGGTGCACATGAATCGATATGCTAAAACCTATTCCAAGTCGGCAATACAGGAATCAGAATTTTCGACTCAGGAAGATTTTATTTATTTGATCAACTTGAAGGCATTTGGAGCAATGACCAAAATGGAGCTTATTAAAAGAAATATTCAGGATAAGCCAACCGGAATGCAGATCATAAACCGATTAATTAAAAACGGTTGGGTAACACAAAATGACTCCGAAACGGATAAAAGGAGTAAGGTAATTGAAATTTCACAGGAAGGCTTACAGTCATTAGATGCTCAAATGGGAAAAATACGACTTGCAACCCAAATCGTTTCAGGAGATCTGTCTCATTCCGAAAAAATGCAATTAATACGGTTGTTAAATAAGCTGGATGATTTTCATCACCCGATTTTTTCTCAACAGATAGATAGTCATGAGCTTTTGCAAAAAGTGAATGCGGCCTATTTTATAGACTAAAAAATATAGGCTATGAAAAAGAAAATCGCAATAATCGGTTCCGGGATTTCGGGTTTGTCAGCAGCTTCATATTGCGCTCAGTCGGGTAATGAGGTTCATGTTTTTGAAAAGCAAAGTCAGCCCGGCGGAAGAGCCCGGCAGTTTCAAACGACTAACGGATACACCTTTGATATGGGGCCAAGCTGGTATTGGATGCCCGATATTATCGAATCATTTTTTAATGACTTTGGTTATCGTACTTCCGATTTTTACGATCTGATAGCTTTAAATCCGCAGTTTGAAATGATTTTCAGCGATGAAAAAATCGGAGTTCCGAAATCCTATGAAGCGCTTAAAGCTTTATTTGAGGATATTGAAAAAGGAGCCGGTAAAAAACTGGACGTATTTATGAAAGCTGCCAAATTCAAATATGATGTTGGAATGCGTGAATTTGTAAATAAGCCTTGTCACAGTTGGGTTGAATTCATGTCACCCAAAATTGCAGGTACCGCTTTAAAACTGAATTTGCTTACTAATTTCAGAAGTTATGTAGGTCACTATTTTTCCAATCCCAAGCTAAGAACGCTAATGGAATTTCCGGTTATATTTCTCGGGGCTTCACCAATCAAAATTCCGGCCTTGTATAGTCTGATGAATTATGGCGGTTATGCTCTGGGAACCTGGTATCCGGCAGGTGGTTTTTATCAATTGGTTATAGCAATGAAAAAAGTAGCAGAAGAACAAGGTGCGCATTTTCATTTTAATCAAAATATTGATCAGATTGTTGTGGAACAAGGTCAGGCTAAAGGATTAATCGTTAACGGAACATTCCAGGCGTTTGATAGCATAATAGCATCCTGTGACTATCATCATACAGAAACGCTGCTGGAACCCGAAATGCGAAATTATGATGAAAAGTATTGGGCTTCCCGAACCTTTGCACCTTCCTGTTTAATTTACTATCTGGGGTTTAAGGAACGGATTCCCGGCTTGAAACACCATACGTTGTTTTTTGAGAATGATCTGGACGAACATGTCGATACGATTTACAATACTAAAAAATGGCCGGAAAAACCATTGTTCTACGCCTGTTGTCCGTCTAAAACCGATCCTACTGTCGCTCCGGAAGGTTGTGAAAACCTTTTTTTACTGATACCGCTTGCCACGGGGCTTTCCGATGCGGAATCCGTTCGGGAAAAGTATTTGGACGAAATGTTAGAACGCATAGAAAAACATACCGGAGTTTATAACTTAAAATCAAAATTAGAGTATAAAAAAAGTTATTGTGTCAGCGATTTTATAAACGATTATAATGCTTATGGCGGTAATGCCTACGGATTAGCCAATACGCTAAATCAAACGGCGGTACTAAAACCGTCTATTAAAAACAAGCACGTAAAAAATCTGTTCTACACCGGTCAACTAACAGTACCCGGACCGGGAGTTCCACCTTCTATTATATCAGGTAATATAGTTGCAAAAGAAGTAGATAAACTAAAAATATCCCGGTATGAAAAAGCTATTTGACGAAGTATCCTATAAGGTCAGTAAAATTGTGACCGAAAAATACAGTACCAGCTTCTCTCTGGGTATTCTGGCTTTAAAGCCCGCTATCAGACCTGCTATATACGCTATTTATGGTTATGTACGACTGGCAGATGAGATTGTTGACAGTTTTCACGATTATGATAAAGCGACTTTACTGGAACGCTTTCGAAATGAAACCGATACGGCTCTTCAGGAAGGAATTTCATTAAACCCGATATTACAGTCTTTTCAGGAAACGGTAAGCCGTTATAATATCGACCGGTCATTAATTGCACAATTCCTGCATAGTATGGAAATGGACTTGCATCAGTTAGATTATAATTCCGAGCGGTATCAGGAATATATTTTAGGTTCAGCCGAAGTGGTAGGGCTAATGTGTCTTCAGGTATTTGTGGATGGAGATAAGGCCTCGTTTGAAAAACTAAAACCCTATGCGATGAAATTGGGTTCCGCTTTTCAGAAAGTGAATTTTTTAAGAGATCTGAAAGACGACTATCAGATTTTGGGACGTACCTATTTTCCTAATATTCAAATGAATCTTTTTAGCCCGGAGATTAAACATCAGATCGAAACCGAAATCGAAACGGAATTTAAAGAAGCGCTTACCGGGATCAAAATGCTACCGGCTTCGTCCCGGTTTGGAGTCTATCTGGCCTATAAATATTATTTGTCATTATTTAATAAAATTAAAAACACTCCGGCGGAGAAAATAATGTCGCAACGGATCCGTATTCCCAATAGTCAAAAGTTATCCCTTGCGATGAGCAGTTATGTACAATATAAAATAGCTGTTTTATGAAGTTATTGATGGTGTTGCTACTCCTTTTTCCCTATCTTACAAGGGTAGCAGATAATGATTATCCGGATAAGGAGATGGATGCCATACGAGCGAATTACATTAAAGCCGTGTCGGATAAAAAGTTATGTAAGGCCATGTTAGTGCAGTTGCATACTAAAAACGGAAATAGTGTTTATCTTGCCTACAGGGGAGCTTTCAAAACAATCTGGGCGAGTCATGCCATCAATCCGATTGTTAAACTCAATGCTTTTAACAAGGGAAAAAAAGATATCGAAAATGCTGTAAAAGAAAACCCGGATAATATTGAAATCCGTTTTATCCGATTATCGATTCAGCAAAATTGTCCTTCATTTTTAGGATACAATAACGAAGTAGCACAAGATTTGCAATTTATTCACGAAAACAAAAACAGCATAACCTCAACTTTACTGAAGAATATGATTGCCAAAGTCATTAAAAAAGAAATACGATGATATACCAATTTAAAAGAAAACAACCATTACATGTGTCAAAACCGCTTTTTCAATGTGGGTTACAATCAGTGCTCAGTTCATTTTAGGTGTTTTTAAGATGTTTTATACCTGTAAAAGGCAGGAATTTATGCTTAGTCGGAATCATTGTCTAATTAATTTTTCAAACCGATATGAATTTTAGTATCGTTCTTTTAACATTTATACTAATGGAAGGTGCCACCTGGATTATCCATAAATATGTGATGCATGGATTTTTATGGGCTTTGCATCGGGATCATCACGATCACACCAATAAAGGCCCTCTTGAAAAAAACGATTACTTTTTTGTGATCTTTGCATTGCCGGCCATAGCTTTACTTTATTGGGGATCCTTGAATAATTTCGATTTCCGGTTTTATGTTGGTTTAGGAATTACTTTATACGGTATCGCTTACTTTTGGGTACACGATATTTTTATTCACCAACGTATAAAAGCATTGCAAAAAACACAAAATCCCTATTTCCTGGCTATACGGAGAGCACATAAACAGCATCACAAGCATACCGGTAAGCACGATGGAGAATGTTTTGGTTTTTTATGGGTTCCCTTGAAATATTTCAGAATGTATTTTAACGCTAAACAATAATGAAACCGTATACTTATTTATTGATTAATTTACTGACCGTAATTATTTGCTTTATTTTTTCATTTGACAAAAGAATACAGTTCAATAAACAGTTTCCGGTATTTTTAAGATCCGGTATATTGGTTGCAATACCATTTATAATATGGGATATCTTTTTTACAAAAATAGGGGTCTGGTGGTTTAATAAAACCTATACCCTTGGCATTAGCCTTTTCGGTTTACCGCTGGAAGAGTGGTTGTTTTTTATATGCATTCCGTTTTCGTGCATCTTTACATTTTTTTGTCTCGATAAATTTTTTAACCTCAACTGGACCATAGCCTACAACAATATCATTGTATTTGTCAGCGTGATTGTATGTGCCGTATTTGCTTTATTGTATGCAGATAAAATTTATACTTTAGTTACGGCAATTATTACAATGCTAACCTTGATCTTTTTACATTTTATAGCCCGGGTAGATTGGATCGGAAAAGCTTCTCTGGTGTTTTTTATATTAATGCTTGGCTTTTTTCCTGTTAATGGCGTATTAACCGGTACCGGACTGGAAGCGCCGATTGTGAATTACAATCCGGAAGAATTCTTGAATATACGATTACTTACCATTCCAGTAGAAGATGCTGTTTACGGATATGCTCAATTTCTTCTCAATCTTTATTTTTTTAAGATGTTCCAAAAACGGGATTAGTGTTTTTTGATGTCCTTATGTAAGTTCTGGATACAGGATATTATAGCTTATTGCTATTTAGAACGATTTTATATTTTGTCTGGAGTCCCTCTATTTTAATTTGGTGAAACATTTTTACTGTAGTTTTGTGTTAAGGATAGTTCGATATTACATGTGAATTAACAAAATTTGTTGGTGTACAATCGATTAATCGGCAAATTCCGGAAGATCAATTCTAAAAATTAAGATGCGATGAAATTGCATAAAATATAAAATCGTATAGTAGTAAAATGTATCATTTCATCAATTTTATTGAAGGAATCCCGTTGGTACGCCCATTAAAAGTGAAGGTGCTAAGGGAGAATAATGAGTACTTATCCATAGTCCAGGACTTGAATTTGTATGCAAAAAGTGATGATTTAAATGAAACTATCGAAGAGTTAAAAGAGGATTTAAAGAATCTATATCAGGACTTATTTAATAGTGATTATATTCCATCAGGTAACGCAGTCAAGCTTAAAAAGGAATTTGAAAAAATATTAAAGTAAATGGGGAAATTCATAATATTTACTGAAAAAGAAGTAAATGTTGCCATTCGCGAAATAATTCCAGTGAAGGATATTTATAAAAATGGCAGGCATGATACCGCAAAAATCATTGTAGAGAATAAATATTACGGTATGATAAAGTTGCCTTCTTTAAGTGATGGAAAATTTGGAGAAGACAGAACTAAAATTACAATTAAACAATTAGGATTAACACCTGTTCAGTATAACGAATTGGTAAAAGGGCTGATGAATAAAACGGAGTATAACAAAATCATAAGTGGCAAGTGATTTAAATAATAGAATATACAAACAAAATAGAGTTAAGCTATATTGTTGTATATGTTTAAGTTGTTGCATTCTTTAAGCATAGATATGCTAACCTGTATCCTAAGTTAACATATCCTAAGTGATTGGTGTTAAAGGTCACTTTAAAATTCCATCGCCTGTCTGTTTTTTTTTTTTCAATCATACAAAGTTGCTGGGGGATACCTCAGGTTTTAATTGTTGCTATTTTAATTTTTTGTGTTTGATAAAGCGATATCCTGATTATTTGTATTTCAGATTAATACTGATAATATCAGCATTTAAGGCTGTTGTTCTGGAATAATGACCGTAACGTATTTCGAGGGTGTTAAAATGTTTAATTCCGAATACTCCTTTAGGCGGCGTCAATTTCATCCCGATTCCGAAGAAATTACTGTCAAACTTTGAAAGATCGTAGTTGCTGGTATAGTAATCATCGGTACCTGTATGCGCTTCATAGGGTTTAAAATATTTAGCGGCACTTTGTGTGTAAAACCGGTAGAACGGACTTAACGAAAAGAAAGGTGATATTTTTACCGGAACCTCAATATCTGCTGTATGGGATTTGATATCCCAGTCATCAGTATAATAACGATAATAGGCACGGATAATGATATTATCACCCAAAAAATAACTGGTTCTCACGCCCAAAGGAATTTTTAACCGGTTGCCGGGTAAGTTTTCCTGATGCACTGTTCCGTCCGTAAAATAAACCCGGTGAAAAGGAAGGCTTAAATAGCCGTTTTGTGTGATAATATCGGCTAAAAAGACGATTTGAAGATTCTGATTTATAATTTGAGAATAGCTAAGGGAACCGGCAAAGGTATTCCTTGATGCCGAACCGTAATGATTTCCGTTTGTTCGCAGCTCGATGGGTTCAATTAACTTTACCTGATCCAGATAAGCCTGAAATTTGGCTGTAAATTCGCCGTTTTTGTCTTTTGTTTTTTTGGAATAGCCCACATTACCACCAAAAGATTGATAATCGAATTCCGATGACGATGACAAACCAAAGCCAAGGGTGTTTCCTTTCTCTTCGTTTTCGATACTGTAATTAAAAGAGGGATAAAAACGAATATCTGATGATGATGCAGATGAATTGGCTTGAAGATCAATCATATCCGATGAAGCAGAAGTGTAATAATCGATGCCGGCTTCTACATCAAGCGTGTGCTTTTTTCCCGATTTACTGTACCGGATCAGTTTTACATCAATGGTATTGGATACATCGGTTAGTTTTTCCGTACCGATGCCCCCCGTGACAGCCGAATTATTCCCATCCTGACGATAGTAACTGGAGACCAGATTAATTTCGTCTACTTTTAATCGGGTACTCTTATAACCCGTCGAATCAGGCGGCGTCTGTGCCTGTACACGCAGTATTCCTAATAAGGCAAAGCCTGTTATAACGATTCGCTTCATCGGTTAGTTTTTTAGAAGTTAAAGATTAATTACAACCGCACCCACCGCCGCTCTTACCGGAGTTTGCTCCGGAAGAACCCTCACGATAGGATTGAAAACTTAATTCGGTTTTTTCTATTTTTCGGTTGGAAAGGACCATTTCTGAATCGTTTAGTTTTCCTTTCTGATATTCTTTTACCGAAGTACAGGATGCCGTCGCAAATACAAGTACGCCGGATAAAACGGAAAGCAGATGAGACATTACTTTTTTCATTGGAGGTTGATGTTTTTGGATGTGTAAATTTTATTGTTATCGTCTATTATAATACAATACAGATCCGGTATCTGATTGATTAGATACAAGCCGGCCTGAATTCCCATAATGGCAATCGGAGTTGTCATCGCATCGGCAAGCTCGGCATTATTACAAATAATGGTAACACTCTTAATTCCTCTGATAGGTAATCCGGTTTTAGGATCAATGGTGTGTGAATATTTTTGACCGTCTATCAGGATATATTTTTCATAGTTGCCGGAAGTGGCTACTGCTTTATCCGATATTTCAATAAAGGAGAATGCAGCTGTCGGCTGATCGGGATTGGCAATACCAATAGTCCATTGTTTACCGTTGGGTTGTTTTCCCCAGGTAGTAAGATCCCCACTTGCATTGATAATACCGCTTATAACCTTATTCTCTATTAGAATTTTTTTAGCCCGTTCTGCGGCATATCCTTTCCCGATCCCTCCAAAACCGATCCGCATTCCTTTTTCTTTTAAAAAAACACTATAATTGCTTTTATCCAGAATAATGTTTTTATAATTGATGAGGTGAACCCGCTTTCTAGCTTCTTCTTTAGACGGTAATGCGGTCATGGTTTTATCAAAGTTCCATAACGATGTGTCAATACTCCCGTAGCTAATGTCAAACGCTCCCTGCGTTATTTTTGAGATGCTTATACTTCGCTCAATTAAATCAAACACTTCTTGATCAACTGTTACGGGGGCGATTCCGGCATTTTTATTAATCCGGTTTGTTTGACTGTCATCTTTATAGGTGGTAAATAGTTGCTCAATTCGTCTTATTTCGGCAATTGCCCTTTCTATATTTGTTTGGGCAAACGCTTCCTGTTCGGCTACTACCGATATTGTGAAATTGTTGCCCATCAGCTTTAACGACTGAGAATAGGTTTTCATAGAGTCGGATTATTTTTGAGCATCACAGATATTTTTTACTTCCTGTGTCCATTGTGCTACCGAAACATCCGGTTTTCCTTTCCAGGTTTTGATCACTTTACCATCTGCATTTAAAAGTAAGGTTAGAGGAAAAAGGCCTTCTTTGTTGTATTTTTCAGCGAGGGCTTCATTTCTTTTGATCAAATCTGCTGTTCCCCTATTTTTTTTCTTTCTTGGGAAATCGGCATTAACCATAACCAGGTTGTCATCTGCCATCGCAGTAAAACCACTGTCGTTAAAATAGTCCCGATGCATTACAATACAGGGAACACACCAGTCTGAACCGGAAAAGTTCAGCAGAATTAACTCGTTTTTTTCTTTTGCTAATTTTTTAGCATGCTCAAAATCCGGCTCCCAATGCGTAGGGAGGAATATCATTAGAAGTAAGGCTATAAATTTCATAAGAATAGTTATTATAAGTAATACGAAGACAATACCGTCCCTTTTTAGAGATTAGCAAATATAGAATTGAGTAGTGTTTTTTCTATTTGTCTGAATGTTATGTTGTTACTTTTTTGAAGTTGTGTATTCGTAAAAAAGAAACGGTAACCTAAAATAAAAGCGCTGTATATAAAATGGCTATCTAAGATATGATTTTTTTTGATTCACAGACTTAAAAAATAATCAAAAACAATTGTTTATACAAAGAATAAATAATAATAAAGTGCTGAGGTAACTTTTTGTATATGAGCGCTTTGTTTTTTTAAGCAATCTGAATAAGAATTAAAATAAGCGTAACAAACAACTTAAAAAAAACTTATATTTATAGTAATGAAAAAAACGATAGCGATACTATTTGTAAGCCTGTATCTGTTTTCAGCAACTCAATTGTCGGAATTGTTGAAAATACCGATATTAGTTGAGCATTATTTAGAGCATCGACACGAGAATGACAAAATAACACTTTGGGACTTTTTATGTCTGCATTATGCTAATGGAAATGTACACGATGCCGATTATGACCGCGATATGCAATTGCCATTTAAAGCATTGACGTATCCCGTGGTGGCTTCCATCTCTTTTGTTATTCCAACACCCATTTCTTTTACGAATCCACTAAACACTAACCGGGTAGAAAAGCAACAGGCATTTTATGACTCCCCCGGTTATATTTCCTCATATCTTTCAAGTATTTGGCAGCCTCCGAGGTTTTGTTAATTTTTTTTGAGTAGTAGATTTTATACAGACACCAATAGTGGTGTTTGCGGATTTCTATACAAATATTCGAAGCGTATCAGATTAATAAAATAGAATTATGCTAAATAAAATAATAGAGTTTTCGGTAAGAAATAAACTCATCATAGGATTATTGATAGTGGCGCTGATTGGCTATGGAGGCTATCAGGCCACTCAATTGCCCATCGATGCCGTTCCGGATATAACCAATAATCAGGTTCAGGTGATTACCACGGCACCGTCATTCGGTGCCACCGATATCGAACGACTGGTTACTTTTCCGATTGAACAGGCCAACAGTAACATTTCAGGATTAAAGGAAATACGCAGCTTTTCCAGATTCGGATTGTCTTTAGTAACCATAGTGTTTGAAGATAATGTTGATATTTACTGGGCGCGGCAACAGGTAGCAGAGCGTCTGCAACAAGTACAAAGCCAGATCCCGCAGGGGATAGGAACACCGGGTTTGGGACCGATTTCAACCGGATTAGGAGAAATTTATCAGTATGTATTACGCCCGGAAAAAGGCTATGAACAGCAATATGATATTACTGAATTAAGGACATTACAGGACTGGATTGTTCGTCGTCAATTATTGGGTGTAAAAGGAGTTGCCGAGGTCAGTAGTTTTGGCGGAAAGCTAAAGCAATATGAAATCGCTGTTAAACCGGATAAATTAAATGCATACGGTATTACAATAAACGACGTTTTTACAGCACTCGAAAACAACAATCAGAATACCGGAGGGGCTTATATCGAAAAGGGGCCAACCGTATTGTATATCCGAAGTGAAGGACTCATCGGTACGCTCAGCGATATTGAAAACATCGCGATAGCCGGTAAAAATAACGAAACGCCTTTGTTTTTAAGGGATATAGCCGATATTAAAACCGGATTTGCAACCCGTTACGGCGCCATGTGTTATAATGATCAGGGCGAGGTAGCCGGTGCTGTGGTTATGATGCTTAAAGGTGCCAACAGTAGTCAGGTGATCAAAAATGTAAAAGAGCGCATTGATCAGATTCAGAAAACCTTGCCGAAAGGCGTAGTAATCGAACCTTTTCTCGATCGGACGAAAATGGTGAACAATGCGATCGGTACGGTCGAACGCAATTTGCTGGAAGGTGCACTGATAGTTGTCTTTGTACTGGTAATTTTTCTCGGCAATATCCGGGCAGGTTTACTGGTCGCTTCCGTAATCCCGTTATCGATGCTTTTTGCCATCTGTATGATGAATGCCTTTGGAGTTAGCGGGAATCTGATGAGTTTAGGTGCGTTGGATTTCGGGCTGATTGTAGACGGAGCCGTAATTATTGTAGAATCGGTGATGCATCAGTTATCGCACAATGCCCGATTTCAAAAGATTACCAATCTGTCCGGCAAGCAAATGGACAAAGCTGTAGTCGGCTCGGCCAGTAAAATGATGAATAGTGCTGTGTTCGGACAAATTATTATCTTAATAGTTTATCTCCCTATTTTCACATTGGAAGGAATTGAAGGTAAAATGTTTCGGCCAATGGCGCAAACTGTAGCTTTTGCACTACTCGGAGCGTTTATTTTGTCGCTGACCTATATCCCGATGATGAGTTCTTTTTTTCTAAGTAAAAAAGTAAGTCATAAGGCGAACTTGTCCGACAGGGTTATGGCACGTGTGGAAAACACATATAAAAAAGCATTAGTAAAGGTTTTACGAATTCCGGGAATCATTTTAGGAGCCGTATTTGCTTTGTTTGTTATAGCCATAGGAGTAATGAGCACTTTGGGAGGGGAGTTTATCCCTTCGCTTGAAGAAGGTGACTTTGCAGTAGATACCCGCGTATTAACGGGGAGTAATCTAACCACTACGATAGAAACTACGCAAAAAGCAGCGCATATTTTAAAATCACAGTTTCCCGAAGTGATTAAAGTGGTTACAAAAATCGGTAGCGGAGAAGTTCCAACCGATCCCATGCCCATGGATGCCAGTGATATGATGGTTATTTTAAAGGATAAAAGCGAATGGACTTCGGCGCGCACGTTTCCGGAACTGTCTGCCAAAATGCATAAAGCACTACAGGATGTTCCCGGAATTACCGCCGGATTCCAGTTCCCGGTACAAATGCGATTTAATGAACTGATGACCGGAGCCCGACAGGATGTGGTTTTAAAAATTTTTGGAGAAAACCTCGATTCATTGGCAAAAGTAGCAAACCGGTTAGGTAAAGTGATTGGAACTGTAAATGGCGCAGAAAATATTTATATCGAACCGGTAACCGGTATGCCGCAGATTATTATTGCCTATAACCGACCATTAATTGCTCAATATCATTTATCGATAGCCGATATCAACAAAGTCGTTAATACGGCTTTTGCCGGACAAAGTACCGGGTTAGTTTTTGAAGGAGAAAAACGATTCGATCTTGTCGTACGACTTAATACGAATGATAGAAAGAGTATTGAAGATGTTCGTAATTTATTGGTTCCGGCACCAAACGGAAATCAGATTCCTTTAATACAACTGGCAGACATTCAGGTTAAAAACGGGCCGAATCAGATTCAAAGGGAAAATGCACAACGCCGTATAATTGTGGGATTTAATGTAAAAGGTCGTGATGTACAGAGTATTGTAGAAGAACTCCAGACAAAAGTCAGTTCGAACATTAAGTTACCCGACGGATATTATATTACCTATGGCGGTTCGTTTGAAAACCTGAACGAAGCGAAAAAACGTTTGCTGATAGCAGTTCCGGTTTCATTACTGCTGATTTTTGTATTGTTGTTTTTTGCTTTTAAATCCGTAAAAGAAAGTTTACTTATTTACACGGCGATTCCATTATCGACTATAGGGGGGATTTTGTTTTTGGCATTAAGGGGAATGCCCTTTAGCATTAGTGCCGGCGTTGGATTTATTGCCCTTTTTGGTGTGGCGGTGTTAAATGGTATTGTTCTGATTGCTGAATTTAACCGATTAAAGAAAACAGGTATGGAAAATATAGCCCGAATTGTAACAACCGGTACCGGATTACGACTTCGTCCGGTATTAATGACCGCATTTGTAGCCTCACTAGGCTTTTTGCCTATGGCGGTAAGTAACGGAGCCGGAGCCGAGGTACAACGTCCGCTTGCAACGGTAGTAATTGGAGGATTACTAATTGCGACCTTCCTGACACTTTTTGTACTACCCATACTTTTCATCTTATTTGAAAAGGGAATCAAATTAAAAGCGGGCATAAAAAGTTTAAAATTGCTTAGTCTCATAGCCTTTTTAATGCTGGGAATTCAGCTACAGGCTCAAACGGAAATTGCACTTGATAAAGCCCTTGAAATTGCAGTGAAAAATAACCGGAGCCTTAAAAGCGAAAAATTAAAAGCCGATTATGCCGAAGCATTGATCAAATCATCTGCCAGTCTCCCTCAAACTGATCTTACAGCAGATGTAGGTCAGATTAACAGCTATTATAATGATACTAAATTCGGAGTATCTCAAAGTTTTGCTTTTCCAACCGTATACAAAAGACAACGACAACTTTATGAAGAAGAATGGAAGCAAAGCATTTTGAGTGTTTCGTTAAAGGAATATGAAATTAAAAAAGCCGTTACTCAGCTTTACTATCAGTTACAATATTGGTACGAAAAAGAAAAGCTCCTTTCTAAAGCCGATACACTCTACGGGAATTTTTATCAGAAGGCCAGCCTCCGACTCCAAAAAGGGGAAAGTAATGTCCTGGAAAAAGTAACTGCCGAAACCCAAAAAATGGCTATAGCCACTCAATTGAAACAAATCCAACAGGAAATAGCAGTCGGGTTATTGCAATTTCAGTTATTGCTTAATTCGGATACTATATATAAACCTGAAAAAGCCAATAAAAAAGCAGTGTTAATACCGACTTCTGCTGTTGAGGAGCACCCTTTTTTAAAGCTGCTTGGCCAGTCAAAAACGGTAGCCGAACGCCAAACAGAATTGGAAAAAGCCCGTTTACTTCCCGGATTTATGGTAGGCTATAGTAATACGAGCTTTAGAGGTACCGGAGCGAATGAAGTGGTATATGATGCCGGTAGTCGCTTCCATTCTATCCAGGCCGGAGTTTCCTTACCCCTATTTACAAAGGGGCAAAAAAACAGAGCGAAAGCGTCAAAAATAATGGAGACAGTAACACAAAGTGATTACGAAGCTGCAACAGCACAACTGCAAACACAAAATAAAAAGCTGATGGCAGCCTATCAGAGTAACCTCGAAATTGTCCGGTATTTTGAAAATAACGGACTTAAGAATGCCCTGTTAATTACAGAAACAGCCGAAAAACAGTTCGTAAACGGAGAAATTAACTATCTCGATTTTGTACTGCTTTTAAATCAGGCCATCGGTATTCAGAGCAATTATGCAGAAGCCTTAAAAACACTGAATGATACTGTTATTCAGCTTAATTATCTTACCTCTAATTAAAACAATATGATAATGATACTATCAGACACTTATACAAAACAAATGGTTGTCAGTAACAAAAAATACGGACCTCGTATAATCGTCAAAACAGTACTGCTTCTTGTCCTGCAATTGCTGATAAGCTGTAAAGACAAAGGAGAAGTTGCTGCTGAAAATAACCTGCCTCAAAATGAAAATCAGGTAGTATTAACTGAAACGCAATTTAAAAATGCGGGCATCGAAACCATAAAATTGATCGAAAAAGATATGGCCGGTATATTGAAACTAAACGGAAAAATAGATGTGCCGCCACAAAATCTTATTTCAGTTAGTGCTCCAATGGGCGGATATTTGCTGGAAACAAAGCTTTTGCCGGGAACACATGTCCGCAAAGGAGAACGCATTGCGATTATGGAAGATCAGCAATACATCCAGTTACAACAGGATTATTTACAGGCAAAATCAAGGTTTAATTTTGCAGAGTTAGATTATTACCGCCAAAAAGACCTGAATCAAAGTCAGGCCAGCAGTAATAAAGTCTTACAGTTAGCTCAGGCAGAAATGAATAATCAGCGTATTCTGATGAAAGCACTGGCCGAAAAATTAAAACTGATTACAATTAATCCGGCAACACTCACGGCGGACAAAATTTCGAAAAACGTGTCCGTTTACAGCCCCATTAGTGGTTTTGTAAGTAAAGTAAATGCCAACATAGGTAAATATATAGCACCTTCTGATGTGATGTTCGAACTCATTGATCCGGAAGACATTCACCTAAGTTTAAGAGTCTACGAAAAAGATGTAATCAAGCTCGCCATCGGTCAGAAAATAATAGCCTACAGCAATGCAGAACCCGATAAAAAATACGAAGCGCAAATAATATTGATCAGTAAAGATATTAATACGGATGGATTAACTACGGTACATTGCCATTTTACACGTTATGATAAGGACTTATTACCCGGAATGTATATGAATGCTGAGGTCGAATTAACTTCCGGGAAAGCAAAAACCCTTCCTGAAGCGAGTATTGTTAATTATGAAGGGAAAGATTATGTATTCGTACAAACTGCCCCGCGTAAATATATGATGCAGGAAGTTACGATTGGAAATAAAGAAAAATCGGATGTTGCGATACAAAATAGTAGTACCTTAGAGGGAAAGACAATTGTTTCAAACGGGGCTTATACTTTATTAATGCAATTAAAAAATAAGGAAGAATGATACAAAATACCAAAAAAATCAAAAAGATAATAGTGCTGATAACAGTAGTATTTTGGGGAAGTACTTTTTATGGTACGACGGTTTCGGATACGGATCTGTTTTTGGGAAGTAATCCCGATACTACCGATGTGGTAAAAAAATCAGATCCCGTTTATCAATTTTCAGGAAAAAAAATGATCATTCCCGCTATATTCATTACTTATGGATTGCTGAGTTTGATGGTTGAAGATATTAAAAATATCAATAATTCCACTCAATTTGAGGTTAATGAGCACACTCCCAAACATATTGTATATGATAATTATACCCAATATGCACCGGCAGCAGCGGTATATGCCTTAAATCTGTTTGGTGTTGAAGGAAAGCATAATTTGCGTGACCGTACTATAATTTATGCGACTTCACAACTAATTACCGGAGCAGTAATCATGCCGGTAAAGTATTTGGTTAAAGAAGAGCGACCCGATAAGTCGAATAATCTTTCTTTTCCTTCCGGACATACGGCTACCGCTTTTTCATCGGCACATTTTATGTTTCGCGAATATGAAGACAAATCGCTTTGGCTGGCTCTTTCCGGATATCCTTTGGCTGCTTTTACCGGTATTTACCGGATTTTAAATGATAAACATTGGGTAGGGGATGTTGTTGCAGGTGCCGGAATCGGTATTTTGTCTACCGAGTTAGCCTATTGGCTTTTTCCTAAGATTGATCATCTGTTAAAAGGTAAAAAAGAAAAAGTAACCACGATGGTTTATCCGTATTATCAGTCTAATACTGTCGGATTAGGTTTTATTCGAAAATTTTAGAAGTTTATTATGGAATTGGAAAAACATTATATCAATAGAGTAGGATGGTTACGTGCAGCCGTTTTAGGAGCAAACGATGGAATTTTATCGACCAGTAGTATTGTAATCGGTGTGGCTGCGGCCAGTAACGACCGTACGGTTATTGTACTAACGGCTTTGGCCGGGTTAGTTGCAGGAGCCATGTCGATGGCGGCCGGTGAATATGTTTCGGTAAGCTCTCAGGAAGATACGGAAGCATCGGATCTGGCCAGAGAAAAACGGGAATTGGAGTTAATGCCGGATGTTGAATTAACGGAACTCGCAAAAGTTTATCGCCAAAGAGGACTTGAGGCCGATTTAGCTTTACAGGTTGCCGAACAGTTAACACGTCATAATGCGCTCGAAGCGCATGCCCGGGACGAATTGGGACTAAATGAAATTACTCAGGCTAAGCCATTTCTTGCGGCATTGGCATCGTTTTTTTCGTTTGTTGCCGGTGCCGTATTACCACTGTTGGTTTCCTGGTTCGCACCGTTACCGCATATGATACCGTATCAATACCTGTTTTCGATTATTTTTTTAATGTTATTAGGAGCTATAGCAGCAAAAACCGGAGGCTCCGGAATAGTAAAAGCGATGGCCCGAATCTGTTTTTGGGGAACTATTGCCATGGGAGCAACTGCTTTAGTTGGGTATCTTTTTGGTGTTAATACAGTATAAGGACGGGAAACCTGAGTGAATTGGTTTATATGCCGGCTGTAAGGCCGGCAGTATAACAACAACTATATTTTGAAAGGAAAATTTTTAGTTACTAAGCCTTGATATATTTTCTTTTTTAAAGCGCTGAATTTCGTTGTAATCGGTAATCCTTAAAATATCCAAAAGGGATAGGAGACCTAGTTTTCCGTCATTACAGTACCGTATCAGATTTTCCTTTTCCTGAAATATTTCATCTTGTTTACTTTGTTGAAAGTGTAACGAAATACGAGTGCCGTTAATCAGGTTAAGCACAAGTAAATTCGCAACACCATTGGATAAATTTCCGTCAAAATCGCCTCTTTCAGGAGCAAAACGCCCTTTGTAATCGCTGGTATGTTCCAGGTTGATTTTTTTTATCGTATCCAATTCGTGGAATTTGGAGTCGATCTGAATACCATCGGGATGGAAGATTAATAGTGAAGACAACTCGCCTTTTAAGGTCTTGTATTCATTAAATTTAAAAAAACTGATTAATGGAATTGCCATAACAAAGAATAACTCCGCCAATACAAGCAATTTTATCCAGATAATATCGATATAATCGAAAATAGCGGATGAAAATAGCGTAAGTACCCAAACCAATATTCCGCCATAGAATAGCGTATTAAATGTGATGTGTTTTTTATTGGTTTTTCGTAAAACTTTATATTCCATTCCTGATTAATTAATTCGAATATCCGGCATCGAAAATAAACATTATCAATCTTATTTTTTGCCTTCGAAGAAGATTATTCGCCTTTACTTGCCGAAACAATCGATTCAATAAATTCATCCATCGGTTCGAGTTTTTCGTTTTCGCCGTTTTCTTCGTATTGGACGCGTATCGTACGTAATACATTCAGGAATTTGTCAAAAATTTGTTCCTGAATAATAGGCGAGTCGACTACTTTGTACAAACTGCGTAACATCCAGTTACGGTTATAGTCCGTATGAGACATCACGACATAAAAACCTTGTGCCATTTCTACCGACCAATCGCGCAATTCACTTATAATTTGTGCCGCACCGAACTGACCCGAGGCAATACTACCAAAAAACGTCTCCATTTCTTCGAATATACCGGTCGATATCTCATCATTTTCTTTCTGAAAATATTCTTTGAGCGCTTGAGCAGTGGTCTGCGCATCGATATAAGCATTTTTGGAAGCGTATAAAAAACCGGAAAGATCGATTTCTCCCTGATGAATTCCATCGATGAATATCGTAAGTCCTCTCAGATGATGCCCTGTATCTTCATGGGACAAATAGTAACCGTACTTTGGTAACACATCCATAAAAACATCGAGAATGCCGGTCCAATCCTCATGTTCTGCCCATCTCTCAATCAGGAAAACAGCACAGATACGTTCGATGATTTCATGATCCAAATCAGCACTGGTGATCGAATTGTTGCGGTAGCTAGTGAGGAAAAGGTCGATTCCGACGAGGTAATGGTGAAGCGAATCACTTTTAAGTAATTCTAGTATTTGTTCTTTCATATTGTCAATTTAAGGCTGGCTTTCGTCGATGTTGTATTCATCGTATAAACCGTTAATATAATAATCGTCTTGTGGGATAATACCTTTTTTAACAGCTTTCATATACAGTTCGTGAGGTACAAAAACGTAAAAAAGAATTTCACTTTCGAGCGGAAGCCAAACAAAATGCGTTTCCATACCGATCTCGTTGATGATCTCATTTAATATTCCTTCGACTTCTGAAACCGGATATTCGCTCATGTCTACCCATGTTGTGATCGTTTGGGTATCGGTTTTGGCAATAATCTTGAGTTCCATTTTGTCTTCGTTGAAATCAAAATCAACCGATTGAAAACGGATTCCTGTTATTGTTTGAAAGGTTGCAATCAAATCTTTAAATCCGTCTTCGGTTTCAAAATCTTCGGCCAAAAAGGTCAAATGATGCAGGCTGAGGTAAAAATCACCGTTACTTTCGTTGATTTTTGCTTCGATTTTGGAACGATCGTTTTGCGGAAGGTCAAACCATCCGATTTCATCCAAAGCAGCAAGATAGGCTTGTTTGCCCTGAGCTTCAAGCATATTGTATTTTGACATACTTATTTTACTGTTTTTTTGGCAATTTCTTTAATTAAAGCATTTTGAAGTTGATCTTTAGGTAGTGCTTTCGGAATAGCAAACAATCCATAGACTACATTACCGTATTTTATTCGGTCCGGAAAGTCTTCCTCCAGGTCGATTATAGTACGTATCGTATACATTTCTTCGATTAGAAACGGAAATTCTCCGTCATATACCCTTGCAATCTTAATCCCGTCGCTTTTTGTTCCCATTGCTTTCGACATATGATCGGCGATTGCATTACCTCCGTACAAGCTGTTCATGTTTACGAGTACTAAAAGTTTGTCTACAGCCAAATCGAAACGCAGCAATTTGTAATTCGATTCATCCGCTTTTGGAAGTTTAAGCTTATATTCAGAAGTTTTAACCAAACTATCGTTTGTGTCCCAAACGGAAATCTTATAATTACCTGGCGGAACTTGTCGAATAAGCGATTCATCCGGTTTGATTTTACTGTCGATGGTGTATATTTTCTCCAGTTTCCCGTCGGGCATTATCTGTTCAAAAGTCACAGAGCGCAATTCTGTTCCTGTATTCATGAATTTAACGGCTTGCGTTGGTCCGCCGCTTCCATAATTATAGTAATAAATAGCATAAGCGATGGCAAATAAGCCGATAATGGCTCCACAGCCAATTTTAAAAAATTTTTTCATAGTCTCCGAAATCGTTTAATGCCCATTCCGTATCGGTAGGCTTGTTAAAGAACTGTTGTGTAATAGAAGTGTTTCTAACGTAATCCCCGATATCCGGGTTTCCGGAAGCTCTTGTCCATCTGTCTGCTTTGCTGTCAGTTGTGATGCATCGGGCAATTAGTTTGTGTTCACCGTCAATTTGTGCCAATATAAAACAATCGTCCAACGTCTTGCGTCCGTTTTCCGGATTGGCGGCAGATAGGTAGCACGCCCAGATTTCTCCGTAATGTTCGTGTTCGTATTGTACGATTTTATACAGATGACGCGGTATTGGCTGTTCGTTTTTTGTCGCTTGTTCTTCCCATCCGAAATCGAATTCCGGTAGAAAACTCCATTTGAGATACGTCATCGCATGCAATTGACCTATCAGGGAAGTATCGTTAGTACGAAGTGCTTCGACTTCGATTTTGATAAAATTATCTAAAAGGTTTTTTACGCTATCCATTTTGGTGCGCCTGTCGTTACTGTGATACTCATAAAAAGCCCATTGATCCTTGAGTACTTCGTTTAGCACATTCCAACCCTGTCTTTGCGACAAATCGATTGCGTATTGCCACGAGGCCTCCACAAGATCGAAACGTCTCGCAAGTCCCGCCCAATAGGCCGTACATACCAAAGCATTCCAGCAGGATTCGGGATCGTTAAATTCTTCATCAAAACGCTTTGCGGCAATCCAGTGTTGGTCGCCTGCATATTGTTTGTCTTGAATAAGAGTCGTAGCTTCATACAACGGATGGTTGGCTACTTCATCGGGTAAAAAACCATAGTGGTCACGTGCCGAATTAATCGACAAACTCACATGCCACATCATGTCTTTTGATTGACCAGTGTAGTATTCATATTTTTTAAAGGGCATACTATCGCAATCCACCCCAAGCGGCATGCGCGCATATTTCCATAAATGCCAGTACTGCTTTTCCATTTGGACTTTATTTTTAGGCTCCAAATTGTCAGCCCGTTCTGTGAGCGCACTATAGACGTATGCATTCCAGATACCGTAATCTTCTTCCTGAAATTCGGGTAGAAATTTCTTGTTGTCGATTAACTGAGCGAAAAGATCAAACGCTTTTTTGTGTTCGGGCGTGTCGTAATAATGATTCCAGAAATCACAGAAAAAAGAATCATAATTTCTTTTTGCTTTTTTAAAACGTTCCTGATTTTCCTCATCCGACAAATAGGATTTAAGAAAATCAAGATCCCCTTCTCCCAGATAATCAAAAAGCGGTTTCGACTGACTGATTGCGGCCTCCAAATCGGATTTCAAAGCTTTGATTGCAGTAGCGGTTTCCATCAATTTCAGGTAAGCCATCGGAATTATTGCCTTTACATCGGGCGCTTGGGTGACGGCTGCTACATCACCGTAAGATCCGGTGTAAACTTTTACTACGGGTTCGTCTTTCAAAGACGTCATACGAGGTGAAAGTGAAACGGCTAAAGTTTTGTAAGAGGCCAAATCGAATGCAAAGGGTGCCAGAAACCAGAATCCGTTCTCAAAGATATGCATCTGTTTAAGCAAGCTATCCTTCCTGTTGAATTCGATTTTTAAAGCTTTGGTATCCTGCCCTTCATACAAGCGATTTAGATCGGTTTGTAAACTATTCAGTGGTATCATTTTTAGGTCGATTGATGAAACTGACGTATTAAACGCGTTTTAGGTGAATAGAACAGATTATACGAACCATAAATGTTGCTGTCATAAAGAGCAGCGATGAATTCCATAAGCTCACCGTTTTCATCTTTAAAGATATCGAGTGAATAATCTGTTTTGCGCACATTGTCTTTTTCGTAGGTGGTTTGATCCCAAATAGGTTCTCCACCTTTATAAATGCTTTCGCTTTTTACCGATTTGTCAACTTCAAAATAGGTTGGTTTGTCTTCGTATCCGTAAAAATTGTCCTCCATATCACCGGCACACCATTTGAGAAACTTTTCATCGAAATTCGAAATAGGGGTTTCACTGTAGGATACGATTTCGTATTTGTTATCAGCAGTAAGTCTGAAATCAGCATAATCCAGAAATACCGGTGTCACGATAAAATGGAACACAACATCAGCGAATTCCGGTTTTATAATTTGTCCCGGAATACTATACTGCGGCAACAGGATTTTCTGTTCGAAATGTTTGGGTTCGGCAAGAACGTCTGCAGGTCTTGGAAAAGAAATGATTACTTTACTCATATCTTCCGGTTTCGCAACCTTCTTAAGTCCGATAGGTTTTGATTTCGCCATTACGTTATTATATATTGTTAGCAGATATATTTTGAATCACTTGTCTGACTTCGTTAACAAGTTGTGCATTTTGCTCTTTTTCGCCTTTCAGTAGTATTGATTTCAAAATAAAAACAAGAATAATCCCGGGGATAAGTGCAAACAGACCACCCAAACCGGCAGCGATTCTGTATCCCGGTAAAAAGGCGAATGGTTCGATTTTGTTGTACCCCATATAACCACCGATTACCAAAAATAAAAGGAGAACGGAAATGGTGATTATGTTACCTATTTTGGAAGATTCGCTAGCGTCAAGCAGGACGACATTCGGATTGGATTTTTCCCATTTTAAACCAACGGCAGCTCCGATTTTGTTGCCTTGACGGACTTGTATTTCATGTGACCAGTTTTTGTCTGCATCAATAAAAGCATCAGCAGAAATCACGTAAGAGGAACCGAATTTAGATTGAAGTGTTGCTTTTATATGGTTTGATGCTTGCTGTAGTGCAGTGTTTCGGTTTGCGTTAGGGTCAATTTTATAAATAATATTTTCCATGATCAAATTATGCTTTTGATTTTGTTTTTTTCGGTGTTAAAAGTTTTGCGATTTCGTCGTCGTTCCAATGTTCGGCTACTTCTTTAGCGGTGATTCCGGGCGCAAGTGGACCTACATATTTGGTACTTCCGATAGTCGTATCGAGACCGGCTTTGACTAAAACTTTAGCCATTTCAGGATGTCCGCCAACATCGCCCAGATAATGTCCGGCTGTCCATCCGTTTTCGTCAACTGCGTTAATGTCTTGCTCCGGGTAAAGTTTTAAAAAGGCTTTCAAACCGTCAAGACGTTTACTACGGGCTACGTAATGTAAAGGAGCAATTCCCTGATTGTTTTTCACGTCAAAAGAGGCACCCTTTTTAGCCAATGTTTTCATCATTTCTGGTTCACCGGCAGAGCAAGCCATGATCATCGGAGTATTGCCGTTATTGCCGCGAATGTGTATATCAGCTCCTTTACGGATAAGATTTTGAGCAAGATAAATGCATTCTACATAATTGCGGTGTTGCTTAGGTCCCCAGGAATATCCGGAGATGTCGTATTGATCCATAATCGAAAGTACACGGCCCAATTCGTTTGCTCCGCCATTGTATGGTTTTATATAACGGAAACAACCGTTTGTGATCTGGTATTTTACATAGACACCCGAATTTGTTCCTTCTGATTCCCAATGTGGTACTTTAGCTTCTTCCAAACGCATTAAAACGTTAAGTAGAGGTGAGAAACCGAAATCGTCCAACGTGTTTACGTCTGCACCGGCGTCAATAAGTTTCCATCCTATCGTATAACTACCGAAACAGGCAGCTACGTTCAGAGCTGTTTTTTGTTCCTGATCTCTGGCTTCGATCGGTCCTTTTTTGACTTCAGGAAGGTCGAGTATTTCGTAGAAGTTGTTTGCCGCAGCAACGTGAAGTACCGTTCCGAGACTTGAAGTCACCACGTCAAGTTTAGCGCCGTGTTGAATCAGATCTTTTACGATATTTATATGTTTGAAAGCTGCCGCTAAGTGAATCGGATAAAACGATTGGTTGTCGGGGATGTTCGGGTTAGAACCGTTTTCAAGCAAAAGTTGCACGATTTCGCGATGACCGTTTGCTGCCGCGCAATGTAAAGCACCGGAATTAGGTCCCATGGCACTGGTATCGGCGCCTTTTGCTAACATTTGTTTTACTGTTTCTAAATCACCTGCTTCTGAAGCGATTACTAGTTCTTTGTTAATGTCCATATTTTTTTGTTGGTTTGGTTGTTTGTATAGAAGCCCCGGACAAAATTTTTGCCCGAGGTCTAAAAAAGTAAGATGAATTGAAAATTATTTTGCTACGGTAGCTTTTGCTGCTTCGTACATTAATTTGATGTCATCGGCACTATAATCAGTAAATTGATCAGGAGATTGGTCAAATCCCATTCCTTCCTGAATAATTACTGAAGATTGCCCTGTGGTTACCCCATGGGTGAACGCCAGTTTGCCTTCTTTGTTTTGTTTCATGAAACCGGTCGGATCTTCCGCTACGAATTTATCGAAGCCCGGGTTCATTTCCTTGTCACCGGTAATTTCCTTGATTATTCCTACTGATTCTTCCGCAGTTCCTTCATGGATCGAAAACGTCAGTTTAAATAGTTTTCCACCATATACAAATACTTCACCTTCTGTAGTGCTTTTGATAACTTTAGCATCTTTCGGGGCTTTTGTAACAACCGGAATTCCGTAGCTGCTCAAATCAAGATCAACAAATTCAGCGAATACCAACGGTTTTTCCGGAGCTGCGGTTTCTTCTGTAGCAGCTGCTTCGGTCGCGCCTTCTGATTTGTTACCATTACAACTGTAAGTTGTGAAGGTAAGTGTTGCAATGGCTGCAAAAAGGAGGAATTTTCTGTTTTTCATGTTTATTATATAGTTTATGATTGGTTTTTATAGCTATTTTAAACGTATGCGGAAACCTTTAGACGAGTCGGTCTGAACTATAGTGATCGTCAATTGAATACAATTCTGTTGGGTGTCAGAAGTTGATTTTAACAAAAATAGGAAAAATCGTATAACATTTTTTAAGGAAAATGTGAACTTATTGTTTCGATTTTAATAAAAATATTTTGAATATGATGTGGGATTTCTTTTTCCTCTGATTCAATTTTTTTATTTCCTGTTTTTGAACATCTCAAATATATAAGAAATTTCTTTCAAAAACGAAAAATAAAATTAATTTAACAAAATAATTATTTGTAAAATGATATTGTCAGGTGCACAAAACGTGATTTTTATATATCCTGTAGCTGTTTTAAAGAAAGTTCTGTTCGGAATAAGTGCTACTGTTGTTCTATTCTTTTAAAGGTAAAGCCAATATCTCCGATTTGTGTTTCAAAACTATCCCCGTCATATCTGAAAATCGGGCTTTTGTATAAAAAAATAAAGTTCTCATTATCTAAATAATGATGGTGGATATACCCGTCTGATATTTTGATTAAAGTTTCGCGAACTGTAAGTTCACTCTCTTTTCGTGTAGTATAATTGGCCACTTTTGCCAGACAGGAAAAGAGGTGAAAATCCTGGTTATATCGACTGACTATAAGATGGATCTGGTTCCCAATCGGCATAAAATCGGTCATATTGTAATTAATTCTTAATTGTCCGGTTTCACGAGTTGAAAGCCACTCACCAAGAAGCTGATCAGTAAGAGGGGCAGATACTTTGTAAAAATAGCCTTCTTTTAATGCTGCATATACGACTACGAAAAGCACCTTTAATTCATTCTCTTTTTGAGGGTCATTAAAAATAAGATTGTCAATCAGGAAATCTTTGATTTTTGCTTCGTCATATTGAGTGAATGCTTCAACAGTTGCTACATTTTTAGCCGTTTGATCGTTTGTTAGTTCATTTGTAGTAAGAACCCTAAGGAGAATATCAGCGAAAGCACCAATATTTTGATCATTAAGGAAACGATCCAGGTCAAATCCATTATTTTTAATACCGCCGCCACCGATTTTATAGGTTCCGAAAAATTCTTTTTCTAATGCAGCACATTCTTCCTGGAATTGCAACCTGAAATCATTTTCTGAAAGAAGGTAGAGTTTCATGAGGGTAATTAATCGGGCACTTGTGAAATATAATTGTGTTTTAAAAGTAATGTACTCCAAGATTTATTTTGTTTTCGGTTATTGTTTAATTGTTAGTCAGAACTGTTACAGAAAACTGTGCTAAACGTGTTTTGTTTTTATAAGTGTTTGATAACTACTATTTATTAGAGACGTTGTCAATCTTATTTTTTAATGTTATGATCATCGGATCGGTGGAATCGAAACGAGCAAATGATTCGAAAATCGTTTTAATAGTATTTAAATGCTGAGGATCTTTTTGGAGTACTATTTCAAAATGATCATTAATGAAATTACTGTTTTCTACAATAATCCAGGAGAGTTCGTGATATTGAAGATCTCTTTCCTTTTCAATAGCCAGTATCGGGAGTAGTAAATTTAATCGATTCGGAATCGTTTGCGTCAGCTTTTCAATATCATAGTGATCATTATAAATACCATTGTTGGTATAACTATAATAGCCGGAAAGTATCGCTTCGGTAAAGAGTTCCAGTTGGGAAGTCGTCCAGTTTTTTAAATCTGCTTCTAATTCTTCCCAGTCATATGTCGTAAAAATAGTTTCAAATAGCCGGATAATGTCCGATGCACCGTGTTCCTCGTTCCAATAGTCGCTGTCCTTGTGTTCGCCGGCCAATACAATACTGTAAAGTGCTAATACACAGGAATTGTTGCTTTTAGTTTTGCAATCGTCAGGATATTTTTGTCTGAAAGTTTCAAAATTAAAGGGAGACATAGGCTACGTTTAAAGAACTGTTGGTTGTTATATTACTTTCTATAATTGATCAATATATTCATCAGCTGTAAGTTGAAAATCGTCTTCCGAAAGATTTAAGTTGATACGAATAGTATCTACAATGGTTTCATAATAGGTGCCGATTTCCCATTTTTTAAAACCGGAAGGATCCTTTTTTATTTGTTGAAAAGCCGGTTTCAAAATATTTTTTAGTGTATCCGGCTGTGTATATTGTTCTTTAAAAGCCAACAATTGTCGCATAAACGCTAATAAATGAGCGGTATTGCAATCGGGATAATCAAGATCATGGATAACATCCGAGCATTTTGAAATATCGGGATAGGAGCATACTGAAAATAAATCGACGCCCCATTCCAGATAGCTTTCGGGATCATTTTTAGCTACTAAAGCATCTAATTCGGAAATAATTTCTGCAATATCGTCAAGATCCAGATCGCTGAGTTCTCCGGTTTCCGGATAGGATTCGTTAGTTAACCCAATACGAACTTCTCGTTTTAAATTCGGATATTTTTTGAGTACAACAATACTTTTTATGAGATTCATGGTTGTTTTTTGAAATGATGAAATACGAATATAATGACTATTGTGTTAATAATCAGTATAAAAGTAAAAGCTGGAATCGGAATGTTAAGAGATTTCTCTAATTAAGCCTTCTTTAAGCTCCTTTATTTCAAATTCAAAAGGGCTATAATGATCAATTATCCATTGACCATCTTTATAAAGAAGAGAAATATAAGGGCCAAGAATTACATTTTGCCGGATAAATAAAGTATCGCCTTCCTGCGGATCATATTCGAAATCAAAGCAGTTTTCAGAATTGAGGTTTAAGGCGATCCATTCGGCATCTAACCCGTTTCCGACAGTATCAGTCGGAAGTATATAGCGACCGAGCATACTACTATTCTTATATTCCCCGACCAGGCGAAACAATTGCCAGATATAGATCAACGGAATGGAGTCGTTCTTTTTATTCTTCACCGGAATAAGTTGACCATCGGATTTTTTGTAAACCTCTTTTTCCCGGAATTTAATTTTTTCCGGTTCACAGCTACATAATTTAAAACCTTTTGTAAAATCACACATAATTTGAAAGTAAAGCGGCTATCGATTTAATTTTTCCTGCACTTGATCAAAAAGAAAGGAAAATTTTCCTGTATCGTTGTGATTTCAAACAATCCGGCAGTGTTGAACGCTTTCTGAACCGATTCCTGGTCATAAAAAAACATATTGACGCCTTCTATAATTTCATAACGATCCGGACTGATATAGTTTCCGGTTCCATAGGTGGGCGCTTCTTTGGATATCATCGTAAAAATCATATAACCGCCGTCTTCGAGTTGGTTATAACAATCCCGGATTAACTTTTCTCTTTCGTTTTCATCTAAAAGATGAATCAAGGCATAACAAAAAATCCCGTCGTATTTTTGATTATCAAAAGGCATATCGGTAACAGAACCGTGATATATTTTTAGGTCGGTTCCATAATGTTCCCGTGCCATTTCAATGGCCGTTTTCGAGATTTCAATTCCGGTAGCCGTCATTCCGTTTTGTCGGAAAGGCTCAGCATTTCTACCGTAACCGATTCCCGGAATAAGAATATTTTTAAGCCCTTTTTCAGCGAAGTATTCACCGGCAATACGAGCCGAATGAGAAGGTGTTAAGCCCCACATTTCTTTTTTATCGATAAAATTAGTTTCCCAAAATTCAGGTTTTTCTTCTGCTATCATATTGTGAGATCAATAATGTGAAAATACTTTTTTTGGCTGGATTGTACTTTCGGATTATTATAAAAATAGGCTAATCCAGGTATAGCTAAAAACCAATATAAGCGTAAAGGTTTTCTAAATCGGTTGTTTTTAAATTGTTTTTGGACAGATCACGATGAAAGTCGACATTGAACCGGTCTAATTTGGTTGTATCGATTTTAACATTCTGATAATAAAGCCATTTGCGAAAAACAACTGAATCCGTATTGCGTAATGCCGGTCCTGTCATTACGGCATTTAATTTATGGCACATAGCACAGTGCCTGTTAAAAAGATGTTTCCCTTCCGTGGCATCTCCGGATAAGTTGTGCATTCCGCAGTCCATTGTAACAAATTCATTTGCGCAGACGGTATATTGCGTTGTTTCGGTAGTACAATTCCAAAAAAGAAAATAAAAGGATATAGCGATAGCGGTAAAGAGTAAAAAAGCCGCAGATCCAAGCAGAATTTTAACGACCGATTTTTGAAATAATGTCATCATTACCAATTTTCTCCTTTTGGAGATATACAAATATATAGGAAAAGTATCTTTATTAATTGATCAATATATGTTTCTTTTCGGTTAAAGATTAGCTAACGGTATAAGGCTCTGAATCCTTTTGAATTGGATTATTGTATTTTTCCAATTGCTCTTTATTAAAAAATACAGTTAAATGATCCGCCCAATAACTCGTATATCCGTTTTCCTGTATTTCTAATGCTGAAATCCACAATTGCTGTTTGTCGAATTCCATTTGCCAGGTTAGCGGAAGTCGTATCGTATTATTGGTCATCCCGGCCATTTCTTTGTTTGTGTGTTGAAAGTCATTACTTTCATCCCAGAAAACAGTGATCTTTGTTAACTCAGAATCAATAATTCCGGACCAATTTTTATGGTGTGTTACTTCGATCGTCTTTAACTGTTTATTTTCCTCCAAATCGGATAAAATAGTAAATCCGATTCCGTAGCAATAAAAGGTATCATCCCATTTAATCTGACAAATTTTTCCGTTTTCAAATTCTAACAGAATGTTCATATCCACGGAATGAATACTATCGGAATGTTCCCAAAAATGATCATCGGTAGCATAGTGTAGTTCATCATAAAATACCCTTTTTATTTTCTGACCAATTAAGTCAGATTTAATTTTGGCATAATAGTTTTGTTCTTTTTTGGTCATGGTTGATCATTAGTTTGGCAGCATAAAAGATATGGTATACAATTACGGATATGATTCTTTTAACGTTGAAAATCGGAGATATAATTAAATTCAGTAGTGTTTTTTTGATATAATTTTTCGGGTATGCCATTTCCTAAATAAACCTTGAATATGCTTCCTGTGTTGTTTTTGAAGATCAAATACCTCTTTTTGAGTGCTATTGGGAGATTTTCGGAGTCAGTTATCGGATAATTTCCCAGATACTGATTCCGATCATTAAATATCAAAATCCGATTTGTAACACGACCCGATATTCCCCAGGTCCATATTGAATTCATTATCTTATAAGTCTTTCCGTTTTTTACTTTTACAGCACCCAAATAGGTAAGATTTGTTTCTGTATCTCCCTTTTCATTCCAAACGCCGGAAGTAATTTTTTTTCCAATCACATTGCTCTTTAGAACTTTTTGAGTGAATTCGGAATTATCCGGCTGTGCAGTTGTATGATAGGATAAAAAGAGTAAGAAAATAATAGCGATAAATTTCATTTCAGACTTAGTGATAGCGGCTTGTAAATATACCGGAAGATCTTGAAAAAGAGTAATTATTGTTTGATAACTATTTCGTTTGGAGTTGCTTTTTAAATTCTAAACATAAAACGATATCCGATAGTCCAAGTGTGACCAATGTAACGACGGAATACAAAGAAAAATCGAGTGATCGAAGCAATGCTATTATAAAAAAAGATCCGGCAAGTAAAAAGATCAGATTTAGTAAACTCAAAAGGCGAATACTTTTTTTATTTGTCTTAGGAACATAAGGAAAGGCAATTAGTGAAAGGATATTCGATACAACTAAAATAATTAAAGAGATAAGTACGGTATTAGGTTTTGCGTTTTCTTTCATGCCCAAAGCCCACATCATACAATACAATACTATTGCAAGTAATAAAATGATGTAAGTGGTAGCAGCGATTTTATATTTGACACTCATTTTATTTGATCAAATTATCTAAGGTTTTTATATTTTACTTCTTTCCCAGGCGACAACTTTTACACCATCGGAATAATGAATAAAGTCGGGCGTATTGGAAAGCGATATATTATCGATAGTATAGTTTAGACTAAGTTGTTTTAAATGAACATTTTTAATCTCCCATTCTTTATGATGAATGTCGTAACGGTATAAAGATTTTTCCTGATCAAGATACAGACAATAACGCTCAGTAAGCCATTTGTCTAAAGCTGTTTTTGATGAGATGGGTTCTTTGATTTCGAATTCGGTTTCCAGAGCAAAAGCTTTTTGCGTATTGTATGAACTATAGGAGGTATCGGAACGATTTATAACCGATTTTTCATAAGGAAGTCCGGATAATTTTTTAGCAATATAAGCAGATAAAGATTTCGCAGCTTCAATATTTAAAAAGTAAACCCCTTTTTTATTGTCGTTATCAATATAGGTTCGTATGTTGATTTCATCAAAATCAGAAATAAAAGTAATTGCCGGTAAATTTCGCGGTCGGATTTTTTGCATGGTAAAGGCAACTAATGATACATAAGCATGACCGTCGAAAGTATCGATATTGAGTTTTTCGGGAACAAGCTTTTCTAGTAAAGTCACAGGAACTTTCCAATGTAAAAACAAAGCATTATTCCATTCCTGATAATAGATCCATCGGGATTTGGGATAATCAAAGGTTCGGTGGGCGGTGTCGGAAAGTAATTGTTCAATTGCTGTCATTGGAAAAAATAGCTTGATCATAATATGTTTGTTGGAGAACTAATACAGTTCGCATTCCCAATCCTCAAGATTATCCGGATAATTGTTTATATAATAGGACTTAATGTATTCTTCTACACGACTAATAGCATATTGGTAGTTGGTTACGGTGTTATTCTCTAGTGTTACAACATTGGTCCAGATTGCAAAGCATTGCTCTACAAATGTGGCACCGTCATCAATATAATCGTGAAAAGAAATGGAGTCAACGGTATTTGCTGTAATAAACCATTTTGTAAAGTTTTTAAAATCGGAAGAAAATGTTGGTTTATCGGTTGTAAAATCAATTTCCCAATCTTGAAAATCGTTTAAGTCGGTGGGATTCTGATAAAGTCGGCAAATAAAAGATCCTAATCTTGAATTACTTATAGTATTGTAATTCGGATTTGTTTCTTGATCAATATAAATGCAAGCTGTTTTGTAAAAAAGATCGGGATTTGTTTTTAAAGAATGATGATAACTGTCGCCAAATGTCTCCCGGATTATAGTAAAATTAAGCGTCCCGTTAACAAGATAGTATATAAAATGTCGGATGTTAGACTTCTGATGAGCGGGTAATTTCATTTTGAGATTTTGTTTTAGGCAATAATAGGTAATGGAAATGAAAATAGCTGTTTATTGGTTCTTTAATTTATTATGAATGCGATTAAATATAAAGACAGCAAATAAAAAGATTATGACTTTTAATAGTAAAGTTACTATTGTGTTTGAAGGATAAAAAGGGAGTTCAGTATACATTGTCCAACTACTTGGAAGGTAATCCCGGTGGAAAATTATAATGGAAAAGACTATTTTTTGAATACTGAATAGGAATAGAAAAGCAATAAGTAATCGTAACGGGATGTTTTTCCGAACTTTATGAATCCGTAAAAGTTGTGATAGTAAGAACCAAAGTAGGGGTTGTAACAGATAATGTGACCAATAGGTATTGAAAATTTCGTTGATCATTAGGTGAAATTCATTGGCGGGCATTAAAAATGACCTCACAATAATTCCCGCAATCCATATTATCAGATAGCCAATTCCGATTACAGTTATAAATCGGCAGGATACTTCATCAATTTGATTTAAGATCGGCTTTTTAACAAAAATTCGTATCAGGAAAATAAGAAAAGTGAATAAACCGAAAGCAATAAAAAAATCCTGAGTAATCTTGTCAATGCTGTAGAATATTTCTGTAACCATTTTGTATTTCTATATTATAGGGATAAGAGATTTATCCGGTAAATATAATAATTTCAGATTTTGCTCTTGATTTACCCTAATAGTTCGAGGTTTTTAAAAACGAAAAAGGGCTACTTATGAACTGCCCCCAAATAGTGTCTAACTTTTTGGGGGCACTCTATTATAGTAACCCTTCTTTTATGTTGTCTATTTATAGAATAGTATTTGCTCAATGAATCGGATTATATTCTATAAAGAAAATATGGCTTCTATCTGCGTTCCTTTTCCGATGTTGGATTTAATGTTTAATTCGCCTTTCAGCGCCGTAATCCGTTCGGTCATGTTCTTCAGTCCAATACCTTTTTTAGCCACTTTTACGTCAAAACCGGCTCCGTCATCACTGATAATCAATTTTATTTTACCGGATTCGGTAATGGTGATCGTTATAAAAGCATTTTTAGCGTTAGCATATTTGTTGATATTAAGAATGCCTTCCTGTACGATTCTGTAAATATTAATCTTACACGTATTCGGGACATTGTTCCAATCGATGTTTTCATCAATTTCATAATGAAAATCCGTATTGTTGATGTTCTCCTGGTTTTTGATCAGAAAGCTTAATAATTCGGTGAAATTGCGTTCCTCAAAATAGGAGTTCTTACTTAAATCATGAGAAATTGTCCGGATTTCTTTTTCAATATTCTGAAGTTCAAGGATGTATTCTTTTCGTTTTTCGGTCGCTTTTTCATCGGCTTTATTGTTGAAAAAACCAAGATTCATCCGGACACCGTAAATTTTATTCATAATGTTGTCATGCAATTCCATTGCAATCCTTGTTTTTTCTTCTTCTTTTGCCGTGTTGACTTTTGTTTGTTGTTCAACCAGAAGATGATAAATCTCTTCGTTAGCTTCCTGTTGTTGTTGAATCAACTGTAATTCTTTGTTTTTGGCTTTTAAATGGCGGATAATTCCGAGTGCGGTTACTATAAAAATAAAGAAAGCGGCACCTAGTAAGATGTATAAATTTCGTTTGGTTAATACTTCGTTTTCTTCTTCCAATCGCTCGGTTTCATAAGCAATACGGGCATACTTATTACGGGTTGCACGCTCTTTTTTCTGTAAACTGTCGCTTACGGCAATATATTCATCAGAATATTGCTGACTTTTACTGGTGTCTATTTTGGATAAAAGTTTTAAGCATCGCAATAATTCGTAGTAACTCTTGGTGTCGTTTGCCAACTGGTAACTTTCCTTTAAAGTGGCAATCGATTTTAAAGTGTCTTTCTGAATCAGATAAAATTCACCAAGTTGTACTTTACTATACGCTACACCGGCTTGATTGCCCAGACTGTCTCTAAGATGTATCGATTCGTAAAACATCTCTTTAAGGTTTTTGTAATCGCCGGCTTTCATTTTGGAATAAGCGAGATTACTTAACGTGGCGGCATAATATTCGGGAAAAACTTTTCGGAGGTTTTTAATGGCTATAATTTTTTCAAATTGTTTGATTGCCTTCTGATGCTCTCCGATTTTATCGTACATATAACCGATGTTGTTTAACGTCGGGATATAATAACCCAATATAACTTTCGGATCGGTTTCTTTTAATTTGAGTTTGTCGTATTCTTTTAAAGCCAGTTCGTGGTATTTCAAAGCGCCGTTAAAATCGTTTAATCCCTGAAGTGAATTGGCAAGGATGTTATAAGCACTATAAGTCAGCTTATAATTTCCGGATTTGTTTAATAACTGTAGTGATTTACTGGCTTCGATTTCACTTTCAATATAGTTACCCTCGCTGTATAAAATACCGCCTTTGTATAATAGCATCCGACCTACATTCTCTGAATCTTTAAGTCGGCGGTATATTTTCTCGGCTTGGAGGTAATAGTAGAAAGCGCTGTCTTTTTTGATGGGTTCATAACAATCGCCGATATAATAAAAAGCTTTGGCTGTGGCGACACTATCATTTGCTTCTTCCGATAGTTTATACGCTTTCTCGCTAATATATCGGGAAGTTTGAAAATCGTTTAACCGGTAAAATTCATCCGCCAGTTGAAAATGGAAGTTCCGGGTTATTGAATCGTTTTTGCGTAAGGAGATCTGATGATAGATAGAATCGAGATACCTCTTTTTTTCGGACGCCGATTGTTGTGTGTTTGTAGCATTTTTGAAAAGCGCATTTATTTTTTTATCCGAAACGGCAACGTCACTTTTTTTGTCCATCTCACAGGCGAACATAAAGAAACAGAGGCTAAGTAAAATTATAAATCTCGATACAGGGGCGTTCAAAATCAGTACAAATTATAGTTTAATCAAAAATAATATAAAACCCGGGCAATATAAGTTAATATCAGCACTTATATTGCCCGGGTTCTAAAAATGTTTTATGGGTATATTATCTTTTAGGAGGATTAAGTGTTCCACCTCCGTTATCGTTACCGTCATCAAGGTTGGTTCCGATTGGTTCTGTGTTCATATTTGGCGTATTAGTAGGTAGGCTGGTTGAATCAGCAGGAGTAGTTGGACGCATCATTTCTTCAGTTGAATCGAAGGTTTTACGAGCGCCTTTTTCCTGAGTTACATCATATTCATCTGTAGAACATGAGAATGTTAATCCGCCAACGATAATAAGTGTTAAGATAAAAAGAGCTTTTTTCATAAATAATATTTTAATGTTAAGATAATGGGGTCGCTACAACATTATTCATGAAGTAGTGGTATTTGATTTGTTTTAGTTGCTGAAAGTTGGGATTACTTTTCAGTATTACTGAAGATGTCATGTGTAAAGCATGTTCCCTCATCTTAGTAATTGTTTAAAGCCTTAAATTGTTCCGTCATTATTACAGTTACAAAATTATATAATGCAGGTGCAGTTTGAGTAATGATTAATCCTGTATTTAGTGGTTGTAAGGCGTTTGCTAGTGAATGTGTCATTTATACGTGTAAACAATAGGTTTTTACTAAGAAGAAATCCGCCTTATAATTGTATCGATGTTATCTTTATACGATTTGGAGAAAGGTATGGAAATTTCATTATTATTTAAATAGCATTTCAATTTGCCCAAATGTATTCGGGAAACATAATTAATATTAACAATCGAACTGTTGTGTATCCTTAAAAAGTAAAAAGGAAGCAGGCTTTCAAAATGTTTTAAAGTTTTGTAAGCACTTACTTTCTGACCGGAGCTAAGGTAAATATCGGTGGTATTATTGTCTGCTTTTAAATGAGTAATGTCTTTTAAATGCACAAATTGATAATCACCGTATGATTTTACACAAATAGTTTCAGGTTCTTTGACCGGATTTTTTTTCTGAAAGCGAAGCAGGCACTTACGAAGCTCACTCTGACTTAAAGGTTTTAATAAATAATCCGAAACCCCTTTTTTTATAGCTTCAAAAGCATGACTCTCATCAGAAGTAAGCACCACAAAATACGGTAATTCTTCGAGAAACTCATTTAATTCGGTTAAAATCGCAAAGGATAAATCCGAATCCTGTTTTTTTGAAGCAATTTCAATGAACACCAGTTTTGGTTTAAGCTCTAAAATCCTGTTAATAGCTTCTTCTTTTGTTTTTATCACACCAAGGCATAGAAAGTCTTCAAAATCTTCAAAAACCTCCAAAATGTTCTTGGCTACCTTCTCATCGTCATCAATTAGCAAAAACGGATAGTGCACAGCTTTAATTTTAGTGCAAGCTATCACTTTCGCGTGAAATTGTTTTACGGATATTCCGTACTTTTTTGTTAGATTTGTAATAGAAATAAAAAGTATGGCTAAAGAAATAAATATTCTGTTAGTAGATGACCATCCAATGACTCTCGATGGGTATATCAACTTGCTTTCCGAATTCAATACAGAAAATTTAACCCTAACCTTTACAACGGCACATAATTGTACAGTTGCTTATAATACAATTATCAATTTTTCCCGTTTAAAAAAGGATATCGATTTTGCTTATCTGGATATTAGTCTGCCGCCCTATAAAGAAATGAATATTGAATCGGGTGTCGATTTAGCGCTGTTAATCCGGGATAAATTTCCAAAATGTAAGATTGCACTTTTAACAATGCACAACGAACCGGTGCTGATTGATAAGATCATGAACAAGGTTAATCCGGAAGCTTTTATTTCAAAATGTGATGTGAATTTTGAAATGTTCCCGAATGTGTTCGAAAAAATGTATTCCGGCGAAACTTTTGCAAGTCATACTATTTCCAACGCGCTGAAAGAACTGATGATGAAGAACATCAAATGGGATTCAATCGACAGTCAGATTTTACTTTTAATTTCTCAGGGTGTTAAAACAGCCGATCTTCCGAATTATATTCCGTTGTCAATGAGTGCTCTGGAAAAAAGAAAAGCAAACATTAAAAGTCAGTTGCTACGTTCCAAAGGCGGAGATAAAGAATTGATTGAAGAAGCGAAAAAAATAGGGTTGATTTAATCCGTAAAAGATTCCGGACAATAAATAAAAATAAAGCTAGTTTTTACTACTTTAGTACAGAAATATGTAAAGTATGATTAAAGCTGGCCTGCTCTATATTTTATTACTTCTTCCGATAGCCGGAATTTGGGCACAAACCGAAGAAACGGAAAAAAAAGAAGAGGTAAAGAAAGTTGTTGTTGACTCATTATACAGAGAAGATCAGTTCTATGTCAGTATAGCTTATAATTTATTGACCAACAGTCCGGCCGGATTTTCGCAAAATTCCTTTTCTCTGGGATTAAGTGCCGGTTTTCTAAGAGATATCCCGCTTAACAAAAAAAGAACTTTCGCAATAGCACCGGGTTTGGGCTATACTTTCAATAGTTTTCGTCAGAATATGAAAATTATGGAACAGGAAAATGTTGTGAATTATTCGATCAGTTCCGATTTCGACCGAAATAAGCTGGAAACACATTATCTGGATATTCCGATTGAAGTGCGTTGGCGAACTTCAACACCCGAAAGTCATAAATTCTGGAGAATCTATTCCGGTTTTAAATTCAGTTACCTGATGTATAGCAAATCGGTATTCACCGGTAGCAGTGAAAAAATCAAAGTATTTAATAATTCCGATCTGAATAAAATTCAATACGGACCATATGTTGGTATCGGGTATAATACTTTTAATGCTTATGCTTATTATGGCTTAAATCCACTTTTTAAATCCGGGGAAATTGACGGCGAAAAAATTAAGATTAATGTTTTTAGCTTCCTGGTGATTTTCTATATTCTATAGTTATATCCAATAATACCACAATCCGATTTGCGGCAAAGCGCCGATTAATATTCCGATGATAATTTCTTTCATCGAATGGGCTTGCATGGATAAACGGGAAGAAGCGACCAAACCGATACTACAGATCGCAAATGCAATCAGGTTAATAAACCGGATATGATAATGCATCGAAATTCCGATGATAAAAAGGGTAATTCCGACAATCCCGATCATATGCAGACTGGCCTTAAAATGGAATAACAAGAGTAATAAAGCTAAGACAGAACTGATTAAAGCGCCCAGGAAAAAGAAATACAATTCCGGAATGGGCAGCATAGTCAGAGAATGCTCAATTAGTACCAAAAAAAACATCGCCTGAAAAGCCAATGGTAAACGGCGCTCTTTTTTTTCGGACATCATAATTCCGGATCGGATCAGGCCCAGTGATTTTAGAAGAAAGTAGGTGGAAACCGGTAAAAACAGCGTTAAAATAACCACCTGAAACAGGATGAGGTAAATTTCATGCGGGTAAAAATAACTTCGGGTCACAAAAAAATAAAACAGCGTAGCGTAAACCGAAATAAACAAGGGATGAAACAAATAAGAGAATAGCGGGAAAATCTTTTTGAAATCCATTGTGATAAATAGGTTAGGTCAGCAAATTATATTTTCTTTCTCATTCGAGCCACCGGAATGTCCAGTTGCTCGCGATATTTAGCAATCGTTCTTCTTGCAATCGGATAGCCTTTTTCTTTTAGAATGTCAGCTAACTTATCATCAGGAAGCGGTTTGCTTTTATCTTCGTCTTCAATTACATTTTGTAATATCTTTTTGATCTCAATTGTAGAAACATCTTCGCCCTGATCGTTTTTCATCGCCTCAGAAAAGAATTCTTTAATCAGCTTTGTGCCGTAAGGTGTTTCAACATATTTACTGTTGGCTACCCGTGAAACGGTCGAAATATCCAAACCAACCATATCCGCAATATCTTTTAAGATCATCGGTTTAAGTTTGGTTTCGTCACCGTCAAGGAAATATTCCTCTTGGTAGTGCATAATCGCATTCATGGTAACAAATAAAGTTTCGTTACGCTGTTTGATCGCATCGATAAACCATTTAGCGGAATCCAGCTTTTGTTTGATAAACTGAACGGCATCTTTTTGGGAATTCGATTTTTCGCGCGATTCCTTATAGGTTTGCAGCATTTCCTGATAATCTTTGGAAACGTGTAATTCCGGAGCATTTCTGCCGTTTAGGGAAAGTTCCAGTTCACCGTCGATAAGGCGTATGGAAAAGTCCGGTACCACATGTTCGACCGTTCTGGAATTGGTGTCGAAAGAACCACCCGGTTTCGGGTTTAATTTTTCAATTTCGTCAATTGCCTTGCGAAGCTGTTCCTGTGTGATATCGTATTTCTGTAGTAACTTGTCGTAATGTTTTTTGGTAAAAGCATCGAATTGATTTTCAAGAATATCAATAGCCAGTTCGATCGCTTCTGTTGGTGTTTTATGGCGAAGCTGTAATAATAAACACTCCTGTAAATCGCGGGCACCGACACCCGATGGCTCCAGTTCGTGGATGATATTAAGGATTCGCTCTACATTTTTCTCATCGGTATAAATTCCTTGTGTAAAAGCCATATCGTCTACAATATCCTGAATATCGCGACGGATATACCCCATGTCATCAATACTACCGACTAAAAATTCGGCGATTTCGCGTTCACTGTCCGAAAGAATAAAAGTGTTTAATTGGTTGATCAAATCCTGATGAAAACTAACCGGTGCGGCAAACGGCAGACTTCTGTCTTCATCGTCATCACTGTAATTGTTAGCTTGTAATTTATAATCAGGCGTTTCATCGTCACTCAAATACTCATCAATATTGATTTCGTCGGCATCAATACGTTCGTTGTCGAAATCATCATATTCATCATAATCATCATCTGCATAATCGTCGTGATCTGCCGATTCTTCTTTACCGGCTTCCAAAGCCGGATTCTCAACTAATTCTTCTTTTAGCCGTTGTTCAAAAGCTTGTGTAGGCAATTGAATCAGCTTCATCAGTTGAATTTGCTGAGGAGATAATTTCTGTGATAATTTGAGTTGTAAATGTTGTTTAAGCATTTTTATTATGTATTCGGTTATTGGTTAATCAGGGTTGCTGTGATGCAGACATAATAAATTAACCTTTGCCAAATTATTATCTTCAAAAATAATAAAAAATTTAGCAAAGGTTACTATTTCTTTGGCTGGTACTGTAACAGAGTGTGAAAATTAACACATTTTCATCAGCAGGTTAAAGCAGCCTGATTATTAAAAATATTCAGTATTAAAATTCAGCGTTTTGCGGTGTTCTCGGGAACGGAATTACGTCACGGATGTTTGACATTCCGGTCACAAATAATACCAGTCTTTCAAAACCAAGTCCGAAACCACTGTGAACAGCTGTTCCGAAACGACGGGTATCCAGATACCACCATAGTTCTTTTTCATCGATTCCAAGGTCTGCGATTTTTTGTAACAATACGTCCAAACGCTCTTCTCTTTGTGAACCTCCGACAATCTCTCCGATACCTGGAAAAAGAATGTCCATGGCGCGTACCGTTTTTCCGTCTTCATTTAAACGCATGTAGAAAGCCTTGATTTTAGCCGGATAATCAAATAGAATTACCGGGCATTTAAAGTGCTTTTCAACAAGGTAACGCTCGTGCTCACTTTGTAAGTCAGCACCCCATTCGTCGATGATATAGTTGAATTTTTTGTTTTTATTCGGTTTTGAGCTTTTTAAAATGTCAATTGCTTCCGTATAGCTTACACGTTTGAAGTTATTGTCCATTACAAAGCTTAATTTTTCCAATAGCGCCATTTCACTTCTTTCCGCCTGTGGTTTTGATTTCTCTTCATCCAGTAAGCGTTGCTCCAGGAATTTTAAGTCATCACCACATTTATCAACAGTATATTTAATAACATATTTGATAAAATCTTCCGCTAGATCCATGTTGTCCGCCAGGTTGTTAAAAGCAACTTCAGGCTCGATCATCCAGAATTCAGCTAAGTGACGTGATGTATTCGAATTTTCAGCTCTGAATGTAGGGCCGAATGTATAAATCTGACCTAAAGCCATTGCATACGTTTCTCCTTCCAGCTGACCGGAAACGGTTAAGTTGGTTTCTTTGCCGAAGAAATCTTCTTTAAAGTTTACTTTTCCGTCTTCCGTTCTTGGCGTACCGTCAAAAGGAAGTGCTGTTACGCGGAACATTTCTCCCGCACCTTCCGCATCAGATCCGGTAATAATAGGCGTGTTTACATAGAAAAACCCTTTTTCCTGAAAATATTGATGTACGGCAAATGACAAGGTAGAACGTACTCGCATGATGGCTCCGAAAGCATTTGTACGGATGCGTAAATGGGCATTTTCACGTAAAAATTCCAATGAGTGTTTCTTAGGTTGCATCGGATATTTTTCCGGATCGGAATCACCTAGGATTTCCAATTTGGTCACCTGGATTTCTACAGATTGTCCGGCACCCTGACTTTCTACTAAAGTTCCGGTAATACTAACGGCTGCACCGGTAGTGATTCTTTTTAGGATTTCATCCGGAGTATTTTCAAAATCAACAACGCACTGAATATTATTTATCGTAGAACCGTCATTTAACGCGATAAACTGATTATTTCTAAATGTTCTAACCCAACCTTTTGCTTTTACTTCATGTAATGTCTTCGTACCGTTTAGCAGGTCTTTAACTTTAGTGTGCTTCATTGTAGTGATTTTTATATTGATTTTAGTTGAAAAAAAATTATAGTGCCCGCAAAGGTAATAAAAAGCCTGTCAAAAAGATAGCTTCTTAATTGAATTTAAAACCAGAGCAGACTATAAAAGATGTATCAATAAAAAATCCGCTGTTGAGCGGATCTTTTACTTATACTTTCATGATTTCGGCTTCTTTTGTTACCAAAGCCTCATCAATTTTTTTAATGTAAATATCCGTTAATTTCTGAACGTCTTCTTCAGCGCTTTTACAAATGTCTTCTGAAGTTCCGTCTTTTTCTAATTTTTTAATTTCGGTATTTGCCTCTTTTCTGGCATTACGGATGCTGATTTTAGCATCTTCCGCTTCCGATTTGGCTTGTTTTACTAAGTCACGACGACGCTCTTCGGTTAATGGCGGAACACTAATAATGATATTGTCTCCGTTATTCATCGGATTAAAACCAAGATTGGCAATCATAATGGCTTTTTCGATAGGTTGTAACATGGCTTTTTCCCATGGCGTAACAGTAATCGTACGCGCATCCGGCGTATTTACGTTGGCCACCTGAGAAAGGGGTGTCTGCGAACCGTAATAGTCTACAAAAACACTACCCAGCATTTGAGGAGAAGCTTTCCCGGCACGAATGTTCAGGAATGATTTTTCCAGGTGAGCTAAAGAATCGTTCATGGATTCTTTTGTACTATCTAAAACAAAATTAATTTCTTCCGTCATGATACTAATTTTTATAATTCAAAATTAAATATTTACAGTTGTACCAACTGTTTCTCCTTCACAAACTTTTAATAAATTACCTTCTTTATTCATGTCGAAAACGATAATAGGCAATTCGTTTTCCTGACTTAATGTAAAGGCAGTTGTGTCCATTACATTTAGACCTTTTTTCAATACATCATCAAACGTGATATTGTCGAATTTCACGGCATTTGCATCTTTTTCCGGATCGGCAGTATATACTCCGTCTACGCGTGTTCCTTTCAGGATAACATCAGCATTAATTTCAACACCTCTTAAAACTGCGGCAGTATCGGTTGTGAAATAAGGATTACCGGTTCCGGCTCCGAAGATAACAATTCTTCCTTTTTCAAGATGACGTACAGCTCTTCTTTTAATATAAGGTTCAGCGATAGCCTCGATCTTTAACGCTGTTTGTAAACGGGTTTGCATTCCGGCTTCTTCCAAAGCACCTTGTAAAGCCATTCCGTTAATTACAGTAGCTAACATTCCCATATAATCCCCCTGAACTCTATCCATTCCGTTACTGGCTCCGGCTACACCTCTAAAAATGTTTCCGCCTCCGATAACAATAGCGATTTCAACACCTTTATCATGGATTTGTTTGATTTCAGTCGCATATTCAGCTAATCTTTTCGGATCAATACCATATTGTCGCTCACCCATTAAAGCTTCACCACTTAATTTCAAAAGGATTCTTTTGTATTTCATTGCAAGTTTTGTTTAGTGGTGCAAATATAGTTATTATCTGTTTTTTTAAAACGAACTCCGTAAATATTTCTTTAACAAGCGGAGAGCGTGAAATAAAAACAGGGTTGTCTTACAATTTTAATTCAAGATACGATTTTTTTGCAGCTTCATATCCGATATTAAAAATGGTTTCCATCCGGTTTTTATTGGTTTCAAACGTACTGAAAATACTCAGTTCCTCCGGCTCGATAACCCAATCACAGTTGTTGAATTTCTGCATATTGGAATTAGCGGAAAGTAAATCGAAAGCCCTTGTGGTTACTGCTTTTATTGAGGATAAGTCTTTAGCTTCAATTTTTTGGATCGGACTTACATAAACACCGATAAGGGTATCACAACGACCTTGCAGGATATCTGTCGGGAAATGATTCAGAATTCCGCCGTCACTGTAAATACTTCCTTTGATTTCATAAGGTGACATTACACCGGGGAAAGAGGAGGAAGCCAGAATCGCATCCACAATTTTGGTATCGGGACTGAAAATTTTTAGTTTCCCTTTAACCATATCCGTTGCAGTGATATGCGTTTGGACTTTTAAATCGGCTAAAGTGGCTTCTTCAAAAATGGAGGAAAAATATTTTTTAAACGACTCTGAATCGATCAGTCCGGCTTTTTTTAGCGTAAAATGTTTCCAATGGAAAAAATAAATTGACTTAAAGAATTCCAGAATCTGCTCGGGTGACTTGCCCCAGGCGTATAAAGCTCCGATGATTGATCCGGCGCTGGTTCCGGCTATCTGAATCGGGCGGATGTTTATTTCTTCTAAAAATTTAAGCGCGCCGGCATGGGCTAATCCTTTGGTACCGCCACCGGAAAGGATCAGACCAATTGATTTAGTTTGTAAATCCATCTCTGTTGTAAAAAGATAAAGTTACACTTTTTGTCCATTCGATTGTTACTTTTGTTACTTTTTAATGAGGCCATTTGCGCTACCTTTGTAGGGCATAATAAACAATAAAATGGAGACATATATTGAAGACAGCCTGAAAAGAAGTTATTCGTATCAGGAGTATAGAGAATTGGTGACGAAATTGTTGAAAGAAGGAAAGTCAACCGGAAATGAACAGTCGGACGATTTGTTGCATTACAGTGAATTGAATGAGGTTCGTATGAATCGTCTTGATAAAACAATAGCCGTTCCGGATGTTATTAATGACGGATTAAAGCATATTGAAAAAAAATACATCTGGTTAGTTCTTTCGGAAGGATGGTGTGGTGATGCAGCTCAAATTTTACCGATATTGCATAAGATGGAAGTGTCGGCACCGAATATTGATATGAAAATCGTGTTTAGGGATGAAAATGAAGTGTTGATGGATCGTTTCCTGACAAACGGCGGAAGATCAATACCGAAATTAATCGTGCTTGATGCTGCAACAAATGATGTTTTAGGGGATTGGGGACCACGTCCGGCCGAAGCTAAACAATTAATCATCGATTATAAAGCGAAACATGGCGTAATTGATGAGACAGCTAAAACGGATTTGCAAAAATGGTATTTAAAAGATAAAGGATTGTCGACGCAACAAGAATTACTGGAGTTGATGCAAGGCTTGAAATAATTGAAAAAGGTACTCATTGAGTACCTTTTTTATTTTAAGATTGTGGTGTGACAGATGCTTCAAAATCGGTAACCGGCATGGCATTGTCAACAGAATAGTCTCCGATCTTAGTGCGTCGCAATGCGGTTAAATGTGCTCCGGACTGTAAAGCTAAACCATAATCGTAAGCCAGCGAACGAATATAAGTTCCTTTGCTGCAAACGACTCTGAAATCCACTTCCGGTAATGCGATACGGGTGATTTCAAATTCATGAATAACGGTTTTACGGGCGGCGATTTCAACTTCTTCTCCTTTTCGCGCATGTTCATATAAACGTTTTCCGTCTTTTTTAATCGCTGAGAATACCGGTGGTTTTTGATCGATTTCGCCTAAAAATTGGGCTATCGTCTCATATAGCAATTCTTCGGTAATATGTTCCGTTGGAAAAGTTGCGTCAATTTCGGTTTCCAAATCATAGGACGGAGTAGTAGCGCCAATATGAAAAGTTCCGGTGTATTCTTTAATCATGCCCTGCAATTCCGGAATACGCTTGGTGAATTTTCCGGTGCAGACAATCAACAGGCCGGTTGCTAACGGATCCAATGTTCCGGCATGTCCGACCTTAATTTTTTTTAAGTCCAGGTGTTTTTTAAGTGACCATTTGATCTTGTTTACAGCCTGGAATGATGACCAGTTTAGCGGTTTGTCAATTAGAAGTACCTGGCCTTCCTGAAATTGTTCAGCGGTTAAGGACTCCATTATTTAGCAGAATAAAAATAAATTAATAAACCGATTCCGATGATAATCCGGTACCAGCCCCAAAATTTAAAACCATATTTGGTCAGGACGCTGATAAACGTTTTTACGGCGACTAATGCAACAATAAAAGCAACAATATTACCAATAAGGAATAGTATAATGTGATCTTGATCCTGTAAGATCATTTCGTAACCTTTCATTTCTGTCGGTGTTCCTTTTCCCCATGTTTTTACAAAGATGGAATATACGGTAACGGCCAGCATAGTCGGTACGGCAAGGAAAAAAGAAAACTCAGCGGCTGCTTTTCGGCTTAAACCTTGTGTCATACCGCCGATTATAGATGCAGCTGATCGTGAAGTTCCCGGCATCATTGCTAAACATTGCCAAAAACCGATAGTAATTGCTTTCTTAAAAGTTATCTCTTTTTCATCGTGAATTTTAGGATCTTTAAAGCGCTTGTCTATAAATAATAAGACAACACCGCCTAAAACCAAAACAGATGATATGGCAATTTGATTGCCTAATACAGCTTCGATTTTGTCATCGAAAAGATAACCTAAAACTAATGCAGGAATTACTGCAAAAGCCAGTTTGAAATAAAAATTGAAATTAGAGAAGTCGAAAAACTTTCTCCAGTATAAAACCACAATGGATAATATGGCGCCAAATTGAATGGAAACCTGGAACATTTTTAAAAATTCGGTTTCTTCCATTCCCAATAAAGCGGCAGTAAAGCCCATATGTGCGGTGGAAGAAATCGGTAAATACTCAGTCAGGCCTTCAATTATGGCAATAATAAGCGCTTGTAATAAATCCATTTAATTCTTGTAAGTATCCTTTTTAGGGTTTTTTATTATTGCATAAATGGTAATTCCGAAACCGATCAGTACAACTGTCGGAGCCAATTTGATTCGTCTGAAATCAAAAATATCCGTACTGAAAACGTTCGGGTCATTACTACCTCCGCCGGACATCAGGATAAAACCTAAACCAATTACGGCAAGACCGATAAAAAGGATTTTATAATTAAGACCTTCAAAAAGAAAGTCGTGCTTGTGCTTGTTTTCGTTTTCCATTATTGTATACAATTGATGACTCTTAATATAAATCGTCGGTTCTTAAATTTAAAAAGCGTTGTGTAGCGAAGAAAGTGCTGATCCAGGTAATGATAATACCGACAACCAGAACGCCGGCCAAAACAATTCCTGTGGAAAGATAATCAGTAGCGATACCCAGACTTGGGAATTGTCCGTCAACATAAAAAACAAGTCCGATTAAAGCGGCAATAGCCAATCCGGAACCGATTAATCCCAATTTAATACTTCTCCAGATAAACGGTTTTCGAATAAAGGATTTAGTAGCACCAACCATTTGCATTGTTTTAATGATAAAACGATTGGAGTGGATGGATAATCGCAATGAACTATTGATAAGCAGCATCGCCACAAAAGCCAATACACCGCTGACAATTAAAATCCAAAAAGTGATCTTTTTTACGTTTTCATTTACAAGGTCAACCAATTGTTTGTCGTAAATGACTTCCGTTACCATTGGATTTTTACGGATCTCACCTTCAATTTCTTTAATACTGTCAGAAACTACATAATTTCCTTTTAAGTGAATGTCATACGAGTTTTGTAGCGGGTTAAACCCTAAAAACTCCATAAAATCCTCGCCGATAATGTCTTTGTGTTTTTTGGCCGCATCGTCTTTCGAAACAAAAGATTGATCTTTTACATAATTTGAGGTCGTTAATTGGGTACCGAACGCTTTTAAAATACTATCGTTTGCCTCGTTGTTAAAATAAACGGACATAGGAATATTCTCTTTAAAATCGTTGGAAATCTTTTCTGAATTAATAACAAAAAGCCCCAATGCACCTAAAAGGAATAACACAAGGAAAATACTTAGAATAACCGAAAAATAGGAAGAAATAAGTCTGCGTTTTTGATACTTTTCAAAAGATGTAGCCATAGAATCTGTTTTAAGCCGTAAAAATAAGAAAGAAAATTGTTTTTGAGGTTTATAACGTTCAAAGTTTTAACTTTCTTATAAATATAGTGTAAATTTGCCTGCCTGAAAACCAAAGCCTGGAATTCGGGGAATAGAAGAATAACATGGCCGGGGGGATTCCCGGTATTATAGCAATTCAGAGTAATGAAGTACAATCCAAACGTAATTGAAGCCAAATGGCAAAAGTACTGGTCCGAGAACCAGACCTTTAAAGCAGAAAACAATTCAGCTAAGCCTAAGTATTTTGTATTAGATATGTTTCCGTACCCATCAGGTGCCGGACTGCATGTTGGTCATCCGCTCGGATATATCGCTTCCGATATCTATGCAAGATACAAACGCCACACAGGATTCAATGTGTTACATCCGCAAGGATATGACAGTTTCGGATTACCGGCTGAGCAATATGCTATTCAGACCGGACAACATCCTGAAAAAACAACCAAAGAAAACATTGCCCGTTATCGCGAACAATTGGATAAAATCGGTTTTTCGTTCGACTGGAGCCGTGAAGTACGTACTTCCAATCCGGAATATTATAAGTGGACACAATGGATCTTTATCCAGTTGTTTAATTCATGGTATAATAACGATAGCGATAAGGCGGAAGATATCAGTACGCTAACAGCTCTTTTTGAAAAAGAAGGTAACGCAAAAGTAAATGCAGTTTGCGATGATGCTATTGTATCATTTACGGCAGCAGAATGGAATGCTTTTACTGCTGAAGAGAAAGAAAAAATCATGTTGCAATATCGTTTGACCTATCTGGCGGAAACAGAAGTAAACTGGTGTCCGGCTTTAGGAACGGTATTGGCTAACGACGAAATTATAAATGGGGTATCCGAACGCGGAGGTCACCCGGTGATCCGTAAAAAGATGACACAATGGAGTATGCGTATTTCTGCGTATGCTGAAAGATTGTTACAAGGATTGGAAACAATCGACTGGAGCGAAAGTATCAAGGAAAGTCAGCGAAACTGGATCGGGAAATCGGTTGGAGCAGCTGTGACTTTTAATCTGAAAGGCCATGAAGAAACAATCGAAGTGTTTACAACGCGTCCTGATACCATTTTTGGTGTAACTTTTATGACATTAGCACCGGAACACGATTTAGTAGCTAAAATTACAACGCCGGAACAAAAACAAGCAGTTGATACGTATGTTGAAGCAACGGCAAAACGTAGCGAAAGAGATCGTATGGCCGATGTAAAAACCATTTCCGGAGTATTTACCGGAGCGTATGCCGAGCATCCGTTTACAAAAGAACCGATTCCGGTTTGGATTGGTGATTATGTATTGGCCGGATATGGAACAGGAGCGGTAATGGCGGTGCCTTGCGGTGATGAAAGAGATTATGCTTTTGCCAATCATTTTAATATTCCGATTAAAAATATTTTCGAAGGCGTGGATATTTCGGAAACAGCTTATTCGGATAAAGAAAATACAATTATAGCCGATTCGGATTTTCTGAACGGATTAAATTATAAAAAAGCAACCCAAAAGGCGATTGAAGCTTTGGAACAATTGGGACAAGGGAAAGGAAAAACGAATTACCGTTTGCGGGATGCCGTTTTTTCCAGACAACGTTATTGGGGAGAACCGTTCCCGGTATATTATGTGAATGGTTTACCGAAGATGATCGAAACAGAACATTTGCCGATCATTTTACCGGAGGTAGAAAAATACCTGCCAACGGAAGACGGGCAACCGCCGTTAGGAAATGCAACGGTTTGGGCCTGGGATACGGTAAATCATAAGGTGGTTGATAATGATAAAATTAATCATGTAACGGTGTTCCCGTTGGAATTAAACACAATGCCGGGTTGGGCAGGAAGCTCCTGGTATTGGATGCGTTATATGGATGCACATAATACAGAAGCATTCGCCTCAAAAGAAGCATTGCAATATTGGGAAAATGTTGACTTGTATATCGGTGGAAACGAACATGCTACCGGACACTTGTTATATTCCCGATTCTGGAATAAATTCTTAAAAGATAAAAATCTGGCACCGACGGAAGAGCCGTTTAAAAAGTTGATCAATCAAGGGATGATTTTAGGAACTAGTGCCTTTGTATACCGATTTACAATCGGATCTACGGTATTGTTTGCATCTAAAAATCTATTGATTGAACAAGGTGATCAGTTAGGTGTTTGTGTTGTATTTGATAGTGCGCAAAATAAATATGTAACTACGCAAAATCACGCAGACTTTGTTCCTGTATTAAAAATCCATGCCGATGTAAATCTGGTAAATGCTTCAGATGAATTGGATGTAGAAGCGTTTAAAAACCATGCTTTATATCAGGATTATAAAGAAGCGATTTTTATAACAAATGAAAATGATAAATACATTGTAGGGCGTGAAGTAGAAAAAATGTCCAAGTCGAAATATAATGTAGTAAACCCTGATGATATTTGCGAGCAATACGGAGCGGATACGCTACGTTTGTACGAAATGTTCTTAGGTCCGTTAGAACAGGCTAAACCGTGGAATACAGCCGGAATTACCGGAGTTTCCGGATTCCTGAAAAAACTATGGCGTTTGTATTTCGATGACAACGGTTTGATTGTAACCCATAACGAACCAGGCAAGGATGCGTTAAAGACGCTACATAAAACGATTAAAAAAGTACAGGAAGATATTGAGAACTTCTCATTTAATACCTCTGTATCCGGATTTATGATTGCGGTAAACGAATTATCGGCACTAAAATGCAATGAAAAAGCAATTTTAGAACCGTTAGCGATTTTGATTTCGCCTTATGCACCACACATTGCAGAAGAATTGTGGCAGGCGTTAGGAAATGAAGGCTCGATTTCGCAAGTACCGTTCCCGGTTTTCGATGCTAAGCATTTAGTGGAAAGCAGTAAGGAATATCCGGTTTCGTTTAACGGAAAGATGCGTTTTAAAATTGAGTTGCCTATGGATCTTACCGCTGAAGAAATTGAAAAAATTATCTTGGATGACGAGCGAACCAAAGCACAGCTAAACGGAAATGCACCGAAAAAAGTAGTAATCGTACCTGGTAAGATTATCAATTTAGTAGGATAATTCCGCTGACAAAGTTGCAGATTTTGTTAACGGAACGCTAATTGGCGCGCAGTTTGCTATTCTTTTTAGTAAATTAGGAACTAAAAGAAAAGAACATGCTGGGATATTATATTTTAATTGGAGCTATTGCTATAGTTAGTTGGATTGTTAGTAATCGGTTAAAGAGCAAATTTGAGGAATACTCAAAAATTCATTTGCGTAACGGGATGTCCGGAGCGGAAATTGCCGAAAAAATGCTGGCTGACAATGGAATTCGCGATGTAAGAGTTATTTCAACACCGGGAAGGTTAACCGATCATTATAATCCGGTAGATAAAACCGTAAACCTGAGTGAAGCGGTATACAACCAACGAAATGCAGCTGCGGCAGCTGTAGCAGCTCACGAATGCGGACACGCGGTACAACATGCAACTGCTTATAGTATGTTGCAGATGCGTTCTAAAATGGTGCCGATTGTTAATGTTGCTTCCGGAATGTCACAATGGTTAATCATTGGAGGATTGCTCTTAGGAGCGGCAGCTAAAATCGGATTCGGATTTTATATTGCGATTTTAGGATTGGTGTTGATGGGAATTGCAACGGCATTCAGTTTTATTACCTTACCGGTAGAATACGATGCGAGTAACAGAGCATTGGCCTGGTTGAAAAATAAAAATATGTTAAGCCAACAGGAATATGCAGGTGCGGAAGATGCTTTAAAATGGGCAGCCAGAACCTATGTGGTAGCTGCTATAGGAGCGTTAGCCTCACTATTGTACTGGGCTTTTCAGGTTTTTGGAAGAAGAGACTAAATAAAATACAATTTGAAATAAAAATCCGATGCGAAAGCATCGGATTTTTTTATAACTGAATTTGACGTTCTATTTGTTGATCAAGTGAAATAAAGGTTTCGGTACGGGAAACGCCTTCGATGGCTTGTATTTTTTTATTCAGTAACTGCATCAGATGTTCGTTATCATGGCAAATCAGTTTGATTAGGATACTCCAGTTTCCGGTGGTATAATGACATTCCAGAACTTCCGGAATCTTTTTTAATTCCCGCACGGCTTCCGGATTTCGGGACGCTTTGTCCAAATAAATACCAACAAAGGCCATAGTGCTATAGCCAAGTATTTTGTGACTTACGGTAAAACGGGATCCGGTTATCACACCGGCTTGTTCCAGTTTGCGTAATCGTTGATGAATGGCTGCTCCTGAAATTCCGATTTTACTTGCGATTTGTAATATTGGTTTACGGGCATCTTCCATCAGATAGCGAAGAATCTCTTTATCGATCCCGTCCATTTCAACTTGTAAGGAGTTTAGCTTCATTGTAAGTAAATTTATAGCTAAAGTTACAAAATGAAAGCTAAATTGAAATAAAAAAGCCTGATTATTCAATAATCAGGCTTCTCTACTATTTGTATCCTTTATAGGGAACGTCTTGTTCTTTAAAAATAACACCGTATTCTTCCAGTTCTTGTAAAATCGGAAGATATACTTCTTTGTTTATCGGAAGTTGTACACCCGGTGTTTTAATATTTCCGTTTAGGATTTGAAGTGTAGCCATTGCTACCGGTAAGCCTACGGTTTTCGCCATTGAAGTATAGGTTTGGTCATCACCGATGCAAACCATTGTGGCATCAATTTGTTTCTTTTCACCATTTACTTCGTAACCGAATTTATGATACATTACGATCATATCTTTATCGTCCGGTTCTAAAGTCCAGCTATCGGTTAGGATTTTTTCCAGAATTTGTGCCGGAGTCGCATTTTTCAGTCCGATGATCTTATTAGCATTAAACAGATCTAATTCCAGTAATTTATCCCAAACAACATCATCCTGATCGATTTTTAGGATATGACGTAATTTGATTTCAACGGAATCCGTCGGATGATACGGTAAAAACAGATTGACAAATTCGCGGTAATTCATCGTTTCAGAATTATCAATCGTGTATGAATCATCAGTCATCCCTAACTGTACAAACATGTCCCAGGCTCTGGAATATCCCACACGACGAATCGTTCCGCGGAATACGGTTAAGGCATTATCCAATCCGTAAACACTTCTGTATTTTAAAGAATCGCGGTTGGCATAACCTTCAAAACGGCCGTAACCTTCCACTTCCAAAAATTCGGTTCTTCTGAAAAGTTTGTGATACGGAATATATTTATAAGTTCCTTCCTGAATAAATTTAGCAGCACCGCCTTGTCCGGCCAATACTACATTTCTCGGATTCCAGGTAAATTTATAGTTCCATAAATTCGTATCGGATTCCGGAGCAACTAATCCGCCGCAAAATGATTCGAAAAGGATTACATTTCCGCCTTTTTCGCGAATTTCATCCAATACTTTCATGGCGCTCATATGATCAATTCCCGGATCGAGTCCGATTTCATTCATAAAAACAAGGCTGTTGGCAATTGCCGCCTCGTTTAATTCCTGCATGGCATCAGAAATATAAGAAGCTGTAACCATATGTTTTTTATACGTAATACAGTCTTTTGCTACCTCGATATGTAAAAATGCCGGAAGCATAGAGATTACAATATCAGCTTTCTGAATTTCAGCTTTGCGCTGTGTTTCATTGTGAATGTCAAAAGCAATTGCAGTGGCTCTCGGATGGTTGTTGGTTTTCTTTTGTGCCAGTTCCAACGACAAATCGCCGATTGTTAAATGTAAATTTTCCTGCTCTGATTTATCCAGTAGATATTTTATGAGTGACGAAGCCGAGCGGCCGGCTCCGATGATTAAAATATGTCTCATGGTGTTTGTTTGGTTGTTTGTTTTAAAAAGTCTACGAAAATAGGAATTTGTTATATTCTTTTAAAACATAAAAGATGATTAATGTCATTATTTAACTTTTTAAAATAATAGTAACTTTGGAAATAAATAGATAGCAATGAATAGAAAAATTATCGCAGCGGCTGCTTTTATGGGAGCTATCGCTATTATATTAGGTGCTTTCGGGGCACACGGGCTAAAAAAGGTATTGGATGAAACGCAATTGGCTACTTTCGAAACCGGAGTGAAATATCAGATGTATCATGCCTTGTTTCTTTTGTTTGTAGGGACAACCGCGTTGCTGACTGAAAAAACAAAGAAAATAATTTGTTATCTTACGGTTATCGGAGTGTTGCTTTTTTCCGGATCGATTTATCTGTTGGCAACAAGTCCTGCTACCGGTATCGATTTTAAATTTTTGGGACCTGTAACCCCGATCGGCGGGCTTTTAATGATATTGGCATGGATGCTACTTTTAATGCAGGTAATCAGGAAAAAAGCATAATATTTATTAAAAAAAAATTATTCTAAAATTAAATTTTTACTTTTGCGTTCTTAAATAACAAAACAACACATTTTTAAGTTATGAATGTTACGAATATAATTTCATTAGAAAAATACGGTATCAAAGACACGGTTGAAATTATTTATAACCCATCTTACGATCACCTATATAATGAAGAATTAAATCCGGAGTTAGAGGGGTATGAGAAAGGGCAGTTGACGGAGCTGGGTGCGGTTAACGTTATGACGGGTGTATTTACAGGAAGATCTCCAAAGGATAAATACATAGTTAAAGACGATATTACAAAAGATACAATTTGGTGGACATCGGAAAAAGCGGTAAACGATAATAAGCCGATTTCACAAGATACCTGGAATGCTTTAAAACAGACTACTGTAGATGAGTTATCCGGTAAGAAATTGTATGTAGTAGATGCTTTTTGTGGTGCGAACGAAAACACACGTTTAAAAGTGCGTTTTATTATGGAAGTGGCATGGCAGGCACATTTTGTAAAAAATATGTTTATCCGTCCTACGGAAGAGGAGTTGGAAAACTTCGGAGAGCCGGATTTCGTAGTAATGAACGGTTCGAAAACATCATTTAAAGATTATGCAGCACACGGATTAAATTCGGAAGTATATGTTGCATTTAACCTTACTGAAAAAATCCAGTTAATCGGAGGAACCTGGTATGGCGGTGAAATGAAAAAAGGATTGTTCTCGATGATGAACTATTACCTGCCGCTTCAGGGAATTGCTTCAATGCACTGTTCTGCTAATAAAGGTAAAGATGGTGATGTAGCTGTTTTCTTCGGATTATCAGGAACGGGGAAAACGACTTTATCAACAGATCCGAAACGTGAGTTAATCGGTGATGATGAGCACGGATGGGATAATGACGGTGTGTTTAACTTTGAAGGCGGATGTTATGCTAAAACAATCGACCTAAGTAAAGAAAACGAGCCGGATATCTTTAATGCAATCCGTAAAGATGCTTTATTAGAGAACGTAACGGTTGATGCCGACGGGAAAATTGATTTTAAAGATGGTTCAGTAACACAAAATACACGTGTGTCTTACCCGATCTATCATATTGATAATATTGTAAAACCGGTATCTAAAGCCGGACATGCTTCTAAGGTAATCTTCCTTACGGCTGATGCATTTGGAGTAATGCCGCCGGTATCGAAATTAACACCGGAGCAAACTAAATATTTCTTCCTTTCTGGTTTTACAGCTAAATTAGCAGGAACTGAGCGTGGTGTAACACAACCGGAGCCTACTTTCTCTGCGTGTTTCGGAAAAGCATTCTTATGTTTACATCCAACACAATACGGAGAGGAATTGGTGAAGAAAATGGAAGAGCACAATGCAACGGCTTATATGGTAAATACAGGTTGGAACGGAACCGGAAAACGTATTTCTATTAAAGATACCCGTGCGATCATTGATCGAATTTTAGACGGATCAATTGAAAAAGCGGATACAGAAATTGTTCCGATTTTTAATCTGGAAGTTCCTAAAGCATTAGAAGGTGTAAATACGGAAATTTTAGATCCTAGAAATACATATGCAGATGCGTCTGAATGGACAACTAAGGCTACGGATTTAGCAGGATTGTTTATTAAGAACTTTGTACAATATATCGATAATGAGGAAGGTAAGAATTTAGTTAAGGCAGGTCCGCAACTATAATACGTTTTAAGAATAAAAAAAGAGCCTTTCATTGAAAGGCTCTTTTTTTGTTAGGTCTGGTGTTGTTTTAATGTTAGGATTGGGTTATGTTAACATTTTGTGCAATCCGTAATAAATTTGTGAAAAAACCGTAATTTCTATCCTACAAAATACAGTAATTTTAAGTGGTTGTTTAAGTAAAAGTATTTTTGAATTTAACAGTTACTGGAGAGTAAGCAGTAAGCGGGGCTATCGTGTTGAAATCCAGTTGCTGTTGAAATTTTGAAAGGCTTGAGCAGTTAGAATAAAATTATTAGAATGACGGATTTATGAGTATTAAATAAAATTCGTCGGAGGTCGAAAGGCATCGGGGATTTTAAAGTCCTTTACAGATTGATCAGTTTTTTAACATATAAAGAGGCGTTGTTGCGCTATCATGCATAATCTGTTTAGATAAGATGTGTGATTAATAAATTAGTCGGATTTATCCTTTTATATATTCGATTTTGTTTTTTTGAGAGTTTAAAAAGAAAAAAGCTTCCGATTCGGAAGCTTTTTTTATTTCGTTTTATTTGTCTTTGGATTCCTTATTGGCTTTGGCGATGTATTTTTCTAAAGCCATTGTCATTGATGGTGTTTCAGGTGTAGGAGCCATGATATCAACGCGTAAACCGTTTTCTATAGCTTCTTTTTGTGTGGTGCTTCCGAAAACCGCAATACGGGTATTGTTCTGTTGGAAGTCCGGGAAGTTTTTGAACAACGATTTAATTCCGGTTGGACTAAAAAAGGCAAGAACGTCATAATAAACGTCTTTTAAGTCAGACAGGTCGCTCATTACAGTTCTGTAAAAAGTACCGGGTGTCCAGTCTACCTTTAAATTGTTTAGTGTTTGCGGAATGTCAGCGTTCAACTGATCAGATGAAGGGAGTAGGAATTTTTCATCTTTGTATTTTTTAATCAGCGGCGACAAATCAACAAAGTCCTTTTGCCCGACATAGATTTTTCGTTTTCTGTAAACAACATACTTTTGTAGATAGAAAGCGATAGCTTCAGACTGGCAGAAGTATTTCAGGTCTTCCGGGACCTTGTAGCGCATTTCCTCGGCAACTCTGAAGAAATGATCGACAGAGTTTTTACTGGTAAGAATAATGGCAGTGTAATTGTTTAAATCAATTTTTTGCTGTCTTACCTCTTTAGCAGGAACGCCCTCTACGTGAATGAATGGTCTAAAGTCGACTTTGATTTTAAGCTTTTGTTGCAACTCAAAATACGGTGAATTTTCTACTTTAGGCTCTGGTTGAGAAACCAAGATTGTTTTCACTTTCATATTAAAATAATTGTAATGCTCTAACTTTTTGTAAACCAATAATACATGAAATAATAGGGGGCTATTTCAAGAGTGCAAAGATACAAAATAAAATAGAACAGCTTGCCCAGTATTAAATTTTGATAAATCTTTAAAGTTAGTATGTAAGTTGATATGTTTATTATTAAAATAGTAATAATAACGCCTAAAATTAGGTTTTTTGATGGAAAATTATTGTAAAATAGTACTAAATTTAAGGGTAATACCAGTAAACCAATATAGGTGCGATAGTTAACTTTTTGTAAATTAAACTGTTCGTTAAACTCCTCAATGTTAAATGAAGTAGCGATGATCTTTTCGATAAGGTATTTTGATAGGATAAATACGCCCAGAAGTGTGACAATCTGGATGTAAGAAATCCAGTTGGTTTTGGTTGTGAAACCGTAATAACTCAGGATAATCTGGATAAGAAAGGCAAACGAAATCAACTGAACCAAAAACATTGAAATCGTAAACCAGCTTTGCATGTTACCGCTGTCCTTGTAAATTTTAATATATTTATCCGATATACCCAGTCGGATAAATTCGTTGAATCGGACTTCAAATATAGTTTTGTTGATGGCCAGCAAAGCAAAGCAAAGGACAAATAGTACAGTTGCCCAGTCTTTGTTTTCAATGACTCTCTCGGTAAATAGTAAATCCATCATAATGCCTGTAAAAGTACTAATTTTTAAATGGAATATTTTTATTATGCTTTTATTATGAAACAACCATCGGAAATAGTGTATTTTTGCAGGCAAATTTAGGTAAAAAATGAGCTCAGGCATAGTTGTCATTCCTACTTATAACGAAATTGAAAATATCGAAAGTATCATCAAAGCGGTATTTGATTTATCAGTTCCGTTTGATGTGCTAATTGTTGATGACAATTCTCCCGATGGTACCGCTGTAAAAGTGAAAGAATTGCAGGCGATGTTTCCGAATCGGCTGTTTCTGGAAGTCCGCCAAAAAAAGTCAGGACTGGGAACGGCTTATGTACACGGATTTAAATGGGCATTAGCGCGACATTACGATTTTGTTTTTGAAATGGATGCGGATTTTTCTCATAATCCGAAAGATCTGGAACGATTATATGCTGCCTGTGAAGAAGGAGCGGATATGGCAATCGGCTCCCGATATGTTACCGGTGTGAATGTGGTAAATTGGCCGCTAAATCGTGTGTTATTGTCCTATTTCGCTTCCGTATATGTTGATCTGATCACCGGGATGAAAATCCACGATGCAACAGCAGGCTTTATTTGCTACAGAAGACAGGTTTTAGAACAGATTAATCTGGATAAAATCAAGTTTGTCGGATATGCATTTCAAATTGAAATGAAATACAGAACATTCGTTAAGAAAAAGAAAATAGTAGAAGTGCCGATTATTTTTACCGACCGGACTAAAGGACAGTCTAAAATGAGCAATGCGATCATCAAAGAGGCCATTTTTGGTGTTATTACATTGCGATTCAAAAAAATGATAAACCGTTTATAAGACAAATAAGTACAATGAATAAGATATTGATAAAAAATGCAAAGATTGTAAATGAAGGCGTTATCTTTGAAGGAGATGTACTGGTTGAAGATAAATATATCAAGGAAATAGCAGCAAGTATCAGTCCTAAATCATCGGACTGTATTATTATCGATGCCGAAGGAAATTATCTTATTCCGGGTGCAATTGATGATCAGGTGCATTTCCGTGAACCGGGATTAACACATAAAGGAAATATTGCATCCGAATCCAGAGCCGCTGTAGCCGGTGGGATTACGTCCTTTATTGAACAACCGAATACTGTGCCGAATGCGGTAACACAGGAATTATTAGAGCAAAAATACCAGATCGCAGCAGAAACATCATATGCGAATTATTCGTTTATGATGGGTGGAACAAATGATAACCTGGAGGAAGTGCTGAAAACGAATCCTAAAAATGTAGCGGGAATCAAATTGTTTTTGGGGTCATCTACCGGAAATATGCTGGTTGATAATGAAGAGACGCTGGAAAGAATATTTTCAAGTACGCCGATGTTGATTGCGGTTCATTGCGAAGATGAAGCAACAATAAAAGCGAATCTGGAAAAATATAAAGAAGAATACGGTGACGATATTCCGGTAAAATTCCATCACTTAATCCGAAGTGAAGAAGCCTGTTATATTTCATCGTCAAGAGCGATCGAGCTGGCGAAAAAAACCGGTGCGCGTTTGCATATATTTCACGTATCTACAGCAAAGGAAACAGAATTGTTTACGAATAAAATTCCGTTGGAAGATAAAAAGATTACAGCGGAAGTATGTGTACATCATTTATGGTTTACCGATGCCGATTACGATAAAAAAGGATCGCTTATTAAGTGGAATCCGGCTGTAAAAACAGCGAAAGACAGAGATGAGCTTTGGAAAGCGTTATTGGATGATCGTATTGATGTGATTGCTACTGATCACGCGCCGCATACACTTGAGGAAAAACAAAATCTGTATACGAGTGCTCCGTCCGGTGGTCCGTTAGTACAACATGCTGTAGTCGCTATGTTTGAAGCCTATCATCAAGGGAAAATTTCAATAGAAAAGATTGTGGAAAAAATGGCTCATAATCCGGCCAAAATCTTTAAAGTTGAAAAAAGAGGATTTATCCGTGAAGGGTATTACGCCGATTTAGCCATCGTAAATGCCGGACAGCCCTGGACAGTGAAAAAAGAAAATATTCTGTATAAATGCGGTTGGTCTCCGTTTGAAGGGACGAATTTCAAATCCAGAATTACACATACTTTGGTAAACGGACAATTGGTTTATGTAAATTCAAAAGTGAAAGACATTCGTTGTGGTGAACGTTTGTTGTTTGATAGATAAAAATATGAGAAAGATCGTATTGCTTATTAGTTTGTTGAGTGTAATGGTTGCCTGTGATAAACCGGTAATGCAAAAACCGGCAAATCTGATTCCGGAAGAAAAAATGGTTGGAATATTGACTGATATTGTCATTTACCAGGCTATAGATGGCTATGATTCCCAGAAGTTGACGACTAATAATGTAAAACTGAGTGAGTTTATTTATAACAAATATAAGGTAAGCATTAAGGATATCGAAACCAGTAATAAATACTATGCTTCGGATGTTGAAGGTTATAAAAAGTTGTATGCCAAAGTGATTGATCGTTTGGATGAACAGCGAAAAGTAGCCGGAGTTGAAGTAGAAAAAACAACAGGAGTTAAGCCCGTTGATGCGCAGTAGCGTATTTTTGAGCTAAGGTAGTAAGGTAAGACTCCATAGGAATAAAGGAATAGTTCAGTAATTGAACTATTTTTTTTTGGCTGAAAGTTTCCTGTGAATGGGCTGATTTGGCCGTGGCTTTTGTAAAGCTTCTTTTTCGGAATAAAATAGCAGACAATAACCAATCGATTCGCCAGGCTATAGAAGTTGCTAAGGGACTCGCATAGAAAGAAGGTCTTTTTTTAGACATACCATCGGCAATTGCAAACAAGATATTGTTTAAAGGTAGGTTTTCGGCCACCAAAGTAAAACGTTCTCCGGAAACCGAGCTGTTCATTAAAGCGGTCATAATATGGATCACGTCTTCAATGGCAATTACGCCCGTTTGTCCTTTGGAATAGAATGGAAAACCGGATGCAATTTGTTTAAAAATTTGTCCGCTTCCGTTATTCCAAAAGCCACTTCCGAAAATGATACCGGGATTAACAACAACTACGTTTAATCCTTCCTGTGAAGCGCGCCACACTTCCATTTCAGCGCCAAATTTGGTAATAGCATAATCACCGTGAAGTTTTTCCGGATTCCAATCGGTTTCTTCTGTAATCACCGATTGCCCTTCGGGTGCGTCACCTAATGCAGCTATTGAGCTCACATGGCACAGTTTCTTAACCTTAAAATCGAGCGCACAATTCACGATATTGGCAGTGCCTTCAATGTTTGTTTTTCGAAGGTTTTCCTCGTCTTTCGGATCAAATGAAATTAGTGCTGCGCAGTGATATACGTAATCAATATCCCGAAATGCCTTTCCTAATCGGGGTACATCGGTAATGTCAGCCTGAAACCAATCTATTTGATCAAATAGTGAGCTTGCATTATGGGCTTCAAAAAGCCGGCGGGTTAATGCAATATTGTTTTCTGTACGATAAATAGCACGAACACTTTCCCCTTTTTGAAGTAAATCAAGAAGAAGGTAAGCGCCTACTAATCCGGTACCGCCAGTAACAAGTATCATAGTTACAAATGTAGCAATTATAGTCGCTGGTAAAAGTAAGAAATAAGCTTAAAATCAAAAAATGTCAAAAATCAGCGTGTTTCAAATGCTTTAATTCGACTATCTTTGTGCAAATTGAAAAAAAATGAAGAATTTTATTGAAGAAGTGACTTGGAGAGGAATGCTCCACGACGTTATGCCAGGCACGGAAGAACATTTGTTGGAGCAGATGCGGGTAGCGTATGTGGGAATTGACCCAACAGCGGATTCATTGCATATTGGACATTTGGTAGGGGTTATGATGCTGAAACATTTTCAGTTGAGCGGTCATAAACCATTGGCATTAGTGGGCGGTGCAACAGGAATGATCGGTGATCCTTCGGGAAAATCGAACGAAAGAAACCTGTTGGATGAAGCAACTTTACGTCATAATCAGGATGCGATCAAAGGACAATTGGCGCGTTTTCTTGATTTTACATCCGATGCGCCTAATGCAGCAGAATTAGTGAATAACTATGACTGGATGAAGGAATTCTCGTTTTTGGATTTTATCCGTGATGTAGGAAAACACATTACTGTAAACTACATGATGGCTAAAGACTCCGTAAAAAAACGCCTTTCATCGGAATCAGCTGAAGGAATGTCTTTTACTGAATTTACGTATCAGCTGGTTCAGGGGTATGACTTTTTGCATTTGTATAAAGCAAAAAATTGTACACTACAAATGGGTGGAAGTGATCAATGGGGTAATATTACTACCGGAACAGAATTAGTTCGCCGTAAAGAAAGCGGAAAAGCGTATGCGTTAACTTGTCCGTTAATTACCAAAGCAGACGGAACGAAATTCGGAAAATCTGAAGGAGGAAATATCTGGTTGGATGCCGAAAGAACCTCGCCGTATAAATTTTACCAATACTGGTTGAATACATCCGATGCGGATGCTGAAAAATATATCAAAATCTTTACGTTCCTTACAAAAGAGGAAATCGAAACGTTAACCGAGCAGCATAGAAATGAGCCGCATTTAAGAGCATTACAAAAACGTTTGGCGGAAGAAATTACCATTATGGTACATTCTAAGGCGGAGTTGGAAAATGCAATCAGAGCGTCAAATATTTTGTTCGGGAATTCAACATCGGAAGATTTAAGATTATTGGATGAAAAAACGTTTCTGGATGTTTTCGACGGAGTGCCGTTAGCTGAAATTGCTAAAGTGGAAATCGAATCCGGATTGGGTATTATCGAAGCTTTATCCGGTAAATCCGGTTTTCTGGCTTCCAACAGTGAAGCGCGTAGAGCTTTAAAGGAAAACTCGATTGCGGTGAACAAAGAAAAAGTGAATGAAGAATATCAGATCACAAATACGGATCTTATCAACGGACAATTTGTGTTGTTGCAAAGAGGGAAAAAGAATTATTTTGTGATTCGTGCTGTATAAAAAATATAAGGGAGCTTTAAGCTCCCTTATATTTTTTATAAAACCATCAGATTACAACCTCTGATGTCGGAATTATCAAAGCGACCCAATACTTCAAAAGACTGGTTCGGGTATTTTTTGCCGAGATCCTGTGTGGCAATAAACGAACAGGAATTAATATTGGCCAGATCGATTACATTTATACCGCCTGTTTTACCATTTTCAATATAAGACAAAGCGTCTTCTGTATCGCGTATTAATACATCCATCCACGGCGGACATTCGAAAACACCGTCACCCAGTGAATAGGCCTGCGATAATAATTCTGTCATTCCATATTCAGAATGAATTTCAGAAACGCCGAAACCTTTGCATAAAATATCGTGTAACTCTTCGCGGATGATTTCTTTACGACGTCCTTTCATTCCGCCGGTTTCCATGATAATGGTGTTTTTTAACTCAAAAGAATGCATCTCGATTAAATCCAATAAGGCATAGGTAACTCCGATTAAAACAATATTTTGTCCCTGATTGTCCAGAGTGATCAGTTTTTGAATCAGTTCATCGTAATTGTTCAGATAAAAACCGCTATCCGGTTGGTTGGATCGCTCAATTAAATCGTCTACCATATAAATTAGGGATGATCCTTCGCGTTCGAGATAGGATGGAAGTAATGCCAGAACGACATAATCTTCAATATTACCGTAGAATTGCGAAAAACCCAATCGGAAGCTTTCTTCGTAATACCGCAAATCGGTTACAAAATGCTTACTGGTACTCATTCCCGTTGTGCCGCTACTGGTAAAGACGGTTTGGGCCGGATCGGTACTGCTTAAAACCTCATGGCTTTTAAAAAACTGGATCGGTAAAAAAGGAATGTCTTTAATTTGTTTGACATTCGTTTTATCCTTTTTTAAAAAGGTGCAAAAGTCCCGGTATACGCTGTTGTTGTCGTACTGGTGACGAAAAACTTTAAGTGTGGTTTTTTCAAATTCCTTTTTGGATGCGATTTGAAATATATCGGTTGAAGTAATCAAGTGCAATGCTTTTTGACAAAAATACAAAATAAAAAAGCACCAGCTATGGCTGATGCTTTTGAAAAAGATGGAATCGGATTGGTTTATTTTTTTTCAATCAGGCTTTGTACGAGTTTTTTAAGATCGTCTATTTCCTTTGATTGTTGTTCCAATCTTTCATTTTGAATTGTGTTTATTTTGTTTTGCTGAAGAATATAAAGTGTAAGTTCTTCAATTTTTTCCTGCTGAATTTTTGCCATTTCACCTAATGCAATTCCTTCTACGGCAATTTGTGTAGCAGACGGAACATTAATCAGATGTCCTTTATCCTGAATATGTTTTTCAACTTCAGTCAGAGTTGGTAATTTATATTCCGGTCGGAAAACATAATCCGCCCAGGCAGATTGAAGATTAACACGGACTTCCTCAGTTAAAATACCTCCTTTAACAAATAAATTATAAGTGTTTAAGTTTACACCTCCGGCTGTTGTCGGGAAATTACCGAAGCCGGAGCCGATACCTACTTTACCGTTTAATTTTAGTAGATCTGAGGTGAAGTCACCCCAAATAAGGGGACTTGTATTGAAGCTGTTGTTAATGATTAATTTGTTACTAGTGTGTTCGTAATAACCTGAATAGCTGCCTATAAAGATATTGTTGGAACCTTGTGCCTCGCCACCGGCATTATGACCAATAAAAGTATTGCCACTACCGCTTTCATTTTCGCCACCAGCATAAACACCAAGATAAACGTTTTCATTTCCGCTAGAATTAGCTTTTCCACTTTCGTGTCCTAGATAGACATTTGATGCCCCTGTAGTATTAGTAATGCCGGCAGCATTTCCAATAAAAGTATTTGAATGGCCATTTGTGTTTGCGATTCCGGTTTGATGCCCAAAAAAAGAATTAGAAATACCGGAAGAAGTGTTTGTTTTACCGGATTGATAACCATAAAAAGCATTTTTTTGACCGTTAGATCCTGCTTCAAGTCCGCCACTTGTTATTGATGAAGTCGCAATGCTTTGAGCGTTTATAATATTGATTGCAAATGTCAAACTGAGAGTTATGAAATATTTAGAGGACATAATATGTTATTGTTTAATTATTTTTTTTGTTACTAGTTCGCCAGTGCTTGATTTGATTGTCAGGAAGTAAATCCCGTTTTGTAAATCGGCTATATCAATCTGATATAGGGGTGTGCTTTCTTTTAGCTTGTAAATGAAAATGGATTTTCCTTCAAAAGAACTAATAGTGATCTCCGTCATTGGTGCACCCGATGTTTCAATTGTTAGTAGGCTTGTAGTAGGATTCGGATAGAGTCTGATTTCGCCAAAAGAAACTTCAGGAGCCATTTTTAACTCTTCGATTTCCGTTTTTTGTTCCGGACAATTCTCAATTTTAGCTAACATAATAGCACCGCTTTTTATTACACTATTCGGTTTGAAAACAATGGTATTGCCGGCTTTTAGATTTACCGTGACGCCGTTGTTTACTGTGTAGCTATTATTTAGAGTAATGCTGTTTGAAACCTGATGTGTGGTGTTCGCTGTTTCGGTAATGTTTAAAACCAGATCACTGTCGCAGGTAGTTGTTGGGTTGCAATTAGCAGTAATCGTTTTGGTAGCCGTGCTGCTACAACCGTTAATATCAGTAACGGTTACCGAAATGGTACCCGGTAATGAAGTCCAGTTAATAAGCACGTTGGATTGATTGTTTAAACCGTTAATTGCTCCTGCTCCTGATGTAATTGACCATTGTGCTCTTTGTCCGTCTTCCAATATAACAAAGTTGTTTGTTGCATTACTGTTTGTTGAACAGGCTGATGTACTGCCTAAGATAGTAGCGGTTGCCATACCTACAGTAATAGTTTTTGTTATTGTACTTCCGCCGGAAATCAAAGTTACGGTATAGGTACCGGCACTTGAAAAAGTATGTGATGGATTAGCCAGAGTTGAGGTGTTATTTGCTCCTGATGCTGAATCTCCAAAATTCCAGCTAAAAGTCGAAGCACAGACATTTGCGTTGAATTTGTAGGTTAGACATCCGTTAGCACTATGACTTATGGTGTTGTTGTAAGTACTGGCTAATTTTGCATTTATCATGTTGGGTAATCCATAAGAAAGATTATTGCTGACTATCGGCCCGTTTGTGGTAAATAGACAAGCATTTGGAGTGGATTCGGAAACAGGAATATTAGGACTGTGTATAACACCTAATTTATTGATGTTTGAAAGGCTTATATAAATTTTATTATCCGGTCCCATCTGAAAATCCCCAATCTGATTCATTATAAAGGCTATACTGGATCTTGCGTTTGCAATATTTGCAGCGCCGACATTGTATTGGAAAATTCTTGAACCATTATTTACATAGAGTAAATTTGAATCGGGACTAAATGCAGCACCAAAACCATTTGTAGTGTCCAGGGGTTTAGGATTATTTATGGTTCCTGAGAATTTATCAAAGTCAAAAATGTATCCATTTGTTTCAATTCCGGAGCAAACGAGTTTGTTACCATTCGGAGCAACTTCTATATAGGCTTGAAAGCTTATTGTGCTAGTCGGGTAAGCGAATTCGGAGGTAAAGCTCAATCCGGAAGAGCTCAATGAGAAGACACAAAGATAATAGCCTGAATTTTTCTTTAATACTGTGATAATCCAATATCCATTACAGTTTTGAATAGCAGTTACACCTTCACCTCCAATTGCTGCACTGATGCCTCCGACTAAATAATCGGCAGGTACCGGAACGGGTTGATTGACGGTGGGAGATAGCGTTACGGTACTTCCGTTCACATTAACTATTGTATATCTAAAACCATTTGAATTACTTTCAGAATCGGTTGTGAAAATATAATATTGTGAACTATTAGATGGATTGGGTGTGATTATTGCTCCTCGTTTTGAGCTTAAATTCCCTTTTAGATTATTGCCTGTATTGATTTTTGTATGAGTGCTATTCCATATGTCTTGTCCGTTAGTGTAAAATAAAACATTACCCGATGTATTGTTTTGTATCGCGCAAGCTTCATTAAATGCTACTGTAATAGGTAATATAGAATTGTTTACAGGTGTTCCGGAGCTAAAATTTAAATCATTATGATGACTAAAGTACCATGTGCTTTCACTATTGTTTATCGGAGTGCATACTGTTGGGTAGATCTGAGTGATAAAAAAGGTGCTTTCTGTTCCTCTCGTTACAGTTAATTTGACAGTGTATGGGGAATTAGCGACAGCGGAAAAAACATGGGATGGGTTTTGTAATGTAGAAGTATTGTTTGTTCCGGATGCCGGATCACCAAAATCCCAAAGATAGGTAATCCCAGTTCCCGTAGCGATTGGTGTAAAAGTTATAGGACTGCCAACGCAAGGAGAATAGGTGTTTACAGTAAAATCAGCAACCAGTAAGTTTTGATAATTACAGATGCCGGTATAGATTAAATTTGCCGAACTAAACAGTTCGCTCCTGTAGTTTGTTAAGGTGGCTGACATTCGTTGTATTTGTCCTGGAGTAAAATGGTTTTGACAAGTATTGTCTCCATAGTCCATATAGTTATGAATGTCATCAGGTAAATTATTTGTTTCGTTGCAACTATCCATTGGTGAGCAACTAAAGTTTGGATTTTTTGTTGGTGGCGTGTCACATACTTTGTCCCCTTTTGTGTTACAGGTGTTTGGATCCATTCCTTCACAGCCATTATGAAAAGTGTGGTATAATCCCAGATAATGTCCGATTTCGTGTACTAATGTTTTACCTTGATTTTTTAAAGGTCTCAAGTTTGTGCAATTAGAGCTACAGCCGGCGCAATGATTGATGCTGCCAAAAACATCAGATCGAATAACAACTCCGTCAAAAATCACAGATGTTCCGGGATGCATTGAGTAACCAAGTACAGTTCCGGATTGATTTGGATCGTTAATACTTCTGACTACCCATATGCGCAGATATTTGTTTGGGAATATTAAACTCGAAGAAGTATTGACAAGGGCTTCTATTTCAGTTTGGGTATCATGATCCGTAAGAGTTGGTTTTTGGAGATGGATAATTCCGGGAGTATTTTGTACGCCTCCGGCAGAAGGTATTGGGTTATTGCCGGCTTTGGTGGCTAAACAAAAATTGAGACCATATGGATTGTAATAAGAATTTAGCGCGTCAATTTGCGACTTAACCTGGCAATCAGGAATGTTTTCAGGATTATTTACGCCACCGTGAATAATATAGACAACAACCGGAATGGTTATCATAGAGGTTGATGCTAATTTTGAGCTTGAATTCGAAGTCTGATTTATTGTTCGATCCATCTCGTCCAGATAATTTTGGAGCGAAGGATTTTCTTTTATAGCATTGCGCATCAGTTCATCGGTAAGACAGGGTTCCGATTGTGCAAATCCTTTTATGGCGATTAACAGCACTATAAGGATAGTAAGGTATTGTTTTTTCATGCTGTTAAAGGATTATTTGTTATTTGTCAGGTTGTTTACAAGCTTTTTTAATTCTTCAATGTCTTTAGCTTGCTTTTCATTGGTTTTATTCTGTTCAATGATGTACAGGGTTAATTCTTCGATTTTTTCCTGTTGAATTTTTATCATTTCTCCTAATGCAATTCCTTGTGAAGCAACTTGTGCGGCAGACGGAACATTTATTAAATGGCCTTTTTCCTGAATATGTTTTTCTACTTCGTTTAGTGTAGGTAATTGGTACTCCGGTTGAAATACATAATCCGCCCAGGCAGATTGCAGGTTAACACGGACTTCCTCTGTTAAAATACCTCCTTTTACAAAAAGACTATAATTGTTTAGATTAACGCCACCAGCTGTTGTTGGGAAGTTGCCAAAATTAGTTCCGATACCTACTTTTCCGTTTAGTTTTAATTGACTGGTTACAAAATCACCCCATATTAAAGGCGTATCAGTTTCTTTGTTGTCAATGTAAAGCTTATTGTCAATATTGTAGCTTAATGCAACGTTTGTTCCAATTAAAACGTTTCCTGACCCTGTGGTTTCTGCTCCCGCTCCTGCTCCAATGAATGTATTGTTGTTGCCTTGGTTTTCTCGCCCTGTATTATATCCTATAAAGGTGTTTGTGGTTCCAGGGGCAAATGCACCGGCTAGGCTGCCTATATATGTGTTTTGATTGCCCGTAGTATTATTAGAGCCAGAACCATAGCCAATAAAGAGATTGTTTGTTCCTGTTATATTGTCTATGCCTGAATGATTTCCGATAAAGACATTTTGTTTGCCGGAAGTATTTGTTTTTCCGGCTGAGTGGCCAATAAAGGTGTTGTCGCTGAATGTAACATTGTTTGTTGACATGCCGGCTTGATAACCATAAAAAGTATTGCCTTCTCCATTACTACCGGATTGTAGGCCACCACTTGTGACGGTTGAATTAGAAGCTACGTTTTGTGCATTTAATGATAGAAATCCGCTTAAAAAGAACCCTGTTAAAAGTAGTTTTGTTTTCATATAAATAGATTTAAAAAATTTCTGACAAATTAAGGAAAATAATTCATTGTTTTGAAAATAACATTTTGTGTTTTAAAACAAAAAAGCACCAACTAATGTTGGTGCCGGGTAAGGTTAAGGATATGGGATTTATTTAATAATCAGCTTTTGAGTAGCGGTTTTTCCCTCTTCTGTAATTTTTAGAAGATATACGCCTGTAGTAAGGTTGGAAATACTGATTGGGCTGTTGCTTTCCGTTTTTATATTTTGAATTTGTTTTCCCAGAATGTCATAAATCTCAATTGTTTTGTCAGATCCTGTAGTCGAAGTGATATAAAGATTATCATTGTTGCCGGCCGGATTCGGATATAATTTTAAGCCGTCTATTTGATGATCCGTTAATCCCATCGGTGTGTTGTTTACCATCGAGAAATCGTCATAATAAATATAACCTCCTACACTTGTTCCGGATTGTCTGTAAGTGCGAGCCTGAAAACGGAAATGAGTAGCGTTAGAAGGTGCTGTTAAAGTAAAGCTAACCTGAACCCATTGTGCGCTGTTGCTGGAATAAGTGGTTGGATGTAATTGATCACGATGGTCTGTTAATTCCATTTCATTGCCGTTTGAAATGCTAACCCATGAATGCCAGGCGCGGGTACGGGCTTTGGTGTCATTGTCCAGATACCAGTAGGAAATCGTATAATTGTTTCCGGGAATTACCGGAATCAGGTTGTCCGGACTTAAAGTTTGTGTGTCGTCTTGGGATTGGTGCTTTACCGCAGCAGCCCCGTTTTTGATGATGCCGGATTCTCTGGTGATAAAATTATTAGCAGAGAAAGTTTCTGTGTTTGTAGATGAAAATCCGGTAGGAGTAGTGTTGTTAGTCCAGGTTTCAAAATTCCCGTTTGGAATTAAGTTCGTTTGGGCGTTAGTGGTTACGCTTAATGCGATGCTAAATAAAATCAGGTAAAATTGTCTCATGGTTTTTTATTGGCAAGATAGTACCTGGATGTTTTCTTTTGATCACCTTAAAGTAAAGGGTTGTTTAAATTTTGAGCTTAGGGCATAAAAAAAAGCACCAACATTGTTGGTGCTTAAATATATTTTTGAAGAAAAATTATTTGATCACTAGTTTTCTAGTAGCCGTTTTTCCTTCTTCAGTGATTTTAACGATATAAACACCAGCGTTTAAGTTTGAAACGTTAATAGCAGCTTCGTTTTCAACTTGAGTGTTGATCACTTGTTTTCCTAAAACATCGTAAACTACAACTGATTTTACAGCAGAAGCGTCAGAAGCGATGTAAAAGTTGTTTCCTGATACCGGGTTAGGATATACTTTTAAACCAGCGATGATATTTTCTTGTAAACCTAGTGTATTGTCTACTAATGTTACGTCATCATAATAGATAGCTCCTGAGTTACCAGTGTCTTGGTATACACGGAAATCAAAACGTAAGATTGTTGCGCCAGCAGGAGCAGTAGCAGTTACGGTAACTTGCTGCCATCCTGTAGTGTTACCATAGTAATCAGGTTGCAAAGAAGTGTCAGTAATAGCGGCAGAACTTGTTCTCCAAGCTCCCCAGTGTCTTCCTTTAGCATTATCGGTTTCATCTTTGTACCAGTAAGTCAATGTGTATTGGTGACCAGCAACTACTGCGAAGTCAGCAACACCAGCTCTTACGTTACCTGTTCCGGCAGGTGCTGTAAATTTAGCTGAACTTGTACCGCCGTGGATGTTACCAGCAGCAGTTTCACGAGTGACAGATCCGCCATTAGCAGGAACAGTAACAGTCCATGAATCAGGAGCTCCAGCTGTCCAGTTTTCGAATCCACCATTGGTTATTAAGTTTTGAGCATTGACAGCATACGATAATGCAACAGTTGCTAATAAAGTGTAAAGTTTTTTCATGTTTTGAATTGTTTTTTAAAAAGTGGACAACAAAGTTAAGAAGTATTTCGTGATAAATGAAAACTTTTAATGTAAAATTATGGTTAAATGTAAGAAATAACGCTTTGTTAACTATTTGATAATAAGCTTTCTTGTTGCAGAAGCTTCACCTTCTTTTATTTTAATGATGTATACACCGGCGTTTAAGTTGGCTATATTAAGCTCTTTTGAGTTTAAACTGGCCTGTAAAATGCGCTTTCCTAATACGTCAAAAATTTCAACTTCTTTATCTTGAGATGATTTTGAGGTGATATAAATTTTATCACCGTTGGTCGGGTTTGGATATATGTTCAGACCCTCGATAGTGGTACCCGAAGAACCTTTTGATTCCTGTGCAAATGAATCCACGGAAAACATAAAAAAGGCAACTAAAATAATATAAAAGTAATTTTTCTTCATAGGTTTAAATAGGGTATAAAGATATGAAAAAAAGTTCAAAACTTATGCCAAAAAAAATATCCCCCTTATGAAAGAGAGATATTTTTTTGAAAAAGATTATTTTTTGTAAAGATTAGAATCCAACTGTCCATCCTGTTGCCCAGCTTGGAGCAGCAGTTCCGTTTCCGGCTCCTGTTGCAGCAGCAGACTCAGTGAATACTCCGGCTACGTCAGCGTTATTACCGTCAGTTTTCTTACCTTTAGCGTTAGATCCGATTCCTTCGAATTTAGTGTTTGTCCCTTTTAAAGTAGTGCCTACGAAAGAGATTGTTTGATCGTGCTCAACATCATATCCTGTTTTGAAATCTTTCAACACTACGTTGCTGAACATTCCTTTAGTTCCTCTTCTTAATTTTAAAGCCTGGTTTTCTGGGTAAGCTGTTGCATCAGCAGAACTTCCGGCTCCGATTAAAGTTAAGTTAGTGATTTTAGGATTAGATACCGGGTTAGCGTCAAAGTTGAACTCATAGTTGTCGGCTTCGATACCTCTGTTTCCTTTTCCGAAAGCAAGTTTACCGTACCAGTTTGTGTTTGTACCGTTCCATCCTTCTGTCCAGTCAAATTGATCATCTTCGTTTCCGATAGAGATTAAGTTTGAAGTGTTAACTGTTCCTCCGAAAAATTCGAATCCGTCATCAGCACCGTGATATACTTCTACATTTTCTACTACAGTTCCGGAACCAACTCCGAAGAAAGAAATACCGTTGAATTCTTTTTCAGTGTTAAATGCAGCACCTGAATATTCTACTCTTAAATATTGGATTACACCGGAATTATCGTTTGCTACTGTTCCTCCGTAAGTTAAATCTGCAACTTCAGACTGAGCTGTTACTGTTCCTCTGTTGATTGGAGCTTTACCACAAATTACTAAACCTCCCCAGTCACCAGCATTTTTAGTAGCTAAACCACTTGTCATTACTACCGGGTTAGCAGCTGTTCCTAAAATGTTGATTTTACCACCTTGTGCTACTGCAATATAAGCAGATGTTCCTCCTGTACCTTCGATTTTTGTTCCGGCAGGGATCGTTAAAGTAGCACCGCTATTTACTTGGATTTTACCAGTAAGCTTGTAAGTAGCTCCGGCAACTAAAGTTACAACACCATCAGTGATTACACCTTTAAAATCGTTAGCGTTAGCTACGAAAGAAGATGAAGGTGCGCTTGGTGTGCTCTCGTCAGAAGAAGAACAACTTGTTAAGATTCCAGTAGTTACTGCGAAAATCCCAAATAATTTTACAATTGAATTTTTCATTTTTTTTCTAAATAATTTTTTAGTTATGTCTTGATGCAAAAGTGCTGTGATTTTTTTATACAGAGGTTAAGCCATTGTCATGGTTGGATTAATATATGAAGAAGTAATTATTAAGTGAATGTTTCGTTTGTTAAGCAAACTTTACTTAAAAAAAGAAGGAGCGATCATGCGCTCCTTCAGATATATTGTGTTTTGGAATTAAAACTGGTAGTTGATGTTGAAACCCAGGTTCATTCCTTTGGTATAGGTTAATAACGTAACGTCACCATTGTTGTTTTCCTGTACGCGTTCGATTTTAGGATTTAAAATGTTTTTAGCCATTAATCCGAAACCTAAGTTTTTATTGATCTTCGATTTTACAATAAAATCTAATGTTCCCACTGCTTTGTCTACCTGATCACCACGCATATTGGTTCCTAATGCATAGATACGATCAGAGAAGTAAGAATAAGCTAGTGTTGTTGAAATGTTGGATTCTTTGTTGTTCCATTCTTTGAAGAAGGTAACATCAGCATTTAATAATAATGGAGAGGCTCCTGTAAATGCACTTTTCGATTTTGTAAAGTCAACATTGTAACGTGTCTCTTTGTCTACTTTTGAGGCATTTAAGTCCTGAGTTGTATACATATAAGAAGCGTTTACACCGGCTGTTAATTTTTTAGAATTCGCTTCACCGGATTCGAAAATTAATTTTCGGAATTCAGCTTCAGCTCCGGCTACATAACCGCGATCACCTGTATTTAAGAATGAAATATCATTGGTTGAAGAAGCAATCGTTACTTCATTGATCGGATTCAGGATATATTTTCCGAAAGCTGTGAAGGATAATAACTCTTCGCTTTTAGGGAACATTTCCCATTTAATATCTAAGTTGTAGTTGTCAGATGGATATAAATCCGGGTTACCTACTTTTACTTCGGTTACATCTTCATAGATAAATAAGGCTCTTTCTTTAAACTGTGGTAATGTATAAGTTTTGCTTAATCCTAAACGAAGGTTTTGTTTGTCGTTTAGTTCATATTTCATGATTAAGTTAGGTAGAAACGTTGTTTTTTTGAATTCGTCTTTATCGCCAACCGGATCCAATTGGGTTTTCCAATCTACCTTTTGTGAAATGTTCTCAGCGCGTAAACCTAAAACAGCTGTTAATTTAGAGTTGAATTTGTATTCGGTATTTAAATAACCGCCGTGAATAATTTGCTCTCCGGTATATTTCTGAGGATCTAAAGCATTGCTGATTTCGGCATTTCCGACAAACGTACTGATTTCAAAATAACCATTGTTTAAATTTTGTTGGTTATAGAATGAATCCAGATTTTGAGGATCTACGATTGTAGTAGTGTAAGGTCCGAATGTTTTAAAGTTAAACTGAGTAGCTTTAAAATCTCTGTTTTTAAAACGACCGTTATAACCTGCTGTAAATTTACCTTTAAAGTCGCCTTCGCTGGTTTTGCCGAATTTATAGTCAACGGAAGCAGTAGCAACAGTTTCATATTCTTTCAAACGTTGGAAATAACGATGATTATCCGGTTTTGACTGACTGATAATGGTATAACCGTTATCGGTGTTTCTTAGAGTGTTATACATCCTGTCCGGAGTATCTCCTGTAATATTGTTTTGTGCTACGCCCCAGTTGAATTTAGAACGGTTGCTGATTGTATGCTCACCTAATAACTGGTTTACAAATAACGTATTTTTTACATATTCTGAACGACGGATCAATCCGTTACCCGCGTCAGCAAGGTCGGCGATATAACCATAATATTCATCTTTAACCTGACTGGATGAGTTGATGAATAAAGAGTTGAAACTTACTTTGTGGTTGTTGTTGAATTTGTAACCAACATTTACTAATCCGGTTGTGTTTGTGTTATACCCCATTGAAGAGAAGGAGTTGAAGTTTCGGTTAACTAAACTTCCGTCACCGTTAACACTTCCTTTAGCGCTACCGTTTCTTTTTGAAGTATACTCATTTCCGAAAGATCCTGTAGCGAAAATGCTTAGTTTTCCTTCTGTACCGATGTCAAAAGATTTTCCACCTGAAATTCCGAAAGATCCGGCCATTGGTGTTTTTCCTTCCAATTGTAAGGTATTGAAATCATAAGAAGAAATCGTTTTTGGATTAGCCGGATTACTGAATCCGAAACTGTTCGGACCTTTCGGAAGACGGAAATTGTCTTCTGCAAGTGCATTAGTATTGGCATTAGCACCAATATCCAGTCTTAAAAATCCTTTTCCTTTATAGTCTTTGGAAGTAATATCAACGTTACCACCGGCAAAATCACCGGAAGTTTTACCGTTGTACACTTTGTCAATCGATACATATTCTACAATATCAGTCGGGAAAATATCCAAACGAATGTTTTTCTTTTCCGGATCGTTGGAAGGAATCGGTAAGCCGTTCATTGTAGTAGAGTTGTAACGGTCACCCAAACCTCTTACATAAATATTTCCGGTACCTTCCTGTTTGGTAATACCGGTTGTTTTGGTTACGGCAGTAGCAACATCGCTAACCCCTTTACGGGAAAGTTCCTGTGCTCCGATACTTTGTTTTATTTCGATGGCTTTTTTCTGTTCAACCAAAAGCGCACTTTCTTTCTGACGGTTGGTTTCGATTTTTAAAACCACATCTTCTAACTGTACACCTGCGGTACCTAAAGCTTTGTCAATTGTTTTGGTTTCTCCTGATGCAATTTTAAACGGAACTTCGATAGTTTCGTATCCTAAAAATGCAATCATTAATGTATGGTTCCCTTCCGGAACGCTTAAACTAAAAGTTCCTTTTTCGTCTGTATTGGCTCCGATTGTCGTGCCTTTAATAGTAACACTGGCAAAGGGCAGCGGTTCATTATTCATTTCTTTATCGGTAATGGTACCTTTAACAGTTCCCTTTTGGGCAAAGGCAAAGACCGTAAATAATAATGTGATTAATAATAACTTAAGTTTCATGTGTGTTGTTGTTTATTAAATTTTGCGCAAAGGAACCCTTTGAAAGTTAACCTGAAGTTAGCGGCCCGTTATGCTTTTGTTCCGTATTTATTACGAAATCGTTAACAGATTAAATAATCGTTAACACATATAATCGTTTTGTATTATCTTTACCTTTACAACCCGAAAACACACATAGCGTGTCCATTATGAAGAAAAAAGACATTAAGATTTTATTGGTTGATGATGAGCAGGATATCCTCGAAATCGTAGGGTACAATTTATCACAGGAAGGTTATCAGATAGTAACGGCAAGCAATGGTAAAGAAGCCATTTTAAAAGCAAAAAAAGAGCTGCCGCAGTTGATCATTATGGATGTGATGATGCCCGAAATGGATGGGATGGAAGCCTGCGAAAATATTCGTAAAATTCCGGAACTGTCTAACGTTATTATTACGTTCCTGACGGCAAGAAGTGAAGATTATTCACAGGTAGCCGGGTTTGATGCCGGAGCCGACGATTACATCGCAAAGCCAATTAAACCGAAAGTTTTGGTGAGTAAGGTAAAAGCGTTATTGCGCCGCTTAAAAGAAGAAGAGCAACAGGGTGATGTGCTGAAAGTAGGTGAGATTGAAATCAACCGTGAGGAATATAAAATTGTAAAAGAAGGAGAAGAAATTATCCTGCCGCGTAAAGAATTTGAATTGTTCTATCTGTTGGCTTCAAAACCCGGAAAAGTATTTAAAAGAGAGGAAATTTTAGATAAAGTTTGGGGTAACGAAGTAGTAGTGGGCGGAAGAACCATCGATGTTCATATCCGAAAACTGAGAGAAAAAATCGGTGACGATTTATTCAAAACAATCAAAGGAGTAGGCTACAAATTAGAGATATAAATGTCCATAAGCTTTAAAAAATCATACAGATTTGCAGTCAAATCTGCACTTTATATTACCCTTTTTTCAACCTTATTAATTGCGGGATTGACCTATTGGTTTTACGAACTGAACTATAAATTCTGTATTGTTTTTGCTTTAAGCGTTTATTTCTTTTCCTTTTTTGTACTGCAATATCGTGTAGAGCGCTTTATCTACAGACGGGTTAAAAAAATCTATGACGACGTGTCGTTACTGGATTCGTCCACATTGCGAAGTCAGCCGGTTACAACCGATATGGCTACCTTGATGAATGAAGTACAAAAATTCGCAAAAGACAAAAAAATTGAAATTGAAACTTTAAAAATTCGTGAGGAATACCGCCGGGAATTCCTTGGAAATGTTTCTCACGAATTAAAAACGCCGTTGTTCACCGTTCAGGGCTATCTGCTGACTTTACTGGACGGTGCGATGAATGACAAGGCGATCCGTAAAAAATACCTGCAAAGAGCTGAAAAAGGAGTAGAGCGACTAATTTATATCGTTAAAGATCTCGATATGATTACCAAACTCGAAACGGGCGATCTGAATCTGGAGTTTACCGAATTCAACATTGTTGATGTGGTTCAGAATGTATTCGATCTGCTGGAAATGCGTGCCGATCAAAAAAATATCATGCTGATGTTCGATCGGAAATATACCAAACCGATTCGGGTTTTTGCCGATAAGGAAAGAATACAACAGGTGGTCACGAATCTGGTAGAAAATTCGATTAAATACGGAAAAGAAAACGGAACAACTGAAATCAGTATTGAAGATTTGGTGAACAATAAAGTGATTGTTCGGGTAAACGACAATGGCGAAGGGATTCAGAAACAATATATTTCCCGTTTGTTCGAACGTTTCTTCCGTGTCGACAAAAGCGGTGCCCGATCGGAAGGCGGTTCCGGTTTAGGTCTGGCAATCGTAAAGCATATCATTGAAGCCCACGACGAACGTATTTATGTGGAAAGTAAACTTGAAGTAGGATCAGAGTTTTCCTTTACGCTCGAAAAGACAAAATAATTGACGCCAGGTAATTTCCTGCGTGATATTCTTTAATCCTTTATACAAATCCACCTGATTTAAATCACTGGCTTTAAAGTCCTCTTGTCTGGAATACGGAACCAATCCCTTTTTCTTTAGTTTTTTGGCCAGGTATTCCTGCTCGTATTGACCTGGAGTTGGGATAAAAAAGGCCTTTTTACCCAAATGAGCCAAATCCATAATGGTGGTGTATCCGGAACGACTTAAAACCATTTTACTTTGGTTAAAGGCCATTTCCAGCTCTTCTGTATTCATAAAGTTGTAACAGGTAAAATTAAGTCGGCGTGAAATCGTTTGTTCTTCTTCGATTACACCGCGAATAAAAAGGATCTTACCTTCGAAATATTTTAGTTCCAGTTTTAATTTTTCTTCCAGTAATGTACGTTGCGGTTCCGGACCGGATAAAATAACCATAAGATCATATAGCGGATCAATGTTTTTTTTATGAAGCCGACTTAACGGGCCGATATATTTTACATTCATAACCGGAGTTTCCGTATGACCTAGCTTCCCGGAAAGATTCGGACTGCCTGCAATATCCGGCACCCAACATTCTTTATATTTCCGGATAAACTGATGGTGTATTTTGGTTGTAATCCAGGAAGTATTCCCGGTTAATACATTTAACTGATGCGTGATAAAAACGGAAGGTACTTTGGAAGAAAAAACACCCAATCGGTTATCGGAGATAATACCATCGATTGCTTCTTCCTCGATCCATTGCTCCACCATTTTACGTTCACCTTTCATCGCGCGAAACATGTTCGGAATCTGGGTAAACATTTTCCATTTAAAATTAGCGCCGTTTTGAGCGTATTGTATTTTATAGGAAGGTAATTGTAAAGCCTGAAGATGCGGGAATTCTTTTTCTAAAAGTGAAAGTGCAACCCCGTCAGAAGCAATCACCGGTTGAAATCCGTGATTTTCTAACGCTTCAATAATCGGAATGCAACGTGTGGCATGCCCGAGACCCCAGTTTAAAGGAGCTACTAAGATTCTTTTTTTTCGTTCTTTATGCATTGTCTCAAAAATTCCAAAAGTTTTTCATTTTACCCCGCGGGCAATTCAAAAGACACGAATCAACCCCTGAAAGAACAAGCTTGATAAAGCCTGTAATGCATAACGGGAATGGTAAACCGTTTCTAATTGTTTACGATGTAAATAAGATTATATTTAATAACTTATTTGATAACTGCAAAGTAAAACTATTTTAGTTCATGGATATTTCCGTAATTTTACCAAAATTTTAAGTTTAGTCGTGGGAAGTAAAAATAAATTAAAGAGATTTAGAGAAAACGAAACGTTTGGAAATGTATTTCAACCGACCCGGGAAGAGGTTGTGTCGGAAACTTTTCCGTTTAAAGGAAAATGGAAAAAGGAAGTTTTTAAAAATGATAATCCTTTGGTATTGGAACTGGGCTGCGGAAAAGGAGAATATTCTGTGGGACTGGCAACGCGATATCCGGAGAAAAACTTTATCGGAATCGATATAAAAGGAGCAAGATTCTGGAGAGGAGCAAAAACGGCTGTGGAAAACGGATTGTCGAATGTTGCTTTTATACGAACACAGATTGAACTTATAGAACATGTATTTGATGCAGGAGAAGTAGATGAAATCTGGATTACATTCCCGGATCCGCAAATTAAATACAAGCGTACCAAACACAGAATGACCAATTCGGAATTCTTACAGCGGTATAAAAAAATCCTGAAAAAGGACGGAACCATGAACCTGAAAACCGATAGCGAATTTATGCACGGTTATACCCTTGGATTATTACACGGTGAAGGACATGAGGTTATTTATGCCAATCATAATGTTTATAAAAATGAAGGCGCACCGGAAGTGGTAACCGCAATTCAAACATTTTATGAGCAACAATATTTGGAACAAAACAAAGCAATTACGTATATTCAATTTAAAATAAAATAAATGAATTATTTCATGCCCCTTATACTTGGTTTTACCGTTGCGTCGATCGGAATTACTCCGCCCGGCTTGCTAAATATGACGGCCGCAAAACTAAGTGTTAGAGATGGCAGAAGTAAAGCCATGATGTTTGCATTGGGAGCGACATTGACCGTTCTTTTTCAAACTTATCTGGCTGTTTTATTTGCAAAATTTATCGACAGAAATCCGGAGATCATCAACCTGTTACAGGAAATCGGTCTCGGGATTTTTGTTTTGCTAACGATCTATTTCTTTACGATCGCCAATAAACCGAAAAAACCGGAAGCAGAACTTAAAATGAAAAGCCGGACCAGTCGCTTCTTTTTAGGAATGCTATTGTCGGCACTTAATCTTTTTCCGATACCCTATTATGTATTTGTAAGCGTATGGCTTTCGCGAAACGGCTATTTTTTCTTTAATCAATCGTATATCTCACTGTTTGTGTTAGGTGCCGTACTAGGATCTTTTTTGGTATTTTACTTTTATATCGTCTTTTTTAAAAAGAAAGAAAACGGGAAACCGTCTTTTCTGATGAACAATATCAACTACATTATCGGCTCTATAACCGGATTGGTGTCTGTCGTTACGTTAATCAAACTGATCAATAATCATTTAGGATAATGAAAGCCGAAAATGAGAATTTTTTCGAAAAAGTGTATACTATTGTCCGACAAATTCCCTACGGACGGGTAACTTCCTATGGCGCGATAGCCAAAGCTTTAGGAGCAGCGCGCTCAGCCCGGATGGTAGGATGGGCGATGAATGCCGCCCACGGAAAAGATGATGTACCGGCGCATCGTGTGGTAAACCGAACCGGAATGCTAACCGGAAAACATCACTTTGAAGGAACGAACCTAATGCAACAATTACTCGAAAGTGAGGGCGTTAAAGTGAAAAATAATCAGGTGGTTCATTTCGATAAAATATTCTGGCAACCGGAAGTGATGTTGTAAAAACTTATTTTTCTCCTTCAATCAAACTGATTATAAAAGTAGTATGACTACTGTCACGTTGAAAATTAAGATAACCGCCGTGAGCCTCAACAATATTTTTGGAAAGCGTTAGTCCGATACCGGCACCCTCTATTCGGGTTGTAAAAAACGGAAGGAATATTTTATCCTGTATCTCTTTTTCGATGCCGCTGCCGCTATCAGCAATTGTAATAAAAACCCGATTATGAGCAACTGAAGCCGAAATTTCTATTTCTTTTCGATCCGTTGTATCATCTGAAAGGGCATACATACTATTCGTCAGCAGATTTAAAATGACCTGTTCCATTTGTTTTTGATCGATCAATAGCCAACGGTCAAAGTCGATTTTATTATACAATGTAATGCCATGCGTTTTAAGTAACGGAGCCATGGTGGCAATACAGGATGTTATAAGTGATGCCAACGATATTTTTTCTTTTTGTGGGGATGGAAGCATCGCTAATTTTCGGTAATTATCGACAAAAAACTGAAGATGATCACTACGGTTGATTATAGTAGAAAGACTTAGGCGGATATCATCAAAATCTTCTTGCGTCAGGTTTTCCTGGCTTACAATTTCCTGTAAATTCTGTGAAAGCGAACGAATAGGAGTTAATGAGTTCATTAATTCGTGTGAGATCACTTTCATCAGATTAATCCAGGCTTCTTTCTCTTTTTTCTCGATTACTTTCTGAATCGAATCCAAAAAGATAATGTAATATTCGGTGTCGTAGCTCTTACTTAATGCGGCTTGAAGTCGGAAGGTTTGATAATCATTATCGGAATTGATACGGATTTGAACCGATGTTTTTACTTCCTGAAATCCGAACTGTTCAATTGCCGAACAAAAGGACGGAATTTGTTTTTTAAGATAATGCCACTTTGAAACTTTCGGAACGGTAAACTGATTTGAAAAATAATCATTCATCAGAAAAATCCGCCAATCGTTTTCCGCTTTTTCAAGAATTAAAACACCGCTGTCGATATTGTTTAAGATCGTACGATATATTATTTCTTTTGACGTCATCTCATTTTTTTGGTTTTTTAATGTTTCGTATAATTCATGAAGTTTCCTGTAATTTCCGGTTTTATAGGCATCGGAATAACTGGCCGAAAAATCGTTTTGTAAGATGGCCGAAATGGTCTTGTCGTAAAATAAAAAAGCATTTTTAATAAAATAAAACAATTCCAATAGTAGTAAGCCAACAAGACAAATACCACAAAAAAGACTATAATACAGTTGCTTCTGGAAAAGAAAAAAACAACTTATGACGATCGCCAGTACGAGTAATAACCGAATAAAAAAAGCGGTATAAAGTTTTAGAGATTTTGTCATCTTGTTGTAGTTTATTCGTTTGTTGCAATTCCGAATTTTTCAATTCTACGGTAAAGCGCAGCGCGGGACAACCCCAATTCCTCGGCGGTTTTACTGATATTATACTGATGTTTTGCCAGTGTTTTTTCGATTGTTCGTTTTTCCAGATCGGATAGCTGTACGTCTTCTTGAGAATTGTTTACAGGAATGATCAATGCTAAATCCAAATCGGTGGCAGTAATGATATTATCTTCACAAAGGATGACGGCTCGTTCAATTCGGTTTTCCATTTCCCGAATATTACCGTTCCAGTTGTGCTTTTCCATGTTTTCCAAAGCTTTATCATGGAACAGAAGAGTATTTCGACCGTATTTTTCTGTCAGTTGTGACAATAGAAAATGAGCAAGCGGAATAATATCGTCCTTTCTTTCGCGTAACGGCGGTAATATAATGGTCATCGTATTGATGCGATAAAACAAATCTTCTCTGAAATTTTTAAAAGCAACTTCCTGTTTCAAATCCAGATTGGTCGCTGTAATAATCCGAACATTTAAAGGTCGTGCTTTGGCTTCTCCTAAACGGGTAACGGTTTTGTTCTGAATTACCTGAAGCAATTTCGATTGCAAGTGTAAAGGAATATTCCCGATTTCATCAAGAAATATCGTGCCGTCCTGTGCAGCTTCAAAACGCCCGGGTGTATCCGCTTTAGCATCGGTAAAAGCACCTTTGGCATAACCGAACAATTCGCTTTCAAAAATATTTTCGTTTAAGGAACCCAGGTCAACGTGTATAAAAGGATGGTCTTTTCGGTTCGAATGCTGATGAATATACTCGGCAAAAACATATTTTCCGGTTCCGTTTTCTCCCAATATAAGGACATTCGCATCGGTACGGGCTACTTTATCGGCAATAGTATAGGCCTGTTTGATTGTCGGTGAATTACCGATAAAAACAGATCGGGCAGCTAGCTGTTGTAGCGGATTATTTTTATGCTCTTTCCGGCTTTTGGCTACGGCATTGTTGATCACCGTGAGTAAATTGTCGTTGTCCCAGGGTTTCATAACATAATCAAAAGCACCGGATTTAAGACCTTCAACGGCTGTTTCTACTTTTCCGAATGCGGTCATCAAAACAACCACTGTATTCGGAGCAAGTAATTTGATTTCTTTTAACCAATGAATGCCTTCACGGCCATCTTCAAAGCCAATCCTGTAATTCATGTCCAGAAGTACGACATCGATCGGGTTATCGGCAAGCAACTGAACCAGTTTTTTCGGCGAATTTGCGATGTGGATAACCTCAAAATGTTTTTTTAGCAACAATTTTGCGGATAAAAGAATGTCATCCTGATCATCAATTATAAGAATCTGCGCTTGTGTTTTTTTCATGAGTGTTCGGTTTCGGTCAAAAAAGTGTTCATTATCGGACACTTCTAAAATATGACGAAATTAAAAAAGGTTGATAATCAGTAAGTTTTTGATTTTTAAATCTGTGGCACGAAATTGATACTGTATGTAGTGTCAAAAATTAATACAATGGATACTGTTATCACTCGTAAAAATAAAAAAAATAGCTATCGGATAGGGTTTGTGCTGCTTTTTTTGATTGTAAGTTATTTCGCTTATTCTATGATTACAAAAGAGAAAAGCCTGAACATAAAAAAAGAAGAAATTAGCATTAAAACAGTGAGTAAAGCTTACTTTGAAGATTTTATCATTTTCCAGGCTAAAGTGGAACCGTTAAACTCTATTTTGGTTAATATTATCGAAGGCGGATCGGTACAGGAAATTTTTGTTGAAAACGGAGATCATGTAGAAAAAGGACAAGCATTAGCTAAATTGTATAATCCGAATACGGAATTAAGTTATCTGACACAGGAAACATCAATGATCGAACAAATCAATAACCTGAATAAAGCACGTCTTGATATCCGAAATCAGGAACTGAATCTGGCGAAAGACCTCGTTGCCATTGAACACGATTATAACACGGCGAAACAATTGTATGATCTTAATGAGAAATTGTTTAAAAAAGGGATTATTGCTAAAAACGAATGGGAAACAACCCGCGAAGGTTTTCGCTACCAACAGGAACGAAAAAATATTATTCAGCAAAGCATACAAAAGGAAAAACAAACCAATCAAATCCAGATTCAGCAAATTAACCGGTCGATTGCCACAATGGAAAAAAGCCTTGGAATATTGCGTGATAATAAGAGAAACTTTTTGGTAACTGCACCTTTGTCCGGCCGACTTTCTTCGTTCGAACCGATTTTAGGGAAAAATTATCAGGCGGGTGAGAGTATCGGAAAAATCGATGTGATGCAAGGCTATAAATTACTGGCTAAAGTGGATGAATTTTATCTGGAAAAAGTAACGGTAGGCCAAAAAGGACAAATCGAATACAAAGGAAAACAGATTCCGGTTCATATTACAAAAGTGATTCCGGAAGTAAAAGAGGGTAAGTTTCTGGTCGAACTGGACTTCGATCAAGCCAAAGAGCTGGATTTAAAACAAGGACTGAGTTTTGGTGTAAAGCTGACCTTATCTGAAAGTGTTAAAACACTGGTACTGCCTAAAGGAAGTTTTAATCAGGAAACATCCGGAAACTGGATTTTTGTTGTCAACGGAGACAAAGCTGTACGACGCAATATCAAATTAGGTAGGGAAAACCCACTGTATTTTGAAGTACTGGAAGGATTAAAAGAAGGTGAAAGTGTAATTACATCATCTTATCAGGACTATAAAGAAGTAGCTGTTTTGCAATTCGAAAAATAGAGCAGTTTCCGTTCCGTAAAAGAGCAAATCAGAAAAAGAATTAATTTTATCCGGATGACGGAAAAATCAAACAAAAGAAGTAGAATCAAAAACGCATTATAGCGTTACATCAAATAAAAATCAATCAATCTAAAAACGAACAGTTATGATCAACATTAAAAATCTTTCCAAAGTTTTTCGAACGGAAGAAGTTCAGACAGCTGCTTTAAACGCGATTGCGTTACAAATAAACGAAGGTGATTTTATATCGGTAATGGGACCTTCGGGTTGTGGAAAATCGACACTTTTAAATATTATCGGACTTTTGGATAGTGGTACAGAAGGTAGCTATCAGTTATTGGAGCAGGAAATCATCGGAATGAAAGAAAATGATAAAGCGCGATTACGGAAACAACATATCGGGTTTATCTTCCAGAATTTCAACCTGATCGATGAGCTTTCGGTATATGACAATATCGAATTGCCGTTAATCTACAACAATGTTGCGAGTGCCGAACGGAAAAAAAGAGTGGAAACGATTGCGGAGCGTCTTTCATTGGGACACCGGCTAAAACATTATCCGCAACAACTTTCAGGTGGTCAGCAACAAAGAGTAGCGGTAGCGAGAGCGTTGATTACAAATCCGAAAATCATTCTGGCGGATGAACCAACCGGTAATCTGGACAGTAAAAACGGAAACGAGGTTATGGAACTTTTAACCGACTTGCATGCGAATGGTGCCACGATTCTAATGGTAACCCACTCGGATTATGATGCGTCCTTTTCGCAAAAAACAATTTATATGAAAGACGGCGCAATTCTAAACGAAAAACAAAATGCCAGAAATGTGGACGTTTTAGTCGATGCCAAAGAAAATTAAAAAAACCTGCTAAAAAAGAAAAAACATGATACGAATTGTAATAGCGCTAACCGTAAGTCTTATCGGCTTCATTTGTAAAGCCCAGGTAAGCGAAAACAGAACGATAGCCGATTTTAAAACGATAGAAGCGTCCAGTGGAGTAGAAGTGCGTTATACACAAAGCAAAGCAACGACTTTAAAAGTGACTACTGATGATGCTGATAAATTAAAAAAGATTAGTACCGAAGTAAACAATGGTGTGTTAAAAATTACAGTAAAACCGGGAAAAGGAGAGCAAAATTTTAAAGTATTACGCGTTGACGTTTCAAATCCGGCGGTTAATACATTTAAGATTAAATCAGCTGCAAAATTAACGGTTGAAAATAGTAGTAATAATGATGAAACCAGGATTGATGTTTCGTCCGGAGCGCAATTTAAAGGGAATGTCAAATCCAAAAATGTACAGTTGGAACTTAATTCCGGATCGGGTTTTCAGGGCGAAATCAATGCAACGGTATTGGTAGCGTCTCTTTCCGGCGCAGCAAAAGCTACCGTTTCCGGAAACACCAATGAAATGAAACTTAAAGCGCATTCGGCTGCTGTTTTTAAAGGCGCCGATCTAAAAGCAAAATATGCAATTGTTGAGGCGGAAAATGCTTCGAAAGTAGGCGTTAGCGTAAGTGAAAAACTAGATGCGAAAGCAAGCTCGGTGGCTGCAATTGAGTATTACGGTAAGCCGAAAACGGTTACGGCCGATAAAAAATCATTAGGAACTATTACTGCGAAATAAAGATGATACAAAACTGGTTAAGCGTGTTTGTGTATCATTTTAAGCAACACAAACTGTTTTCAATACTCAATATATTGGGGTTGAGCATCGGAATTTCGGGATTGATATTCGCTATTCTCTATTGGAACGAAGAGCATTCTTATAACGAATGGAATCCGGAAAAAGATAAAGTGTATGAAGTAATAAACGATATGGGTGAAGCGGGCAAATGGGCCTGGAATGTAGCGCCGACAGCTCCGATTCTGGAGGCATCCTCTAAAAATATTGAAAGTTACTGTTACTATACGGCATGGTATTCGGAAGAGATTCTGAACTACAACGGGAAAAAAGAAATGATCAAGAAAATTGGAGCAGCCGAAAGTAATTTCTTTTCCTATTTTCCTTTTGAATTTATAGCCGGAAATCCGAAAACAGCCATACAGGATCAGAGTAGTATAGCATTGTCGGAAGACGTCGCCAAATTGTTTTTTAAAGATGAAAATCCGATCGGAAAACAAATGATCTATGACGGTAAACCCTATGCGGTAAGAGGCGTATATCGTATTCCGGGTAAGTCTTCGATGGCTCCTGATGTGATGTTGTATTTGAAAATGGATAAGGCAAGCGAAAGCTGGGGCGATTTTAATTATGGATTAATGCTTAAAATCAATAGCCCGGCCAAAGTGAATGCAGTTTGTAAAGAGATTGAAAAAATTTATTACGAACACCGTATCCGGAAAACGGCTGCCGAAATGGGAATTACGGAACAGGAGTTTATTAAAAAATACGGAAGTATCAAGGTTTCATTGACGCCATTGGCAAAAGCGCGATTAAGCGATTTAACCAGCGGATTAGCAGAAGGGAAAGGAAACTATCAGTTTTTATGGATTATGATGGGCCTTTCGGTGCTGATACTCGTGCTTTCTATTGTGAATTATATCAATCTGGCTACGGCAAATGCGATTAAAAGAGCGAAAGAAATCGGTATCCGAAAAATTATAGGAGCTACTAAAAAGCAAATCGTATGGCAGTTTGTTTTTGAAACCGTATTAGTGGTTTGTGGCGCCTTGATTTTGTCGCTGATGATTGTGGAACTTGCGCTACCATATTACAATTCGTTTTTAGAGAAAAACCTCGAAATGATCGGAAGTCAGTTCTATTTGCAATTATTGCTGATCGTGGTAGTGGTTATTGCATTGGCGGGTATTTTTCCTGCGATATATGTGTCGAATTTTGAAACTTTAAAAGTGCTGAAAGGTAATTTCGGACGAAGTAAAAACGGAATATGGCTTCGAAACGGGATGTTGATTCTTCAGTTTGCTATTGCGACATTTTTTATTATCGGTTCTTATATCGTATACCAACAGGTACGTTATATGAGTCATAAGGAATTGGGATATAAAGGCGATCAGGTTATAACAATCCCGTATCGTACTAAAAGAGACGGAAATGATTACGACCGATATAAAACAATCCGGCAGGAATTGAAGAAAATAAAAGGCGTTAAGGGCGTAGAAGCAGGAACATTTAATTTTTCCGGTAGAGGGGCCTCGTCTTCAACAGGTTTTACGCATAATGATAACCAGATTCAGGCACAAAATATGGGAATCGACTTTGATTTGCTGAATATGCTGGATATAAAACTGCTTCAAGGGCGAATGCTCTCACCGGAGTTAGCTTCTGACACTGTTAATACAATGTTGATCAATAAAGTAACATGGGAGAAGATGGGAGAGAAAGATCCGGTTGGAAAGGAAATCGAATGGAACGGTCATAAATTAAAAGTGGTTGGAATAGTCGATAATTTCCATTTATACGGATTACAGCGGGAAATACCGCCAATGGTTTTCTTTCATATTAAAACCGTTCCGTGGATGCAATCTAATATTAACCGGATTTATGTAAAAGTAGACCCGCAGCATATGGATCAGACGCTTGCTGATATGGAGAAATTCTGGACACAGAAAGTCGATACCGAATATCCGTTTAAATATGACTTTGTGAACAAGGAATTTGAGCGAACCTATGAGACTTTTGTGAAACAGCGTAATTTGTTTTCATTGCTTAATATTGTCGTGATTGCGATTGCTTTATTCGGATTGTTTGCACTGGCTTCTTATTCAATTGAAAGAAGAATTAAAGAAATTGCGATTCGCCGGACTTTAGGAGCGGAAACCGGAATGTTATTAAAGAATCTTTCGGTACAATATGTCGTTTTTTGTATCATTGGTTTTGCCTTTGCTGCGATGCCGGCCTATTACCTGCTGAACAAATGGCTGGAAGATTTTGCTTTCCGGATTTCAATTACGATATTACCTTTTATTATCGGTTTTATAGTATTGCTATCGTTAACCTTGCTGATTGTGCTTTCAAAAGCGTATCAGGCAACCCGGGTTGATATCCTGAAATATCTGAAATACGAATAATCCACTTTATTTAACTACCTGTAGCTGCAATCGGATCTAATTCGGTTGCAGTTTTTTTTGAAAATAAAAGAAAGAAAATGATTTTTTGCCGATAAAGTGTTGTTTTTGAGGTTGTTTTTTAATCGTGAATTGAATATAATTGAAAAAACAGAAGAAGCGAATACTTTGAAAGTGTTGTAATTACAGGTCGTCAGGGCTTTTCAGGATAGTTGCATGAAATCAAGCTATCGAGCGATAAACAAATACAATTCTTTATCTTTATTTTAAGAACTTTTCATCTTATCTTTGCAATATAAAGTCAGTCTTAATAAATGGCTTAAAGTGAATTAAATAATGAAATTAGATAGAAAAGAAATTCTTAAGGCATTGGAGTCAATTTCCGTTGCCGGGGAAGGTAAAAATATGGTTGAAAGTGGTGCAGTTCAAAATGTAATCACTTTCGGAGATGAAGTAGTGGTCGATTTATTGTTGCATAATCCGGCGTTGCATATCAAAAAACGCGCTGAGGTTGACATTATGAAAGTCATCCACGAAAAAATATACGATAAGGCAAAAATAAAAGTAAATATAAAAGTTGAAGCTCCGGAAAAACCTGAAATTAAAGGGAAATCAATTCCGGGAATCAGTAATATTATTGCTGTTTCTTCCGGTAAAGGAGGCGTTGGAAAGTCAACAATTACAGCAAATTTAGCAGTAACACTGGCCAATATGGGCTTTAAAGTGGGCGTTTTGGATGCTGATATTTACGGACCGTCTATGCCGATTATGTTTGATGTGGAAAAAGCACGTCCGATTTCAGTTGAGGTTGACGGAAAATCCAAAATGAAACCTATCCAGAGTTACGGTGTGGAAATCTTATCGATCGGTTTCTTTACCAGTCCGGATCAGGCGGTAATCTGGAGAGGACCAATGGCGGCAAAAGCATTAAACCAAATGATTTTTGATGCCGATTGGGGAGAATTAGACTTTATGTTGCTGGATTTACCTCCGGGAACAGGAGATATCCATTTATCGATTATGCAGTCGCTTCCGATAACCGGAGCGGTTGTAGTAAGTACACCTCAGGCAGTGGCTTTGGCCGATGCTAAAAAAGGAGTGTCAATGTTCCAGGCCGAAAGTATTAATGTTCCGGTTCTGGGAATCATTGAAAATATGGCTTATTTTACACCGGATGAATTGCCGGAAAACAAATATTATATCTTCGGAAAAGAAGGAGCAAAAAATCTGGCAGAAGATTTACAAGTGCCTTTCTTAGGAGAAGTTCCGATTGTTCAAAGTATTCGCGAAGCAGGTGACTACGGTCGTCCGGCGGCTTTGCAAACGGCAACGCCAATCGAAAAAGCATTCGAAGAACTGGCTCGTTCCGTAGTTCAGGAAGTAGTGAGCAGAAACGAAAGTCTGCCACCTACAGAAGCAATAAAAATTACCACGATGGCTGGATGTTCAGCTGTAAAAAAGAAATAAAAATGACAACAGAAGAAATCAAACTAAACGTTGAAAGAGCACTTGAAGAAATTCGTCCGTTCTTAAATTCGGATGGTGGCGATATTACACTTATCGAAATTGAAGACGATAAACATGTAAAAGTTCGTCTTGAAGGTGCCTGCACAGCTTGCAGTGTCAATCAGATGACGTTACGTGCCGGTGTAGAAACTACGATCAAAAAATATGTACCGCAGATCGAAACTGTGGTTAACGTAGCATAAATTCAGGATACAGTACCCGACTTTTGACGATTGTCAGAAGTTGGGACTTTTTTTACCTTCAGGATTCTTTCCTGACCAGGTGTATAATGCCTTCCATCGTTGGATTTCTTGATATTTGTCATAGAACAAGAAAATAATTCGAAGGACATTTGTGTCCTTAATTAATCCATTACGTAATGATTGAAACAGATATACTAATTATTGGCGCAGGTCCCACAGGACTTTTTGCCGTTTTTGAAGCAGGTCTTTTAAAATTAAAATGTCATATTATTGACGGACTTCCTCAACCCGGAGGACAATTAACAGAGCTTTATCCTAAAAAACCGATTTTTGATATACCGGGATTCCCGTCAGTATTGGCCGGAGATCTTGTGGATAACCTGATGGAACAAATCAAACAGTTTCAGCCGGGATTCACGTTGAATGAAAAAGCAGAAACAATCGAAAAACAGGAAGACGGTACTTTTATCGTAACAACTGATAAAGGAACGCAACATCATGCAAAAGCTGTGGCAATTGCCGGTGGATTGGGTAGTTTTGAACCGAGAAAACCAATTCTGAAAGATTTGGAATTTTACGAACAGGAAGACCGCGGGGTGGAGTATTTTGTAAAAGATCCTGAGAAATTCCGCAATAAAAAAGTAGTTATTTCCGGTGGAGGTGATTCTGCTTTGGATTGGAGTATCTTTTTAGCAAATGTGGCTTCGGAAGTAACATTGGTTCACAGAAGAAATGAATTCCGTGGTGCTTTGGATTCTGTTGAAAAAGTACAGGAATTAAAAAAAGCCGGAAAAATCCGTTTAATAACACCGGGAGAAGTTGTCGGATTTAAAGGTTCGGAACGAATTGAATCGGTGGATATCGAAATCAACGGTGCCCGAATGAATGTGGAAACGGATTATTTTATTCCGTTATTCGGTTTAACGCCAAAGTTAGGAGCTATTGCAAATTGGGGCTTAGAGATCGAAAAGAATGCGATTAAGGTAAACAATGCATTGGATTACCAAACGAATATCGAGGGAATCTATGCTATTGGCGATATCAATACGTATCCGGGAAAATTAAAGTTAATCCTTTGTGGTTTCCACGAAGCAACTTTAATGTGTCAGAGTGTGTTTAACCGGCTGAATCCGGGTAAAAAATATGTTTTAAAATATACTACCGTAAGCGGTGTAGACGGTTTTGACGGTACCCGTAAGGAAGCTGAAAAAGCGGTTGTAAAATCAATAGAATAAAGATGTCTCAGGATGTAACCATAATAATTACAGATCGGGAAGGGGAAGTTCACGAAGTTCAGGCGCCAACCGATATGAATATGAATATCATGGAACTGGTACGGGCCTACGAACTGGCGCCGGAAGGAACCATCGGGGTTTGTGGCGGAATGGCAATGTGTGCCTCTTGCCAATGTTATATACTGAATGATGTAGCATTACCCGAAATGAATGATGATGAAGAAGCTATGTTGTCGGAAGCCTTTAACGTTAAGGATAACAGCCGACTCGGATGTCAGATTCACATTACCGAAGCACTGGAGGGATTACAGCTGGAATTAGCTCCGGAATATTAATAAAAAAACATCCTGAAAAGGATGTTTTTTGTTTTATGTAGTAGCCATATTTTTCTGGCGGATATTTTCTTCTATCGCATTCCATAAACCGATGCGTTTTTCCAGAGCGAGAACAGATATGTTTTCGACAGCCTCCCATTTCTCAGTATCATTACCGCAAAGCTCAGTGATCATTTGCATAGCCATCGGGCCGTGATCATCTGCGTCCAGTTCGATATGTCTTTCAAAATAATAAACTAGTTTGGAAAGGTCGGTTGCCGGGAAATTCTCCTGAAAATACTTTAGAATCGCTGTAAACATACCCGGAATCAGATCTTCGCGACCAAATGTAAAGGCTGCAGCAATTTCATGAGGTTTTCCTTCTTCAATTACACGAAAAGTGAAATCAAGGAACGCTTTGATATTCGGGTGTAAATCACTTTGCTTAATGGATACAAAAATGTTTTGTGTACTAACGACGTTCTCAAGGAAATGAGCCACTTGTGTGGTGTTAGCCTTACAGTCGTTCATTGCATCGATATACATTTCAAAATGACTTAAACGTTTGCCGTCAAGTGAAATATCGGATTCTTCTGCTAATACAATTTCATTGATCAAATAACGGGTCTCCGGATTTTTTGTAGCAAACCAGGGAGTTGTAGTGCAGGTAAGTTTAGCTTGTAAAGCTTTTAGTAACGACATAAAATCCCAAACCGCATATACATGTCCTTCAAGAAAACAATGCAGGTCGTCTATGTTTTGAATTTGACTGTATAAAGGATGGTTAAGTAGAATGTCCTTCTGAGGCTGAATCTTTTTGTTGATGGATATTATATTCATTGTTGAGAGTTTGCTACAAAAATAAACAAGCTAAAGGTTATGTGAATAGCTTTTAACATTGATTTTATTAATTTGGATATCAATAGGCTTGATAGTGGGTGATTCTGACCATAAAAAAAGAGCTTTATTAAAGCTCTTTTTTAAAATATAACGGATAAAATAGTAAATCTTATTTGAATGCATTTAAACCGGTAACATCCATACCTGTAATTAGTAAGTGAATGTCGTGTGTTCCTTCGTAAGTTACTACCGATTCTAAATTCATCATATGACGCATGATGGAGTATTCACCTGTAATTCCCATACCGCCTAACATCTGGCGGGCATCACGTGCAATAGTTAAAGCCATATCAACATTGTTTCGTTTTGCCATTGAAATCTGAGCTGATGTTGCTCTTCCTTCGTTACGTAAAACACCTAATCTCCATGTTAATAATTGCGCTTTTGTAATTTCAGTGATCATTTCAGCTAATTTCTTTTGCTGTAATTGTGTTGCACCAATTGGTTTGTCAAACTGGATACGTTCTTTTGAATAACGTAAAGCAGTGTCATAACAATCCATAGCGGCTCCGATAGCACCCCATGCAATTCCGTAACGTGCAGAATCCAAACATCCTAGCGGTGCTCCTAATCCGGATTTATTCGGTAAAAGGTTTTCTTTCGGTACTTTTACGTTGTCAAAAATTAACTCACCTGTTGCAGATGCACGTAATGACCATTTATTATGTGTTTCCGGAGTTGAGAAACCTTCCATTCCTCTTTCTACGATTAAACCGTAAATTCTTCCTTCTTCATTTTTAGCCCAAACTACAGCGATATCAGCAAACGGAGCATTGGAAATCCACATTTTGGCACCGTTCAATAAATAATGGTCACCCATATCTTTAAAGTTAGTTACCATACCGCCCGGGTTAGAACCGTAATCCGGCTCTGTTAATCCGAAACAACCGATAAATTCTCCGGTTGCTAATTTCGGAAGGTATTTCATACGTTGCTCTTCGTTACCGTATTTCCAGATCGGATACATTACTAAAGAAGACTGTACTGATGACGTAGAACGAACACCGGAATCACCTCTTTCAATTTCCTGCATGATTAAACCGTAAGAGATCTGATCCAATCCTGCACCACCATACTCAACCGGGATATAAGGTCCGAAACCACCGATTTCAGCTAAACCGTTTATGATTTGTTTAGGGAATTCTGCTTTTTGAGCATATTCTTCAATGATTGGGGAAACATCACGTTTTACCCAGGCACGTGCTGCATCACGTACTAATTTATGTTCGTCTGATAATAAATCGTCTAATAGGTAATAATCAGGAGCTTGAAATAAGTCTGGTTTCATTTGTTTATAAATTTTGGTTCACAAAAGTAAGGAAACAAAATCAACTTTTCAACACTATAACATCCTATAATATAGATTTGAATTAAAATTTAAGAATATAGAATCTGTGATTTAAAAATGTTTTTGTTTAAAATCTGTGAAAAATTTAAAAAACACAACCTTGTTAAAAATAACAACATTTTATTTTTAATGTAACATTTTGTAAAAAAAAAGAGAAAAGAGAAAAGAGAAAAGAAGTGATTTATAATTTTAGATAGAAGTCTTTAGTCAATTCGGTATATTCGGGAGTATATTGATGACGAGCCGTTTCAATAATTAATTCGTCAGTTTCCGGGTGAAGCGTTTCGTTTCGTGAAAAAGCAATCAGGCTGCGTTTTACTTCGGTAGTCGGAGTGCCTTTGACCCGGGTAATTTTAAAAGGATATAAATCCGATTCTTTAGCTAAATCGATAAATCGTGTTTCTTCTTTAAAAGGAATGATAACGGAGAAAACACCGGCTTCTGATAATAAAACCGACGCGGCTTCTACAAGCTCTTCAAACGGCATGGCATCTTCAAAACGGGCAAGATCACGTTGCTCATTTTGAGAGTGATAAGTATCGGTGTAAAAAGGCGGATTGGAAACAATCAGATCGTATTCGTCTTCAATTTCTTCTGCAAATTCATCCAAAGCGGCGTGATAGCAAAACAAACGGTCGTTCCAGGGACTGCTCTCGAAATTGTCAACAGCTTGTTCATAAGCATCTTCGTCGATTTCCAAAGCATCAATCTGCTCGGCGAAACTACGTTGTGCCAACATCAAAGCGATTAATCCGGTTCCGGCTCCGATATCAAGTATGCTGTAAGGTTGTTGATCAACCGGTGTCCAGGCGCCTAATAAAACGCCGTCAGTGCCTACTTTCATAGCGCAGCGATCTTGTTCTATACGGAATTGCTTGAACTGGAACATAGTGAAATAATGCGGAATTAATTGTTCAGGTATAAATCAACCAGACCTTCCGGAGTGTTAAGAACCACTTTTTTATTCGCTCTGTCAATCGTAACAATAAAGTTATCAATCATCGGAATTAAGATTTCAATTCCGTTAAAAATGATTTCAAATAAAGGTTGAGCAGTACTGTCGTTAATGGAAGTGATTTTTCCGATTAACCCTAGCCGGGTGTCTTCGACATCAAAACCGATAACTTCGTGGAAATAAAATTTATTGCCTTCCAGTTTAGGAAGGGCACTTAGCGGTAAATATAAAGGACATCCGAGTAATTTGTCGGCTTCCTCTTCGCTTTCTACATCTTCAAAACGAATTCTTAGAAAATCGTTTTTATGTAGCGAACAGCTTTCAATAAAAAAAGGAACCAGATTATTGTTGAATTCAACAAAAACTGATTCCAATTCTTCGTACATTTCAGGTTCGTCCGTGTCTAAATAAGCCAGAACTTCACCTTTAAAGCTGAATTTTTTAGCGATTTTACCTAAATAGAAGCATTCTTCTTTACGCATGAAATCGCAGGATAAATTAAGCTTGAGTTTCTTCGTTGTTTTCTTCAACAGCAGGAGCAGCCTCTTCAGCAACATCTTCTGTAGATGCAGCTTCTTCAGTAGCAGCAGCCTCAGCAGCTTTAGCAGCTTCTTCAGCAGCAGCTAAACGCTTAGCGTTAACTTCTTGCTCTGCTTTTAACGCTTTAGCTTTAGCATCAGCCTGAGCTTTGATTAAACCGTCTTTTTTAGCGTCAACTTTAGATACTTTTTCGTCTAACCAAGCAGCTAATTTAGCATCAGCTTGCTCTTGAGTTAAAGCACCTTTACGAACACCTCCGTCTAAGTGGTGTTTTAATAAAGCACCTTTGTAAGAAAGGATAGCTCTTGCAGTGTCAGTTGGCTGAGCACCGTTGTGTAACCATTGTACAGCACTGTCAAGGTTTAAGTCGATAGTAGCCGGGTTAGTGTTTGGATTGTAAGTTCCGATTTTTTCTAAGAATTTACCATCTCTTTTTGCGCGAGCATCAGCTGCAACGATCCAGTAAAAAGGTTTCCCTTTTTTACCATGTCTTTGTAATCTAATTTTTACTGACATAATCTTGTGATTAAATTTTGAGGTACTCGACCTCTGTTAATTAAGGGTGCAAATATATAAAACTTTTAAATACAAACGAATACAATATAATATAAATATTCTGAGCGGATTAGAGGTAAAAACGGTAACTATCGTTTTGAAAACAAGATATGTTGAGAACTTTTGTGATTTTTTATGATTTTATTAGCTTATTATCTATAAAAAACTATTTTTGTAGAAATAAAAGAACCCAAATATTAATTTGAATTTAAAATGAAAAAAATACTTTCCCTTGTAGTTCTTATGGCAGCATTCACTTCTTGTGAGGAGAACGTACAGTTTAATGATCCGTCTCTTCAGGGTGAAAAGAATTATGGTTTATGGAGAGCTGCTGATGCTCATGCTTCTATCGGAGCTGACGGATCGGTTACAATTGAGGGAATCACTGTTGATGAGCAAGTGGTTTTAAGAACGTCTTCTTTTCAAAATGGTACCTATTCTTTAGGAACTACAGATCAAAGTAACAGAGCAAGTTTTATCTCGACTATGAACGGAGTGGAAGATATTTTTACAACCGGTGTTACTAACGGACCGGCAAGTAAGATTGCTTTATTAAACGGAGGAACGGGATATGGTAACAGTACCGCTGCTTTTACAACGGGAGGTTCCGGAACGGGTTTACAGGTAGCTGTTTTAACAACTTCGGGTGTTGTAACGAATGCTTTGATTAGCTTACGCGGAAACGGATATGTACCGGGTGACATCGTTACAATTGTTGGTGGAGATAATCAGGCGAAATTCCGCGTGGTTAATGTTCAGGGAAGCGATGGTGAAATTACTATTGAGAAAATTGAAAACGGAACAATTACCGGAAAATTCAAATTCCATGCTAGAAATGATAATGATAGTATTGTATCGTATCAAAACGGAGTATTCTATAAAATTCCAATTTATTAATACAAAACAATCGTATAAAATAAGCCACCTTTTTAGGTGGTTTTTTTATATAATACAAATGGCTGAAATGAATAAATATTTGTCTTTTTAAGATTTTAACACTCGCCGGAAACTAGCCAACTTTGCTCCATATTTATTGATGGACTTATGCATCGCAACAGGCTGGTTTTTTCAGACCACAAAAAAAAGAGCATTTCAGGTAGCCTTTTAGGGACTATTCTGATCATTACAGGGGTGACTACAATAAACGCCCAGCAAGTTACCCGGTTAAACTTGCATGATGCATTACAAACGGCAACGGAGAACAATCGGTTTGTTCAAAAAGCGGCTATTGAAAAGCATATCACAAAGGAAAACGTAAAAGAAAAAAAAGAATTGCGATTACCGGATGTGGAATTGCATTCGCTGTACTCCCGAATTACGAATCTGACGGAATTTCAAAGTGGCTTTCTTCAGGGAAAGCAGGTGACTAAGACGATTCCGGAAATTTATGATGTTTCGGCCTCATTCCGAATGCCGTTATATGCCGGGAATAAAATTCGTACTACCATAAAAATAGCGGAAAAAGAATCGGAATTAGCGGAATTAAAAGCTGAAAAAACAGCTAATGATGTGAAGTTAAGAGTGGTTGCTTCCTTTCTGAATATTTATAAAATGATGGAACTTCAGGGCATTCTGTCGGAAAGTATAAAGGAAGAAAAAGAACGACTTAAAGAGGTTCAGTCATTTAAAAAACATGGTACGGTAACTAAGAATGAAGTGTTAAGTGCGGAGTTGCAACTGTCAGATCGGGAATTGGATTCGCTGACCAACCAAAAGAATATCGCAATTGCACTACATGATCTGAAAACTATATTGCAGCTTAGAGAAGAGCAGCAAATAGAATTGGATACTACACAATTACTTTCTGCATTGCACAAAGGAGAAACGTATGAATTTTTCTTAAAAGAGGCGATGAATAATGAAGAGATGAAAATGGCAGGTAAAGAAGTAGAAATCGGTATGCTGGAAAAGAAAAGGGTACGGGCAAATTATTTTCCGGTGATTAGCCTTTTCGGAAACTACAGCTTTAAATATCCGAATTATATGTTTTTTCCGCCGGATCCGTATCTCTATTCGTTGGGACAGGTTGGTGTAGAAGCTACTTTTAATCTGTCGAATCTGCATAAAAACAAAACAAAATCCAGATTAGCCGATCAGCAATTGGAAAAGCAAAAAATGGAGGCCGGAATCATAAAAGATGCCGTCGAGGATGCGATTTTTGCAGATTATACACACTATCAGGAAACGAGGGCGCGTATTCCGGTTACGGATAAAGCATTGGCTCTGGCGACTGAAAATTACCGTATAGTTAAATTAAAATACCTGAACCAATTGGTGTTAATTACCGAAATGATTGATGCCGACAATGCTTTACTGGAAGCCCGATTTAAAAATACGGCCACAAAAATTGATGCGGTAATGAAATACTACGAATTACTGCATACAGCAGACATGCTACACTGATTATTCCAAATTCAATATTCTTAATACAGTTTTACAAGATGGGGACACAAAAGGGGCCAAAGGCACATCGTTCTTTTCATACATTGATTACCGTTATCGCAAGTATTATCGTTTTTAGCGGAATCGTAATCGGAATCTGGTTTCTGATTTTTTATAACAACCATGAAGAAACCAATGACGCACAAGTCGATCAGTATGTTACTCCGGTAATGGCGCGGATTACGGGCTTTGTGCAAGAAGTTCGTTACGAAGAAAATCAGTTGGTTCATAAAGGAGATACGCTGGTTGTAATTGATAACAGGGAATATAAATCGCATTTAAACCGGGCATTGGCTGATGTTACGAATGCTCAGCAAAATATAAACGTACTGGAAAAAAATGTAGCGACGGTGTCTAATACGGCTTCAGTACAGGAATCGCAATTGGCAGCCGCCAAAACGGAAGTCTGGAAAACGGGTCAGGATTATCAGCGTTATAAGGCTTTGTTGCAGGAAGAAGCGGCTACTGAACAGCAATTGGAACAAGTGAAAGCGGCTTACGAAACCGCTAAGGCGCGTTATGATGAAATAAGAAAAATGATTCGTACAACAGCGTTGAGTACGGCGGAAGCCAATTCGAAAATTCCAACGGCAACGGCGGTTGTGGAGTCGAATAAAGCGTTGGCGGACAATGCTTCTCTTTTCTTGTCGTATACTGTAATTACAGCGCCATATGATGGTTGGGTCGGAAAAAAAACAATACAGCCGGGTCAGATGGTAAAGGAAGGTCAGACATTGGTGTCGATTGTGAGTAAGGAGAAATGGGTAACGGCAAATTTTAAAGAAACTCAGGTGCAATACCTGGAAATTGGTCAGGAAGTGGAATTAAAAGCGGATGCTGTAAAAGGGCGTGTCTTTCGCGGTGTGGTAGAATCGCTATCACCGGCTAGTGGCGCACGATTTTCGTTGTTACCGCCGGATAATGCCACCGGTAACTTTGTAAAAATCGAACAACGGATTCCGGTTCGCATCCGACTGATGGAAAATGACGAGCAAACCCGGTTTTTACGAGCGGGGATGAATGTGATTGTGATCGCGGAACACCGATAGTGATGGCACAAAATAGTGTTTTTAAACCCTGGGTTCCGAACTGGGCAATTATTCTGATCCTTATTTTTTGTATGCTGCATTCGATGGTACTGTTGGGCGTTTATACTTCTAATGTAACATACTCGGCTAGTTTTCTCGATGTTGATGTTGAGGATTTGCAGTTTTCGCTATGTGTGACATACGGGACTTTTTTGGCTACAATTATGATCGAAAGCCGATTGTTTAAATTCTTCCCAACGAAAAAGTATTTTATTGTCATTTATAGTCTGGCGGCGATCACGTTTATATTGTCGGCTTATACAGATAATTATTCGGTTTTTATTATGCTGCGAATGGCCGAAGGAATATTGATGGCTTTACCCTGGATTCCTCTACGTCAATTGTTGATCACTCGATTTAAATCTAAAAATGCAGTGATCATTGGTTTTAGTTGTAATTACGGAGCCTTGTTGTTGGCTTCTCCTTTTATAATGAATATAGCGGTTTGGTTGCTTGAAAATTACGACTGGACTTATATGGCGTACGGATCGGCATTGTTTCAGGTGTTATGTGTGGCTTTGGTAATGCTGACGTTTAACAATAATCGGTTTCATAAAAAAATTCCGTTGTATCAGGTCGATTGGGCGAGTTATATTTTAGTGCTGACAGCTATTTTGTGCGGCTCATTTTTCTTTATTTACGGCGAACGAAAATATTGGTTGGATTCACCGCAGATTATCATGGCGTTAATAATAGCCTTAATTACAGGCGGATTGTTTATCGTACGTCAGCAATTGGTAAAAAGACCTTGCTTTGATATGGCTGTATTTCGTTATGCAAATCTTAGAACCGGCTTTTTTCTTTTTGTGATTTTTTATATTTCGAGAGCAACGCTAAACATGTGTCATAGTACAATGTTTGCAATCTGGAATTGGGAACCTTCCCGGGTGGCGCAGGTACAGTATTTAAATGTAATCGGAAATGTAATCGGAATGATACTGGCCGGGATTTTTCTGGCAAAAGGTGTGGCGACACGACTTATTTTTAGTATCGGTTTTTTAATTTTTGCAGTGTATCATTTTTGGTTTACGTTTCTTTTTGTGCCGGATGTAGCCTTGTCGGATATTGTGATTCCGTATATATTACAAGGCGTGGCAGTGGGTGTATTATTTGTTCCGCTGGTGTTGTTTACAGTGTCTTCTGTTCCGGTTCAATACGCGCCTTTTTCCGGGACAATTGGTGTAACAGGCCGTTTTTGGGGGAGTACAATCGGCTTTTGTCTGATGCAGAATGCGCAGGTCATGCTTCAAAAAATACATTTTACAAAGCTTCGCCAGTTTGTGTTGTCCGAAAGTCCGGAAACAAATGAGCGATTGGTAAAAGTGACGCAAAGTTTTGTTAGTAAAGGATATACAACGGATGATGCTTATCGGTTGTCGGTTCAGCAACTGATTAATACGGTTTCAAAACAGGCAGTATTGCTTTCGAATATGGAGATTTTTACCGTGATGGGATATGCATTATTGTTTTTAGTAATCTTATTATTACTAAACCGACACCTGAAACAAACGTTCGATCTTTTTAAAAACAGGGTATGGGGAAGTTAGCAGTGCTGTTAACAACTTCTGCTATATTCTTTCTTTAAAAAGCAGTACATTTGAAAATTACTTTTTTTGAAATACTACAGATTTTAAAATTCTGATTTTTAGCTATGTACTTGATATTTGATACGGAAACAACAGGTTTGCCACGAAGCTGGTCAGCACCCATTACCGATACCGATAACTGGCCTCGATGTATTCAGATTGCCTGGCAGTTGCACGACGAAATGGGAAACCTGGTTGAACATCAGGACTATCTGGTAAAACCGGAAGGATTCAATATTCCGTATGATGCCGAACGGATTCACGGGATTTCAACCGAACTTGCAATGGAGCAGGGTATCGGATTGATGGAAGTACTCGAAAAATTTAATATAGCACTTTCTAAAGCTAAATTTATTGTCGGTCAGAATATCGGTTTCGACGTCAATATCATGGGATGTGAATTCCATAGGATGAATATAGGAAGTACAATGGCTCAAATGCCGATTCTGGATACTTGTACCGAAGTAACGGCTGAATTGCTTAAACTTCCGGGTGGTAGAGGAGGACGATATAAATTGCCTACGCTTACAGAATTACACCAATATCTTTTCGGTGAACCGTTTGCGGAAGCACACAATGCAACGGCCGACGTTGAAGCAACCACACGCTGTTTCCTGGAATTAATAAAAAGGGAAATATTTACAAAAGAGGAACTGGATGTTGAAGCCGACTACTTTTTAAATTTCCGTCAGAATCACCCGAGAGAAATTCAGCTGATCGGATTGCAACATATCAATCTGAAAGCGGCTTCGGATGCTATTCGTAAACGATTACAACAAGAAGAAGTTGTAAACCGGCAAACCGTATCGGAAGAGGATAAAAAAGAATTAAAAGATGCTGCTTTTGCACATTTACATAATCATACACAATTTTCGGTTTTACAGTCTACCATCGGAATTAACGATCTGGTAAAAGAAGCGGTAAAATTTAAAATGCCGGCTGTGGCAATGACCGATACCGGAAATATGATGGGAGCGTTTCAGTTTGTAAGCGCGGTATTAAACCATAATAAAACAGCGGCAGCTAAAAATAAAGAAGCCGAGGAAAAAGGAGAAGAGCCAACTGAAGTTGAAGTGAAGCCAATTGTAGGCTGTGAATTCAATATTTGTGAAAACCACAAAGACAAAACCAAAAAAGACAACGGTTATCAGGTAGTCCTACTGGCTAAAAATAAAAAAGGGTATCACAATCTGGCTAAAATGTCTTCGATTGCCTATACCGACGGATTTTATTACGTACCCAGAATTGACAAAGCCATAGTCGAAAAATACAAAGAAGATATCATTGTTTTAACCGGTAACCTTTACGGAGAAGTGCCGAGTAAGATTTTAAATATCGGAGAAAATCAGGCAGAAGAAGCTTTGATTTGGTGGAAAGAACGGTTTGGCGATGATTTATATATTGAGGTCATGCGCCACAATCAGGAAGATGAAAATCGGGTAAACCAAACATTGATTGCCTTCTCTAAAAAACATAATATTAAGCTTGTAGCAACCAATAATACCTATTATGCAGCTAAAGAAGATGCCAATGCGCATGATATTTTACTGTGTGTAAAAGATGGGGAAAAACAAGCGACACCGATAGGTAGAGGACGCGGATACCGCTACGGATTACCGAATCAGGAATACTATTTCAAATCAGGTGAAGAGATGAAAAAGCTTTTTACCGATTTGCCTGAAGCGATTATCAATATTCAGGAGATTGTCGATAAAATTGAACCGTATTCCCTGTATCGGGATGTACTACTTCCGAAATTTGATATTCCGGAAGAATTTCAGGTTGCCGAAGATGAAGAAGATGGCGGAAAACGAGGGGAGAATAAATTCCTACGCCACTTGACCTATGTTGGAGCGGCAAAAAGATATGAGGAAATCACGGATGCTATTCGCGAACGTCTGGATTTTGAATTATTAACGATTGAAAAAACCGGATATCCGGGATACTTTTTGATTGTTCAGGATTTTATTGCCGAAGCCCGAAATCTCGATGTATCGGTCGGACCGGGACGGGGATCGGCTGCCGGATCTGCGGTAGCATATTGTCTTGGAATTACCAATATTGACCCGATTAAATACGACTTGCTTTTTGAGCGTTTCCTGAATCCGGATCGTGTATCCATGCCCGATATCGATATCGATTTCGATGACGAAGGCCGTGGACGTGTAATGGACTATGTAATCAATAAATATGGTGCCAATCAGGTTGCGCAGATTATTACCTATGGTAAAATGGCAACCAAATCGGCGATCAGGGATACGGCGAGGGTATTGGATTTGCCGTTGTTTGAAGCCGACAGGATTGCAAAACTGATCCCGGGAATGATGCCGTCCAAATGGAATTTGGCGCGTTTCCTTTCGGAAGATGAAGACCTGGTGAAAAAAGCCCTGAAATCATCGGAAGAATTTGATCGGGTTAAAGAATTAATTGCAATTGCAAGAGAAGAAGATCTGGCCGGTGAAACAATTCAGCAAGCGAAAACATTGGAAGGATCGTTACGAAATACAGGAATCCATGCCTGTGGGGTAATCATTACACCGGATGATATCACTAATTTCGTTCCGGTTACTACGGCGAAAGATTCGGATTTATATGTTACGCAGTTTGATAACTCTGTAGCGGAAAGTGCCGGATTGCTGAAAATGGACTTCCTGGGTCTGAAGACCCTTACATTGATTAAAGACACCGTGAAATTGGTGAAGTACAGAACCGGTATCGAACTGGATCCTGAAAACTTTCCGATTGATGATGTGGAAACATACGAACTGTTCCAAAGAGGTGAAACCGTCGGGATTTTCCAATACGAGTCACCCGGGATGCAGAAATACATGAAAGAGCTGAAACCGACTGTTTTTGCCGATCTTATTGCGATGAACGCCTTGTATCGTCCGGGACCGTTAGAATATATTCCTTCCTTTATTCGCCGAAAAAACGGAGATGAACCGATTGTATACGATTTGGATGCCTGCGAAGAATATTTGGGAGAAACCTACGGAATTACGGTATATCAGGAACAGGTAATGTTGCTGTCGCAAAAACTTGCCGATTTCTCAAAAGGGGATGCCGACGTATTGCGTAAAGCGATGGGTAAAAAACAGAAAGAAGTACTGGATAAAATGAAATCCAAGTTTATCGATCAGGCAGTAGCCAAAGGGCATGATGCGGTAAAACTGGATAAAATATGGAAAGACTGGGAAGCGTTTGCGAGTTATGCATTTAATAAATCCCACTCGACTTGTTATGCCTGGATTGCCTACCAGACGGCTTTTTTAAAGGCGCATTATCCGGCTGAATATATGGCAGCGGTACTGTCGAATAATATGAATGATATTAAACAGGTATCCTTCTTTATGGAAGAATGTAAGCGGATGGGACTTGAAGTACTTGGACCGGATGTGAACGAATCGTATTATAAATTTACGGTAAATGAAAATTATGCAGTCCGATTCGGAATGGGAGCGATCAAAGGTGTTGGTGGTGGTGCTGTAAATACAATAGTTGAAAATCGAAAGGACGGAAAATACAGATCAATATTTGATTTGTCGAAGCGAATCGATTTACGGGCGGCAAATAAAAAAGCATTTGAAAATTTAGCATTGGCCGGAGGATTTGATTGTTTTGCCAGTACACATCGGGCACAGTATTTTCATACGGATGGGGACAATCTGACCTTCCTTGAAAAAGCAATACGCTATGGCTCAAAATTCCAGGAAAATGAAAATTCATCTCAGGTTAGTCTTTTCGGAGAATCCAGTGATGTGCAAATTCCGGAGCCGGTTGTACCTCCTTGCGAAGAATGGAGTACAATGGAAAAGTTGGCTAAAGAAAAAGAAGTGGTCGGGATTTATATTTCCGGACATCCGCTGGATGATTATAAATTTGAAATGAAATATTTCTGTAATTCGGATCTGGATGCTCTTAAAAATATGGAATTACACGTCGGGAAAAACCTTAGTTTCGGAGGTATTGTTACCGGAGTAGAACACAGGGTGGCCAAAAACGGAATGGGATTCGCCAGTTTTAACCTTGAAGGTTATGATGAAAGTTACCGCTTTTCGATGTTTAGAGAAGATTATCTGAAATACCGTCATTTTCTGGTAGCCAATTATTTTATGTACTTTAAAGTAAATATAAAAGAAGGTTGGGTTAATAAAGAAGGAAAGCGTACAGAGCCGAGAATCCAGTTTTTAGATGTGAAACCATTACAGGATGTACTTCCTTCATTTGCGAAAAAATTGATTATTCAAATGAATATTAATGAGTTGCAACAAAATATGATTGCAGCTTTAAATGAAGTGTTCCAGATGAATAGAGGAGATCATAGTGTGACTTTTGAAGTGATGGAACTGGAAAAAATTAAACGCACCGTTGAGGTTGCGCCGGTAAATGAAGACGAAAATACTACAGATGAAGCGGTTGAGGATGTAGAAATAGAAATTCCGGAAGAAAAAGAAGAGATACGGGTAGTGACGAAATTAACTATGCCAAGTCGAAAACTGAAAATAAATATTTCAAATGAACTATTGCAGGAACTGGAAAAATTGCAGCTGAATTTCCGTTTGAACTAAATCTTTTTCTGACAAGATGAAAAATAGTGCAGGATTCCTTAAAAAAATGTGAAATCAATTTTAGTAATCCGGGCATAATGAAAACTGATTTGAAGATTTTATAAAAATGAAAATAAAAAGCTATTTTTGTAGCAATAAATTCTAAAAGAAAATAAAATGGCACAAGCAATAACAGATGCTACTTTTGAAGAGCTAGTATTGAAATCAGATAAACCGGTTTTGGTTGACTTTTGGGCAGCATGGTGTGGTCCTTGTAGAATGGTGGCTCCTATTATTGATCAACTTAGCGAGGAATACGCAGGAAAAGCGGTTATCGGTAAAGTTGATGTAGATGCTAATCAGGAGTTTGCTGCAAAATACGGAGTACGTAATATTCCTACTGTTTTGGTTTTCCAAAACGGAGAAGTGGTAGGACGCCAGGTTGGTGTTGCTCCAAAGCAAACGTACAGTGATGCAATTGATGCATTATTATAATCCTTGCGATTATTCAATATAAAAAGCCCTGCTATGCAGGGCTTTTTATATTTTTATACCTTGCAGATTTCTAAAACCTGTCAGGTATAAAAATTATCTCATTATCTTTGGAAATATGAAAATTGATAATCAAATAGCAAAAATTTCCAGTTTTCAGCATTTGGAGCTTTTAGCCAATCAAATTGTTGAAGGATTTATCTCAGGTATGCATAAGAGTCCGTTTCACGGGTTTTCAGCCGAATTTGCAGAGCATAAGGTGTATAATTCCGGCGAGAGTACGAAACATATCGATTGGAAGTTGTTTGCTAAAACCGATCGTTTATATACGAAACGTTTCGAAGAAGAAACGAATTTAAGATGCCATTTGATTCTGGATAATTCCTCGTCCATGCATTATCCGAAGCTGGAAGGGGATCAGCTGTTTTTTGAAAACAAGATCGGATTTTCCGTTTTGGCTTCTGCGGTACTAATGAATTTATTAAAAAAACAGCGGGATGCGGTAGGGTTGAGTATTTATTCGGATACGTATGAATATTATGCTCCTGAAAAAGGAAGCGAGCGGCATCACCGGATGTTATTGAATGTGCTGGAGCAAACCTTGCAATCGCCTAAAGAATCAAAAAATACGGATACTATTACTTTTTTACATCAGATTGCTGAAAATATCCACAGACGATCGATGGTGATTTTGTTTACTGATATGTTTCAGGGGGAAGATGATGAACGTCTTTTTAAAGCATTACAACATTTAAAACACAATAAGCACAAGGTAGTTTTGTTTCATGTAATTGATAAAAAAACGGAATTTCGTTTTGATTTTGACAATGCTCCACGAAAATTTATTGACTTGGAGACGGGTGAACAGATCAATCTTTTTGCTGAAAATGTTAAAAATGACTATGAAAAATTGGTTAGTGACTATTTTGCTAAAGTCGCCAATACCTGTTCACAGTATAAAATTAAGTATGTTCCGGTATCAGTCGATGAAAAATTTGAAAAAATTATGACAACCTATTTAGTTGAAAAACAAAAGTTTGGTTGATTGTAGTAAAATTATATTGATTTTTTTTATTATTTTATTTGGAGAAATGGAAAAGGGTTGTATATTTGCAACCGCAATAAAGCACTGGTTTGGTAGTTCAGTTGGTTAGAATACATGCCTGTCACGCATGGGGTCGCGGGTTCGAGTCCCGTCCAGACCGCCAGTAAAGAGGAAGCCTTTCGAAGAGAAAGGCTTTTTTGCCCTCTTAAAATATTTAAGATTAGTTGTGTTGTTTAGGTACGCAAGTACCAGGTTTAGTAGTTAGACCAATGAAAAGCTTTCCTATGTTTCTGAGTGCTCAGATTCCGGAGGGCTTTTTTGATTTTTTAAGTCCTAAGTTTTGTAAATGTTGAAATTCAGGGAGTTATAAAAAACATGATTTTTTCTTTAAAAAATGTTTGCAAATCGTGAAAAACGTTCTATATTTGCACTCGCAATCAAGCACTGGTTTGGTAGTTCAGTTGGTTAGAATACATGCCTGTCACGCATGGGGTCGCGGGTTCGAGTCCCGTCCAGACCGCCAGTAAAAAGGAAGCTCTACAGAAATGTAGGGCTTTTTTTGTGTCTTTAATAGATGTGCTATGTTTATGTGATTTATTCGAGAGAACTGGATGTTTATTATAAAGGATTTACAATGAATTTGGATAGGCGTTTAGAGCGTCATTTAAATGGAGAGAGCGAGTACACTTCGCGTGCATCAGATTGGGTGTCGGTCTATAGTAAAATGTATGAAACAAAAAAGGAGGCGCTGATAGAAGAAAAGCGTTTAAAGAAGTTAAATCGAGCTTCTCTTGAACGATTATTTCAAGGTTAGAATATAGGTCTGTCATCTCGTCTTAAGGGACGAGACGGGTTCGAGTCCCGTCCAGACCGCCAGTAAAAAGGAAGCTCTACAGAAATGTAGGGCTTTTTTTGTATCTTTAATAGATGTACTATGTTTATGTGATTTATTCGAGAGAACTGAATGTTTGTTATAAAGGATTTACAATGAATTTGGATAGGCGTTTAGAGCGTCATTTAAATGGAGGTAGCGGGTTTACTTCGCGTGCATCAGATTGGGTGTTGGTTTATAGTAAAATGTATGAAACAAAAAAGGAAGCATTGATAGAAGAAAAGCGTTTAAAAAAGTTAAATCGAGCTTCTCTTGAGCGATTATTTCAAGGTTAGAATATAGGTCTGTCATCTCGTCTTAAAGGACGAGACGGGTTCGAGTCCCGTCCAGACCGCCAGTAAAAAGGAAGCTCTACAGAAATGTAGGGCTTTTTTTGTATCTTTAATAGATGTACTATGTTTGTGTGATTTATTCGAGAGAACTGGATGTTTATTATAAAGGATTTACAATGAATTTGGATAGGCGTTTAGAGCGTCATTTAAATGGAGGTAGCGGGTTTACTTCGCGTGCATCAGATTGGGTGTCGGTCTATAGTAAAATGTATGAAACAAAAAAAGAAGCGCTGATAGAAGAAAAGCGTTTAAAGAAGTTAAATCGAGCTTCTCTTGAACGATTATTTCAAGGTTAGAATATAGGTCTGTCATCTCGTCTTAAGGGACGAGACGGGTTCGAGTCCCGTCCAGACCGCCAGTAAAAAGGAAGCTCTACAGAAATGTAGGGCTTTTTTTGTGTCTATTAAGTTGTATTATAGAGTTTGAAAAATCGGCGGTTTATGGAGGTGGAATTTAATTTATGTATGAGTGGAAAGAAAAGATGTAATAATGTATTACAAGGCTCCTGGGTGGGTGTGATTGGTGTTTCTGTAGATTGTTTTATTTTAGACTTGAACTTTCGATAAAAAAAGAAGGCCTCTCAATATGAGGGGCCTTCTTTTTTAGGTTTTGTATCTTGAAATGTTATTCCATATGAATAACGCCGACAGAAATAGCGATTGCGTTGATTTCGCGTTTATGTAGTTGAAAAGGCAGGAATTCCGGGTTCTCCGGGATTGCTAATAGATGATCTTCGTCCTTACCTTCCTTTATTCTTTTTATTAATAATCCTTGAGCGGTACTTATAATGTAAATGCGGTTCCACTGCAAAAAGGAGTCTATCGGAACTCTTTTGCAAGCTACCAGATCACCGCTGTTATATTTCGGACTCATGGTATTTCCGTTAACGGTAACTAGAAAGTCGACGTCTTTAAATGCGGGAATATGATATTTCTCAATAATATGTTCCGATGCAATCAAAGCTTTGTATTTGATTTTTGCAAAAGCAGTATCGGAGATTAGTGGGATAAGTGTTGCGTTTTTAAGAGAAACACTGTCGAAATTGACATCTTTATCCGATGGTGGATAGGTTTCATTGGTTTCATTTGTAACGGAATGTTGGGGTGGTGATTTATATATGTTGTCTTTTCGAAACATAGTCGTATTCCCTGTTAAAAGCCATTCCGGTGAGATGTCGGGAAAAGCCCTTAGTATGTTGTTTAACGTGTCGTCTTTTAGGCTTGCGGTTCTTTTTATGGCGATTTGAATAGAATTGTTGGACATCTGTGTTTTCTTTTCAAAACCACTGATGGATAGACCGTAGTATCGTATTATTTCTTTGACGCGTTCTATAGGCTTCATGTAAAAAAAATGTTTAGATTCAAATAATAGGTTGTTGTGGGGTTGGGGTTGATTGTTATGAGGAGATTGCGTTTGTTTTGTTATTAGAAACAAAAACATCAATATGTAAAAATATAAAAAATATATAAATGGATTAATGAAGGTTGTGTTTATATGGAACTAATGTCTGCTATTGGGTGAATATTGTTCTTTAGTTGAGCGGAAAGAATGGATTTTAAGACTAAAATGAAATTCAGTGGTAAAATAGTTTCTTATTATGAAACTCTTATAGTAAATGGATAATTCCAATGACTATGGCGATAGTGTTTATCTCGTTTTTATGTAACTGAAACGGTTGAAATTCTGAGTTTTCCGAAACAAGTAAAACATGGTTTTGGTTATTGCCCTCTTTTATCCGTTTGATTAGTAATCCTTGTGGAGTATTGATCAGGTAGATGTGATTCCATTGTAAAAAAGTGTCTGTTGGTATGGTCTTACAGGCGGCAAGATCTCCGTTGTTGTATTTTGGACTCATGCTGTTTCCTTTGATTGTAATTAGAAAATCTGCATTTGTGAGGTTGGGTATGTGATATTCTTCTATAATATGATCCGGTGTAATAAAGGGAATCTGTCTGATATTAAGTAGTGTTGTGTCGGAAATTAGAGGGATGAATTTTGAGTTTTCGTCGCGACTATTTGTTTGTGTCGTTTGATAACTCCCGGCGTTTTCATGGGTTATGCTATTGGTGGGTGTTGTGTGGTATATCTTTTCTTTTCGTAACATTTTGCCGTTTCCTGTTAAAAGCCATTCGGGCGAGATGTTAGGAAAAGCTGTGAGAATGTTGTTTAGTGTTTCGTCTTTTAATTTGGCAGTTCGCTTTATCGCAGTCTGTATAGAGTTGTTTGACATGTTGGTTCTCTTCTCAAAACTGCTGATGGAAAGGTTGTAGTATTGTATTATTTTTTTTACGCGTTGTATGGGCTTCATAAGATTTTTTTTGTTTTTAAACAATATTCTTGTGTTTTTTAGAATATTGTTTTATATTTAGAAAAGAGTTTGTTAATAAAATTTTATATCAGAAACAATTAAAATAATATGTAAAGTTATGGAAAAAAATAAGTGTAACAAATACAATGTGCTTGTAATTAATAGATTATCTGAAAAATACGGCATAACGGGATATTATGTTAGGCAATGTCTTAGAGGTGATAGAAAGAATTTAACCGCTGATCAATTGAGAAAAGAGTATAGTTTTTTGAACAAGGCAATTGTGAAGTTATTAGAAGAGAATTGACAATGCGTCAATAAGAATTTTTGTATTGGCAGGTATATTAAGATTATGTTATAGTTGTTTTATATGTAACATATTATGTAAAAAATGTTAATTTTGTCACTTTGCGCGTTGAAAATACTCTGTCAATGAACGATGTAAATACTGGATAATTGCTGATTATTTAGTAAAAGCGAATCATTTTATCCCCAAATCTGCCAGATGAATACATTTGGTCTGCTATATAAATGATGGAACTTTATATGTGCAACGAGGTTGTCATTATGGGTATTGGATAATTTAGGGGGATTTTATGAAGAATTTAATTTTGTGTATACTATTGTCGGCAATGTCCCAGTTGATACACGGACAGAAAAGGCAAGTGGAATTTGATAACATGTTCAGACGGGTATTATGTCTGGACAGTATTACGCCATCCCAGTCGTTAGATGAAGGTTTAAAAGCGTTAGCTTATGCTAATCAAATTAATTATGGTAAAGGAATCGTTAAGGCAACCTTATTTGTTTGCGAGTATTATATCAGGAAAGGTAATTATGCAAAAGCATTGTCATATGCAGCTAAATCAGAGAAAATAAAATCGTTGCCGGACGATTGGGATAAAGTAAAACTAAAACGGGTTAAGGCAAAATGTCTGACCTATTTAGGGTTTTATGAAGGGGCTGAAAAAGCATTGGATGAAATCCTGTATTATATAGATAAGCTACCGGATGAAAAGACCAGAGAAATCCAAGAGGGGATAATCTATGCTGATATTGGAATGAACTATTACGAAAATAGGGAAACACGACCAAAAGCATTAGTTGCCTATCGAAAAAGCCTGGAAATATTTAATTCATTAGACAATCTAGAGCCACTTAAAAAGCAGTATACTTTCTTTATACTGGTGAAAATAGCATCATTTTATCGGAAACAGAAAAGTTTGGAAAAAATGCAGTTGTATTTGAAAAAAGCAACGGCATTTTCAGATTCTTTAAAGAATGATCTGGGAAAGGCAGAATTCTTTTATAATCAGGGAATTGTAAAATCTTCGGAGGCTGATTTTAATGCCGGAAAATCATATTTTCAAAGGTCATTAAAAATTCTTAAAAAGGAACATAAGGTCACCTATAGAAAAGAACTGTATTATGAATTGTTTACTGTTTGCCGGGCTTTACAAATGACGGATAGTAGCCGGTATTACAGACGACAATATATGATATACAGTGATAGCATTCATCGGATGTATAAAAAGAATGTCAGTAAAGCAATTCATTTTTTTGATGAGGAAAAAAAACAGGAAATGAAGGAAAGCTCCTTCCGGTATTTCATCATCATAATGCTATGTGTTATTCTTGTTTTGGTAGGCTCTTCTAAATTATTTCAGTTTCATAAGAGATACATCGTACTGAAAGAAGAGAAAAAAATAATTGATGATCAATTAAAAGAAAATAACAGTACTCTTGATCAACTAAAAGATAAAAATACCCCGGATTATATCGATAATGTAAGATTGGAGCAATTGGCTAAAGAAGGAAACCAGGCTTTTCTTATTGAATTTAAAAAATATTACCCGGATTTCTATGATAAACTGATCGGATTAAATTTAAGAATTAACGGAGATCTGAAATTTTGTGCGTTAATCCGACTCAATTTTAACACTGCCGAAATAGCGGATTTTACGAGAAGCTCGATGAGAGCAGTAGAGTCAAGAAAGTACAGAATCAGGAAAAGATTAGAAATACCAAGTGGTAAAGATATGTATGAATGGTTTCAGGAGCTTTAAAACAAAATAAAATGATAAAAATATTTTTATTCGGACTGATTGTTTTCTTACCGCAATGGTGCTACTCTCAAAAATATTCGGAAAAACAAATAGATCATTTACTTGATAGTATTGGTCAGTTTGAAAAAGATAATCCAAATAAAATTTTTCCTGTCAGTTTTGACTGTTATAATGCTTCTCGTGAGATCGATTATAAAAAGGGAATGGCTAAGAGTTTGCTATTGTCAGGAAGAGGAATGATGTTATTAGGACAGTATGATGAAGCTTTAAAATATGCAGTCAAAAGTGAAGCCATTGCCGGAAAACAATGTTATAATGTAGTGCTATGTGGCGTTTGCCGACTGGAGGCGGAATGTTATAAATCGTTGGGAATGGAATTTCAGGAGCATAAACTTCTTAAAAGAGCAATGACGCTTTCAGAAAGTATCCGTGATCAATATAAAATGCACTACGAAAAAGGGTGTGTTTTTAAGGATCTTGCCAACTACTATGAACGAACGGAAAAACAAGATTCAGCATTAGTGTTTTATGAAAAAAGTGATGATGCTTTTAGTAAAATGAAAGCTGGATATAGTAAAAACTGTAATCGTTCACTGGCTGCTTCCGGAATGGCTATGGTTTGTACAGAAAAAAAACAATATGATTTGGCAGCGATTTATTTGGCTGAAGCAGAAAAACAGGTCGCATTTACAAATTGTGTTGAAGCACAATTAAAAATTTTCAGAAATAAAGCCAGACTGGAACTGGCAAAAGGAAATGATAAGGCCGCAATAGACAATTACCAAGAAGCTTTAGCATTGGCAAAAAAACTAAATAGGAAAGAATTAGTAAGCCTGCTGTATTATAAATTGTCTATGCTGTATGAAAAAACAGGGCATGATGATAAAGCAGATCAGTGTTTTTTAGAATGTCATAAAATAAACAACCACCTTGATGTATTTACGGGGAGTATCGGTGAATTTCCTGTGAAATTAGCGGTAAAGAATACAGAACAGCAGATTAAAAAAAGTAATATGGGAATGGTTACGGCCTTGTTCTTTGCTGTGGTCTTTATAGTGTTCCTGATAGGTAGGATTATTTGGTATATACGGAAGTCAAAAGAGGAAAAACAAGAAGTAGATTTTAACGGATTACGTTTGCAACAAAAAGAAGAATTGTTAGAGAAAGCGAAAGATGTTGACAGTATTACAATAGAAAATATCGTACAACTGGCTAAAGAAGATGACCCGCAGTTTTTAATACAATTTGCTATTGTTCACCTGAATTTTTTTGAGCATTTGACAGAATTGAAACCGCAATTAAAAGAGGAAGAAATGAAAATATGTGCGATGCAAAAACTGGGATTTTCAGTTAAGGAAATTGCTATTATTACAGATGCTTCGGTACGATCTGTAGAAGCCAGAATCTATCGGGTTCGAAAAAGAATAAAGGAACAAATTGATGAAGGTAAAAGAGGATGGTTTGAAATGCTATAATAAAATGATAGCGGAAAATTAAATTTGTTATAATTGTTTGAAACATGTTTTATTTTGATTTTTATGAATTTTTGTTTTTTATTTTTATATAAAATACTAATAAATTCATAATATGATAAAAAAGCATTTGTTTTGGATGTTCTGTCTTACATTGGGAACGGTAAAGGCACAGGAATTTGTTATAAGAGAAATGCCTTCTTTGATCAATGTACAATATAGTGCAGTGACTTTTGCTGATGTAAACGGAGATAACAATCCAGATTTATTGATCAGTGGTGCTGACGGAGGTTATTTACTGCGTACAGATTTATATCTGAATGACGGACAAGGGAATTTCGCTCCGTCTGGTAATTCCGGGCTTATGGTAATCCGGGAAGGGAGCACGGCTTTTGCAGATATTGATGGTGACGGTGATCAGGATTTACTGATTACCGGTATAACCGAGGTAGTGACGCCAAGCGGAAACTATGGAACGCGGGTAAAATTATATCGAAATAACGGATCCGGTTTGTTTACGGAAATTCAGGATTCTGGACTAACAGCTGTAAGTCAAAGTGACGTGCTATTTCAGGATATCGATAATGACGGCGATCCGGATTTATTTATGGCCGGACTTACACAGGGAGGAGCAGTAACAAACCTTTATGTTAATGACGGTAACGGGAATTTTACATTGGCTAATGCTAATATCCCGGCTCGAATTAATTTGATCAATCCGGCTATAGCAATGGCGGATATCGATAATGACGGTGATCCTGATTTAATGTTAACCGGAATGGACGGATCAGATAATCAAATCCGGATGGCACTGTATAAAAATAACGGATCCGGGATTTTTACCAAAGTGAATAACCCGGGAATCGAACCGGTTTTTACCGGAGGAGCTGCTTTTGAAGACATCGATAATGACGGCGATATGGATTTAATAATGGTCGGCGCCGATCCGGTATATGCCAAAGTAGCAAAATTATACCTGAACGATGGAAGCGGAAATTTTACTTTAAAAAGTAATACACCTTTTATCGGTGCACAATACGGTAGCGTGAAATTGGCAGATGTAAATAACGATAGTTTAAAAGATATTCTAATTACCGGATACCGGAACCCGAATATGCGTGCCGATTTATATCTGAATAATGGAAATGCCGAATTTACAATGGTAGCGGATACACCTTTTATAGGAATGACAAATAGTGCTTTCGCTTTTGAAGACGTAGATAATGATAACGACATGGATGTGGTAATTGCCGGTTCTAATTCGCCATTAGGAACGTTGACAAAGTTGTACATCAATCAGACGAATACATTGTCAGTTGTAAACCCGGAGATCAATAACGTAAAACTATATCCGAATCCGACAGTAAATACAATCAATCTCCAAATTCCGGCTAACATACAAGTCGAAAAAATCGAAGTATATGATACGCTGGGTAAATTAGTATTGCAAAAGGAGAGCTCTGAAGTTATATCAGTTGAAAGCTTGTCGGCCGGATTATATACGGCGGTAGTTTATACGAACCACGGAGTGATAAAAAGTAAAATCGCAAAACGTTAATCAAACACATACCCGACCGGTTTTAAAACCGGTCGGGTGTGTCAAGGCGAAAATCGGTCGGGTATATCAAAACCAAATATGACGATAATCCCATACTTTGGCTAAAAAAAGACCAAAATAAACCATGCAAACCACGAATTTGATAAAAGTGGAAGCCAGAAACCCGATAAAAGATCCGGTTGCGGCTTTAACGGCACGTTGATGGTCTTTGTTATCGTAAATCAGTTCGCCTACCAAAGCGCCTACAAACGGACCGATGATAAAACCGAAAGGAATCGGAGCGATTAACCCGATTACTAATCCGATATTGGTTCCCCAAACACCATATTGGCTACCGCCGAACTTTTTAGTGCCTTTAGCCGGAATAATATAATCCAGAATACCGACAACGATTGCGATAAATAAGGTAATACCTAAAATCCAATAACTAAACGGAATGCCCTTGGTAAGATAAAGCAATAATAATCCGAGCCAACTAATGGGAGGTCCGGGCAAAATGGGAAGAAAACTACCCACAATGCCAACCAGCATACAAATGAAACCCGTTATCAATAAGAAGTATTCCATAATTTTTTTAGTACTTTTGACGACTTAAAGTTACGATTTATCATTTTAAGAAAGAACAGTGATTTGTAAACCTGTTTTAAGAAAAATAAAAAATGAAAAAATACTGGTTCTCATTCTTTATAATAGCTGCGATGACTTCCTGTCAGTTTTCTGATAAAAAAGTGAAGTCAGAAGAAGAACTGTTGCAAAAAGAACTTAAAAAGATAGATTGGAAAAAAGTAGATGCCTTTCCAACCATTGACGCCTGTGAAGCTATTACGGATGAAACACAGCGCCGACAGTGTTTTTTCGAATACCTCACACAAACCATACAGGAAAAACTCAATGTTGATACCCTTGCGATTTTATATCCGGAAATTGATACTATTGCAGTAAAAGTAACGGTGTTTCCCAATGCAACAATTAAATTTGAACCGCAGTTTCCTAAAGATAGTGTGGCATATGACAAGGTCAAAATAGATAGTATACTACACAGTCGCTTAGTCGATTTTCCAAAAATCAATCCGGCAATTAAAAGAGGGGTTCCGGTAAAAACACAATTTGTACTTCCGGTTATTTTGAACGTAGAGTAAATCGCCGTCCTTTCCATGAATACGATCCGCCAAGTGAAAACAACGCGACCAAAACACAAAAGAAAGGATAAATAATACTACTGATCAATATCGAAGTCGTCTTCATTTTTAAAAAACGGTTGGTTTGAAAAATCAGAATCCAGTCGATTAAGAGTTTTGTTACGACAAAAATGCCTAAAAGAAGTCCGCTTATTTTTCCGGTAATGAAAAGAATTGTGGAAACCAATAAACTAAAGTTGGCTAACAAAACAAGAATAGCCAATCCTTTTGAAAAATCGGATTGATAAGCACCCGATTTAGAAGCCCATCGAATATGTTGTACAAAAAGAGATGTCCAGCTTTTGAGTGGTTTTGTTTGTACAATGGCTGCTTCTGATTTTAGATAAAAAACACGCTCCGGATAACGTACGATAGCCTTTTGTAAAAGAAAAACATCATCACCGCTACTAATATTGGAATTACCTTTAAAACCATCCAATTCTGCGAATAAATCCCGGTCGTAAGCCAGATTAGCGCCATTACACATAAAAGCTTCGTTTAATCCGAAACTACCAATAGTGGCACCTTGAAGACTTAACAAGTCCATTTGTTGGAAATGAGATAACAATCCGGGGTCTTTGCGAAAAGAAACCGCTCCGATAATCATTTTAAAATCGTGTTGCTGAATACAACGGTCGAAAGTAAGCAACCATCCGGAAGGAATCATACAATCAGCATCCGTCGTCACAATCCAGTCTTTTTTTGAAATGGAGACGGCACGTGTAATAGCATCTTTTTTAGGAGCATTGGTTGTACGGACATTATCCAGTATCGTCACATGAAAAGCAGTATGCTCCATCCGCCAGGTATTGATAATGCGAACGGAATCGTCTTCGGAAGCATCATCCACAAAAATAATTTCAAATAAATCTTTCGAATAAGTCAATGCCGTTAAAGAGTGAAGTAAATCCGGCAGATTATCTGCTTCATTACGAAAAGGAACCACAATTGAAAATGTTGTTTTTTGCGCGGATTCAGAAGGGGACTCAAAGCGTTTTATCTTTGAAGAACCATAAATAAGTAAGCCGATAAAAATGAGATAATCAATAAAAATCAGGCAAAAAAACAAGATTACGATTTCCATGGTGACTTAAAATTTAAAACAAAATAACTACCGATGACAACCGGTAAAACGACATTTAAAAACCACATCAAGGTACTGATAAAAACCACAATCCATTCGTTTACACCTAATAATCCGAAAAAATAAAGCGCGACACTTCCTTTAACGGCAAAATCCAGAAATTGAAAAGTAGGTAACGATGAAGCCAGAAAGTAAACACTGGTGATAGTAGCCATTAGTAGCCAATACGGCAGATCTACATCAAAAAGGAGAAACAAAATATAGTATTGATGCGAAAATACCAAATAGCGGGCTATAGCTAGCAATACATTCTTTTGATGTACGGTTTTCGGAATCTCATTGATTTTATGAATCAGTTTTTCAATCGAATAACCTTTAATGGTAAGGCGTTTGGCGAGAAACAGAAGTAGAATAACAACAACCAGTATTCCGAATAAAATAAGTACAGATTGAGGTGTTATTACCTGAAACGAAGCGTTAAAATAAAGCAGTCCGAATAACCCGAAAATAACGGTTAATATCATTTGTATGCCGTTACAGATAAGGTTCAGGAAAACGATCTTTTTGGTTTGGGGTTTTTCAAAGAACAACGCTTTTCCGGCATATTCTCCGATACCGTTAGGCGTAAATATAGCAGCTGTTAAAGCACCTAAAACTTGTCGGGAAGCTTCGCCGACAGTTATTTTCCGAATCACCGAAACCAGATTTTGCCATTTCAAAATCTCCAGAAAACGATTTAAAAAGGTCAATAATAAAATAAAGGCAAAACTGGCAAAAGATTGTTTGCTTTTGATCAAATTGATGAATTTATCCCAGTCGAGCCGGTCGTTTTGCATCAGTTGATTGTAAATAAAATAAAAAGCGGCTCCCACAATCAAAAGTTTGACTACAAGAACCAGGAATTGTTTAGCTTTGTGGGATACAGAAATCATCGCTGCAAAATAACAAATTAAAATTGGCAAACGAACGCATCATATTAGGAATTGATCCCGGTACGACGATTATGGGATTTGGTTTGATAAAGGTTATCAATAAAAAAATGGAATTTCTACAGTTAAACGAATTGCAACTGTCTAAATATGATGATCATTATGCCAAATTAAGAATCATTTTTGAACGTACAATTGAGTTAATCGAAACCCATCACCCAGATGAAATTGCGATCGAAGCCCCGTTTTTCGGAAAAAACGTACAGTCGATGCTGAAACTCGGAAGAGCGCAAGGGGTTGCTATGGCCGCCGGTTTGTCGCGTCAGATTCCAATCACAGAATACGAGCCGAAAAAAATCAAAATGGCAATCACCGGTAACGGAAATGCCAGTAAGGAGCAAGTGGCTAAAATGTTACAGCAGTTGTTGGGACTTAAAGAATTACCTAAAAATCTGGATAGTACCGACGGATTGGCTGCGGCTGTTTGTCATTTCTTTAATTCCGGAAAAATTACCGCCGGAAAAAGCTATTCCGGTTGGGATGCTTTTGTAAAACAAAATGAAGATCGGGTAAAAAAATAATAGTCATTTGGCAGGAATCTATATTCACATACCGTTTTGTAAGCAGGCGTGTCATTACTGCGATTTTCATTTTTCGACTTCTCTAAAGAAAAAAGACGAAATGGTGCAGGCTTTGGTACAGGAATTACAATTGCGCAAAAGCGAATTTAAGGACGAAACGGTTGAGACCATCTATTTTGGAGGCGGAACACCTAGTATTTTGCCGATTTCTGATATCCGAAAGTTGATTGATATTATATTTCAAAATTTTACTGTTGCGGCCAATCCTGAAATTACAGTAGAAGCCAATCCGGATGATTTATCGGAAGCGCAGATTATAGCACTATCTGAAAACGGAATTAATCGACTAAGTATTGGAATCCAGTCGTTTTTTGAACAGGACCTGAAACTAATGAACCGGGCTCATAATGCGGAAGAAGCAATGAAATGCCTTCAAATCGCAACGCAATACTTTGATAATATTTCAATTGATCTGATTTACGGAACACCGGGAATGGACAATCAGCGATGGCTGGAAAATATTAAAAAGGCATTGGAACTCGGAATTCCGCATATTTCAAGCTATGCTTTAACGGTAGAACCTAAAACAGCATTACAACAATTTATCAAAAAGGGAATTGTTTCGCAACCGGACGATGCTGTGGCGCATGAGCAATTTCTTTTGTTAGTTGATCAACTTGAAGCGAACGGATTTGTTCATTATGAGTTGTCTAATTTCGGTAAGGAAAATTATTTTTCGCGAAATAATTCAGCCTATTGGTTAGGGAAAAAGTACATGGGGATTGGCCCGTCTGCTCATAGTTATGACGGTGTACATCGAAGTTGGAACATCGCCAATAATACGCTGTATTTAAAAACAATTGAAAAAGGAGAACTGCCATCGGATATAGAAGAATTAACGATAACCGATCGTTATAATGAATATGTGATGACCGGATTACGAACCATCTGGGGTGTATCGCTTGACCGGATTGAAAAAGAATTCGGATTGCAATATAAAGACTACCTTTTAGCAGAATCACAACCGTATCGCGATAACGGAAAACTGGATCTTACAAATGCGGTATTGCGTACAACACGTAGCGGTAAATTCTTTAGTGACGGAATTGCGAGCGATCTGTTTTTTATAGATTAAAAACACTTTTTAAAATTGACTTCCTAAAGGTAAAATCCTACGCGAAAAGGTTTATATTTGAAATTATAAAAGACCTTATTAGTAGCCATGAAAGCAATCATCCGTCATAAACAATGGGATTTTGAAGTCAATTTAGCACAACCTATCGATATTTCGATACCGCTAACCAACACGGATCAGAATCCGATTGCGTGGTATATTGAAAAACCCGTTATCGAACCCGTACGTTTCGGAGACTGGATCGGAAAAGTGAGCGAAGGAAAATCATCAACTAATTTTAATAACATCTTTTTTAATCCGCATGGACACGGCACGCACACGGAATGCCTCGGACACATTACCCGTGAGTTTTACAGTATCAACCAATCGTTACAGCAATTTTTCTTTACCGCCGAATTGATTTCTATACAACCGGAAGAATCGGGAGAGGATCAGGTAATAACCAAAACGCAAATTGAACAGGCGTTGGGAGAAAAAAGGCCGGAAGCACTTATCATCCGGACATTGCCAAACAAAATCGAAAAATTATCCTGTAATTATTCGAATACGAATCCGCCTTATCTGGATGAAAACGCGGCAATCTTTATCCGGGAAATCGGAATTCAACATTTGTTAATCGATTTACCGAGTGTTGATAAAGAACATGATGAAGGGAAATTACTGGCACATAAAGCATTCTGGAATGTAAAAGATGTCGATAATTTAAATAAAGATGCCCGTTTGGATGCGACAATAACGGAAATGATCTTTGTAAAAGATACGATTGATGACGGAAGTTATCTGTTGAATATTCAGATTGCGTCGTTTGAAAATGACGCTTCACCCAGCAAACCGATACTTTATAAAATACAATGAAAAAAATAATCCAACTGGAAGAACTGGCTCAGTTTGTTGTCGGCTTTATTCTGTTTCTGCAAACTGATTATACCTGGTGGTGGTTTCCGTTACTATTATTGGTGCCGGATATGTCGATGTTGGGCTATGTTTTCGGAAATAAAATTGGAGCCTATAGCTATAATATAGCACATCATAAAGGGGTAGCAATACTCGTATACCTTGCCGGAATATATACAGTAAATCCTGTTCTTCAATTAGCCGGGATTATTTTATTCAGCCATTCCAGTATGGATAGAATCTTCGGATACGGATTGAAATATACAACAGGTTTCTCCAATACACATTTGGGGATAATAGGAAAAAATAAAACACAATAAAATGGATATACAAGCGTATTATGAGTATTGTTTGTCTAAAAAAGGCGTAACAGAACATTTTCCTTTTGACGAAGATACTCTTGTGTTTAAAGTTGGCGGAAAAATGTTTGCGCTTTCGTCTTTAAAAGAGTGGGAAAACGGTAGTCCGTCAATAAATTTAAAATGTGATCCGGAAAGGGCACAGGAATTGCGGGCACAATATGATGATATTAAACCGGGATATCATATGAGTAAAGTACATTGGAATACGGTAACCGTTAATAGTGAATTACCGGATAAATTTATCAGAGAATTGATAGGACATTCGTATGATCTGGTCTTTAATAGCCTGACTAAGAAAATACAAAGCGAAATTAATCTGTCGGAAAATTAGATAAATTCGAAAGGACTTTGCAATTTTGTATTCCCGAAAAAGAAACCAAATAAAAACAGCATAAGCTGAAAGGATAAAAAAATATGAAAGATCAAATTAAAAAGTTTTTAAACGAAGACCAGGATCCGAAAGCGATTGAGAAAATCACTTCCAAATTACAGGATTTGTTGATGAAGAATGAAGAAGTAGGTTATATCGGTGTTCAGAAAAAACCGGCAATCACGGTATTTCCGGACAGTATTGTGCTGACCAATAAACGGGTTATTATGTGTCGTCCGAAAAATCTGGGATTGTCTATGGATTTTGTAGATTATGACTGGGATGATATAGCAGGAGCATTTGTAAAAGAAAATATTTTAGGCTCTGAATTCTCTTTTGCGACCAAAAGCGATCTGACGATCTCAATTGATTATATTCCGAAAAATCAGGCACGAAAATTATACACCTTTGCTAAAGAGCAAATGGATGCTTTAAAAGCGGCTCCGGTTGCTCCGATTCAGCCAACTCCGGTTGCAGAAGAAATTCCGGTAGCCGAACCGGTTGTTGAAGAAATAGAAGAAGTTGAAGCAGAAGAAGTAACCAGTTTTGCAGAAATAATTCCGGCTAATCCGGTGAGCTATCAGGAGCCTGTTGTTGAAACACCGGCACCGGCACCAACACCAACATCATCCGGTGATAAAAAACTGAGTGAATTGACAAAAGAAGAACTTTTTGAAAAACTACAGAATTATAAAAAACTGTTGGATAACGGATTGATTCTGCAAGGAGAATACGATACTCTAAAAAAAGAAATTTTAAGTTATCTGTAAAACCATTGTAGTATGGAAGGAAATAAAAACGTAGAAGAATTAATTCCGCATCGGGCACCGTTCCTGTTTGTAGATGAGGTGCTTTCAGCAAACGAAAAAGAAATTATCGGAGTTTATACTTTTGAAAAAGATACCGATGTATTTATAAAAGGAAGTTTTCCTGAAATGCTATTTGTTCCGGGAACCATTCTGGTCGAATCGATGGCGCAATGTGGCGGAGCAGGCGTACGAATGTTAGGCGTTTCGAAAGGTGTATTTGCTTTGGCTCAGATTGAAAGCGCCCAGTTTTATAAAGGCGTTACATATGGTGATCAGGTAAAATATGTTATTGAAATTCTGCGGATGAGTGAAAAAATAATCAAACAATCCGGAAAAGCATATGTTGGGGATGATTTAATCCTTGAAGCTTCCTGGATGTCAATCCGAATAGATTCTGCTGAATAATAAAAAAGCTCCGTTTTAAACGGAGCTTTTTTATTAAAGTACTTTTTTCTGTTTTTCCGAAAAACTGTCGGCTTGCATTTCCAATAGTTCGATCGCTTTTTTCTTTTTATAATCGTAAAGTCCGCGATCTTGTCGTATCTCGGCATATACATCATCATAAATTCCGGCATCGGTAGTGCGTTGTAATTCTCTCTGATGATTGTTTTGTTCCAATATCGTTTTCAGAGCCATTTCAGAATCTTCCAGCTTAAAGTCATACTCGCTTTTGGCTGATAATAATTTGGCAATAATAGGTGATGTTTCAATTGCAAGGAATAGAAGCATGATAAACAACGACGGTAAGCTTGGTAGCTTATTCAATGCATTAATACGCGCCATTAAACCGTCGAACCCATCAATAACCGGTTGGGTGTCACTTACTTTTTTATCCAGATCGGCCTGAAGTGTTTTTGCTTTGGCCTCTCTTTCGGTAATCTTGGCCAGGTTGACTTTTCGCAATGTATCTAGCGCTTTTAAAGCAGCATCGTGTTTTTCGCGTTTTTCTTTATAAACCGGACCTTTACCTAATTTTAGAGTACCTTTAGTTCCTTCAGCTTCGGTAATGTAAGTCGAATAAAGGTCGTTAACCTCCTTTTCCTTTTTAAGGATTTCCGATTTCAGATTGTCGATTTCGCCTTGGTTTTTGGTAAGATCCGTCTGAAAGTAATTGGCTACTTCTTTTTTATTTGCGAGTGCCATTGCATTTTTTTCTTTTAATAAAACCGTATTGATTTCCTTTTCAAATATTTTGATTTCAAGAGGTTTGGAGATTACAATTGCAATGATCATTGCCAGAATGATTCGCGGGGTAGCTTGTAGAAATTCGCTCCAGAAGCGGTTTCGTTTCCGGATAGTCGAAACAATAAAACGATCCAGGTTGAAAATAAGTAAACCCCAGACAATACCGAAAAAAACGGCCGTATAAACATTGTCGAAAACGGTGTAAAGCGCGTAGCTACTGGCAATAAACGCCATTATGGCTGTGAAAAATACGGTGGCTCCTATTCCGGCATATTTGTTTTGTTCGCCGTTACTACAGGAGTCGATGAGGTTTTGATCTGCACCGGAGCACAGAATAAAAAAACGTTTTAACATGATTGATGATTTTGATTGATGATGATGCAAATTTAACGCCAAAAAGAATATAATGTTGTAAAATGCTGATATATTTTAACTTATAAGGATGGCGATGAACCGGAAAGCGATTCGAAATAGAAATTTATTTCCTGCAAATAAAGACAAAAGCAGGAGGAATGTTGAAAAAAGTAAAGCGGATTTTTACCCGGGGAAAAATGCTGTTTAGTTTTGACCTTAGTTTTAAGGAATATTGAAACTGAATAAACGCACCGGAATCTGAAAGGCAATATTTTGAATTGATCAATATATTATGAACCATATTTTCAGGCAAAACAGTCAAAGGAAGTGAGGAAACAATAAAATCGGCATGAGGACAATTATGTTGTCTTAAGTAGGATTCTATTTTCTCGGCACTGTCATTAATTACAATCAGTCGGGGATCGTTAATTTGTTTTAGAGATTCAGAAAATTCTTTGTTAACCTCAAAAACCAGTAGTTTTCCTTCCGGGTGTAGTTTTTCGAGTAATTTTAGAGTGAATATGCCGGTACCCGGACCATATTCCACAATGCATCGTGCCTTATTAAAACGAATAGGGCGTAGCATTTTTTTAGCCAAAAAGGAGGAACTAGGTGACAAAGCACCAATAGTTCCTCCCGATTTTAGGACTTCAGAAATAAATTTTTTATCCAAAGTGTATGTAATGAATTCGTGTTCTTATTTATTTAATTCTGTAAAATATTTGTAGAACAACGGAATCGTTTCAATTCCTTTCAGGTAATTGAAGACACCGAAATGTTCGTTAGGTGAATGGATTGCATCGCTGTCTAATCCGAATCCCATTAAAATAGTTTTACTTTTTAATTCTTTTTCAAATAGCGCTACAATCGGAATACTTCCTCCGGAACGTACCGGAATAGGTTGTACGCCAAAAGTATCGTTATACGCTTTGGCAGCTGCCTGATAACCGATACTGTCGATAGGAGTTACATAACCCTGGCCGCCATGGTGTGGTTTTACAACTACTTTCACCGATTTAGGAGCAATGCTTTCGAAATGTTTTTGGAATAATTCTGTAATTTCTTTCCAGTCCTGATTCGGAACCAAACGCATCGATATTTTTGCATATGCTTTGCTTGCGATAACGGTTTTCGCTCCTTCACCGGTATAACCGCCCCAAATTCCGTTTACATCCAATGTTGGACGAATCGAATTTCTTTCATTGGTAACATATCCGGTTTCACCGTATACATCGTCAATATTCAGTGCTTTTTTATAGTTTTCTAATGAAAAAGGTGCTTTGGCCATTTCGGCTCTTTCTTCTGCTGAAAGCTCCTGTACCTTATCATAGAATCCCGGGATTGTGATATGATTGTTTTCATCGTGAAGCGAAGCAATCATTTTGGCCAGTATATTGATCGGATTGGCTACTGCACCACCATATAATCCGGAGTGTAAATCACGATTCGGTCCGGTTACTTCCACTTCTACGTAGCTTAATCCTCTTAATCCGGTTGTGATGGAAGGTTGTGTATTCGAAATCATTCCGGTATCGGAGATCAGGATTACATCGTTAGCCAGTTTTTCCTGATTGCGTTCTACGAACCATCCTAAACTTGCGGAACCTACTTCTTCTTCACCTTCGATCATGAATTTTACGTTACACGGAAGATTGTTGGTGTTAACCATATATTCCAATGCTTTTACGTGCATATACATCTGTCCTTTGTCGTCGCAGGCACCACGGGCGAAAATAGCACCTTCAGGGTGTAATTCCGTCGTTTTGATTACCGGTTCAAACGGAGGAGAAGTCCATAATTCGATCGGATCAGCCGGTTGTACGTCATAATGACCGTATACTAAAACGGTAGGTAATTTCGGATCGACCATTTTTTCACCGTATACAATCGGGTAACCCGGAGTCTCGCAAAGCTCTACAAAATCGCATCCGGCTTTTTCCAGACTCGCCTTAACGGCATTGGCAGTATCGATAACATCTTGTGAATAAGCGCTGTCTGCACTTACAGAAGGAATTTTTAATAAATCAACTAATTCGTTTATAAAACGTTCTTTGTTTTCCTGAACGTATTGTTTAATAGTATCCATTATAATGCTAATATGATGAAAGCCAAATGTACAAAAAAAACTATCAAAATTTTTTTCATTTTTTTCTTGGATGGTAAGAAGTAATGCGTATATTTGCACCCACAATAACAAAGCAATTACGCTTTACGAATTGTCCCGCGGGTGTGGTGAAATTGGTAGACACGCCAGACTTAGGATCTGGTGCCTTCGGTGTGTAGGTTCGAGTCCTATCACCCGCACAGCAAAAAAGCCTCTGAGAAATCAGAGGCTTTTTTTATGCCCAAAAATGAAAGATATTCGCTTTTTAAGATTGTAATGTGCCCATTATGAAATGCTTACATCGGTCGTAATGTATTGCTATACGTAATTTTATACGGATTTTTGGCCTCCGCATTGTCTTTCATTATATAAATAAATTTATATTGCTTAGCCTTTTTAGGCTCAATAATGACTTCCTTATTGCTGATCTTGTCGGTAATTGTTGTCGGTAGCGAATTGTCAATTCGTAAAGAATGTGCAATCCCGTTGTTTAGATTAGTAATCGTAGTTCCCTTATAGAGCGTCTTTTTTTCGTTAGAAATAATCACCAACTCACCTTTATAGCCTTTTGTCAGGATGATAACCGAAAAAGCGTCACTGTTCGCATTCAGATCAGAAAGAAATTGTTTTTTCTGACTCTCGGAAGCCGGACGAAAATCATCGCGATATTGTACATTGGAAGTACTGCACATGGTAAACAATAAGGTGAAAAAAAATAAAATTACCGTTCTCATAAAATACATTTCAAATGTTAGTACTATAAAAATAACGGGGTAAAAGGCAATTCTATTATATATTTGCAGGATTAAATCGAATCGGAACCGACGATGATACATATAATAGGACATAGAGGAGCAAAAGGTTTTCTGGCGGAGAACACGCTGGAATCGTTCCGGAAAGCAATCGATCTGGGTGCTAATGCGATTGAACTCGATGTTCATATTTGTGCTACCGGTGAAATTGTGGTACTTCATGATTTTACAGTCGACAGAACAACAAACGGTTTTGGTGAAGTACATAAATATACGCTTTCGGAACTGAAAAAATTAAAAGTAGAGGAGTTGTACCGAATTCCGCTGCTTGAAGAAGTATTAGATCTTGTCGCCGGAAAATGTTGGGTGAATATCGAATTAAAAGGACACGGAACAGCCGAGCCGGTAGCCGAACTGATTAAAAAGTATGTTGATGAAAAAAGCTGGACGTACGATGAATTTATTGTTTCCAGTTTTCAGAAAGAAGAATTAAAACGAATAAAAAAGCAAAATCCGGAAATTCCGATCGGAGTACTTTCTCAAGCCAGTGTAGAACAGGCGATAGATTGGGCGGAGCAACTTTCGGCAAAAGCCATACACCCGCATTTCTCCTTATTAACGGAAGATAATTGTAAGGAAGCCCACGCAAAGGGGTATTCGATTTTTACATGGACCGTTAATGAAGAAGAAGATATCCGAAGAGTAAAGGCCTTAGGTGTAGATGGTATAATTTCCGATTTTCCAAACAGATTATGAACGCAAACTACGATGTTATTATAATAGGTGGTGGAGCGGCTGGTTTCTTTACAGCCATCAACATTGCCGAAAACAATCCGAAAGTAAAAATAGCGATCCTGGAACGCGGGAAAGAAGTACTTTCTAAAGTGCGAATTTCCGGTGGCGGACGCTGTAATGTTACGCATGCCTGTTTTATTCCGAATGAGCTGGTTAAATTTTATCCGCGCGGAGAAAAAGAATTAAAAGGACCTTTTCATCAGTTTTGTTCGGGTGATACGATCGAATGGTTTGAAAAGCACGGAGTGGAGCTTAAAATTGAAGAAGACGGAAGAATGTTTCCGGTAAGTGATAGTTCGCAAACGATTATTGATTGCTTTCAACTGGCGACTAAAAAACTCGGAATTGATGTGTTGACGGGGCAAAGTGTACAATCGCTCTTTCAGGGAGAAGGATATTGGAAGATCGAGACGACACAAGAACATTATAAGACTTCAAAAATTGTAATGGCTACGGGAAGTAATCCTAAAATGTGGGAAATGTTGCAGGCACTAGGACATTCTGTTATAGCGCCGGTACCGTCACTTTTTACCTTTAATATTAAAGATCCCAGAATTAAAGACTTGATGGGAGTGTCGGCTATGGCTACCATAAAGGTGAAAAATACCCGTTTAAATGCTTCCGGTCCGTTACTGATTACGCATTGGGGAATGAGTGGCCCCGGCATTTTAAGACTTTCAGCATGGGGAGCACGCGAACTTTTTGCTAAAAATTACCAGTTTGTACTACAAGTGAACTGGTTAAATGATAAAGATTTTGAAGAAACAGCCGAGTTACTTCGCGAGTTGAAAACCGAACATGCTAAAAAGATTGTGGTGAAAAAATCACCGTTTGATTTTCCGAATCGTTTATGGGAAAGTCTGGCGACGGCATCGGGTATTTCGGTCGAAACCAAATGGGCGGATGTATCCCGTAAACAGCTCAATGATTTGGCGGAACAATTAGTTAATGGTCAGTTTCAGGTTAATGGAAAAAGTACATTTAAAGAGGAATTTGTAACAGCCGGCGGAATCGATTTAAAAGAAATCAATTTCAAAACAATGGAAAGTAAAATCCTGCCTGATTTATATTTTGCTGGCGAAATTCTGAATATAGATGCCATTACCGGAGGCTTTAACTTTCAAAATGCATGGACTGGAGGTTTTATTGTAGCTAAAAACTTCTCAAATTGACATTTTAATAATCAAAATTGTGAGAATTATTTTTATTTTTAACACATAAAGATGTGCTTAGAATAAAAATTTATGCCCCTAAAAACTGTTTTCAGGTTTATCCTGTTAGTATTGCTATTGCCATACCCTATCGCAATGGCGCAAAATGTCACGTTAAAGAATTTTAAACAGGAAGATGGGCTGCCCAGTAAGGAAGTCTACGATATTTTCCAGGATAAAAACGGAGTTATGTGGTTTGCTACCGACAGAGGATTGGCGAATTACAACGGAACCCAATTTAAAAAGTTTGAACCCAAAGACGGATTAGCCGACATTACCGTTTTTGATTTCTTTCAGCAGGAAAACGGTCAGGTATGGTGTAGTACTTTTAGTGGTAAACTGTTTTATTTTGAAAACGGAACCGAAAAATTTATACCGTACCGTTATAACTATGTTATTGAACGGTTTATAAAAGAAAACAATCTGGCGGGTTATTTTGTTAGTTCCCTGGCTGTTGATGCCCGAAATACGCTACATCTTTTTATTACTTCTGGATCCTATCTTACGATAGATGCTACAGGTAAGATTACTATAGAGTCGAAATACCAATTGCCGGTAACCAATCCGCGATGGCTTCATAGCAAAGTGATCAATAAAATTCAGAACATAGAGTACTTTTCGGGGCAAAAATCGGAATACCCGGAATACGTTACCCGCAGACAAACGATAAAAAGAATATTCGGTTTCAAAGGGGCAAAGATTGTTATAACGGATGGTACAACCTGGATTTATCGAAAAAATAAAGAACCGCAGTGCATTTCACCCGAAAATTTTGAACCGTTGGAAGGTAATGGATATGATGCAAAACATTTTTGGATCAGCTATCGGGGCAAAGGTGTTTTTATTTATGATGAAAACGGAAATGTTGTAGCGCAAAACCTCGCCGGACATTCCGTTTCAAAAGTATTTCGGGATAGCTTTAACGCGTTATGGTTTTCAACTGTAGATGGCGGTGTTTTCTATCGCAAAGAAGAAAAAATTACCAAAAACATACTAAAAGGTGTTTATATTAATTCGTTGACAAGTGATACGGAAGGAAATCTGTTTTTAGGATGTTATAACGGCGATATCTACAAAAAAAGTAACAAAGGGGAATTGGAGATGTTGCATCGCGGACAGATGAACAAACCGGCCATTGTACAATTCTATAAAGTTGAAAATAGTCTGTATTCCACAGTTGATCAAAAAATATTTACTAATAAGGGAAAGATATTGTCCTGTACCGGCGGAGCTTTAAAAGTGTCGGATGATACGCCACATCCGATCGTATCTCGTTTTGGCGTTTTTAATGCTATCGAAGAAGGAACGGTTTTAAAAGTAGATACGCTTAAATTCCGGATCAATGATATTTCGAAACTGAATGGGAAATATTATTTTGCTACAATACGAGGGCTTAAAATTGAGAATGGCAACGGATTTATTGAGATGAAAAATCCGTTATTAAATTATAGGTTTGATGATTTGGATTACGAACCGGAACGGAAAGTTTTCTATCTCGCCAGTTTAGGAGGAGGTGTGGTTGTCTATAATCCGTTTACCGGAAAAACGTTTAATATTGATAAGTCGAAAGGATTGTCTGATGATTTGGTTACTGAAGTTTATGTGGAAAATAAAAATACGGTTTGGGCTTGTACGAATTATGGGTTAAGCCGAATTGTGTTTGGTGATGACGGAACCTATAAAGTACGTTATATTACCACTTCAGATGGTTTGTTTGAAAACCAGATTCGAGACGTTGAGGTTGTAAATGATACGATTTATGTGGCGACGGCGAATGGTCTGTGTAGTTTGTCTAAAAAGGATTTTGAATCGATTTTTGATAAGAGAAAATATTATTTGCGATTAAAAGAAATTGCGGTTAATAATGTAATAAAAGAGAAGCCCATTGGAAAGCTTTCGTTAGCTTATGATAATAACCAACTTGACTTTTGGGTTGAATCTGTAACGTATGGGCGGGAAGAATCGGTTTATCGTTATAAATTAAAAGGATTACATAATAATTGGCATTATACGAGTGATCGCAAAATCAGTTATGAGTTTATTCCGCCGGGCGATTATGAACTACAGGTTCAGGTGTTGGAAGATAACCGGCTTTTTTCAGACGAAAAGATTCTGCTGCCGATCACCATTCGTAGTCCGTTTTGGACCACCTGGTGGTTTATCAGTGGTGCGTTCCTGCTTTTAGGAGCTTTGATTTATTTGTTTTTCCGTATTAGGGTATTAACCTATAATCAGGATATAATTCGGGAATTATTGCGATTATGGGTGCGTAAAATTAAAAAGAAAGAAAAATATTTTGTTTTCCGGGAGCAAGGGAAAGAAATCAGGATAAAAACCAATACGATTTTATATGTAAAGTCATCCGGTAATTATATGGATATTGTCACTGAAGAAAAAACATATGTAATGCGATGTAAAATTGGGGACTTTATTAATAAAGTTCCGGATCCGTTAGAATTTTTGCGGGTACATCGTTCGTATATCATCCGGATTGATAAAGTGGAGCAGAAAACCAAAAAATCAGTATTTATAATGAAGACAGAGATACCGGTTGGGGAAACGTATCTCGAAGAATTGGATAAAATTGTTTTTTAAGATTATAGCTGCTAAAATCGGAAGAAAAAAATCGTCCCAAAAAAACAAGGATTCATATTTAGTGTGAATTTTAATGTTGCTTTTTGTCACTATTTAATATATTATTCATCACAAATGGCGATTTTTAAAGGGTTTGTGAGCTACTAGTAAATAGTTTTGTGCTATTAACTTTTAAAACCTATAACATGAAAAAAACTATTTTTGATGTGAAAGCAGGCGTTTTGATGTGCTGTCTGTTTTTAATTGCTGCTTTCTCTTCCAATGCACAAACTTTGACTTTGGGAACTACAAATGCACTAGGTATGACCAGTACTTCTTCGGGTGGGACATATACCTATAATGTGACAGTTCCGTATTTTGCTAATGATTTAACAGGAACGTTTAATGTGACAGTTCCGTATTCTTGTCAGGCAAATTATACAAAGAAGCTATATTTAAGTAACGCATTTGGAAGTGTAAACTCGTCGACTGGCAGTAATATAATAACAATACCAGGGCCATTGCTAGTAGGTATAAACAGTTATACTGTAACCGGATACTGTGAGGATGGATCGAGTCAGCCGGATCCGGTAATAACAACATTTAACATAAAAGTTGTAGTGACAAGAGAAACTGCTCCGTCTGTTAGTTTAAGTTTTTCTCCCTATTGTAAAATAACGCCTAATAGTAATCCGCAATTGTATAGTGGTTATATTGGATTTAATGTAACCGGAAATTATGTGAATGCCGGTAAATTATATTTGAGAGTAACTAATGCTTTGGGAACTTGTCCTTATGCAGATTATAAAGTAACCTTTTTGAATAACACCGGGGCAGCTACAGCTACAATTAATCCGACAGCTAGTTTCTACGATTGTGCTTCGACTACAACATATACAATAAAACTGGTTTATAAAACTACGAGTATGTCGGGAACACCTATTACTTATATTGTAAGCAGCGGAAGTATCGGATGGACGGATTATAGCTGGACAAAGACATTTAAAAATTGTCTTAATAAGTTGGATCCGCAACCTCAGGATCCTGTATTAGTAGGTCGTATCGCTAATGAAGACATGGCGGATCTTGCTGAAACTAAAAAATTCAATGTATATCCGAATCCAACGAATAGCGATTTAAATATTCTGCCGGTAGAAGGAAAAGAAATCCGTAGTGCTAAAGTAATTGATCCAAGTGGATTTGTATACGAATCGAAAGCATTTGGTAGCGCTAAAGGTTTGCAAACAGTTAGTTTGGCTCATTTGAGACCGGGAATCTATTTTGTAGAGATCGAAACAAACGAAGGTGTATTCGTGGAAAAAGTAGTGAAAAACTAACTTGAGATTAGAAAGCGGTTTTTGAGCTTGCCGTTTAAATTATTTAGCCTGTCAGATCTAATTTAGTCTGACAGGCTTTATTTTATAGAGAATCATATTGACCGATACTATTGGGTTAAAAAGAAGGGAGTATCTCGCGTTTTTAAAATAAGTATTTGCATTTTGGAAAATAAAATAGTATGTTTCGTCACTATTTTGGATATGGTTTGTCACAAATAGCGACTTTAATAGCTTCTAAATAGCTGTTAAGGATAGTTTTGTGATAGAACCATAAAACCATACAACATGAAAAAAATTATTTTTAAAGTACAAACAACTCTTGTGGTGTGCTGCCTTTTTTTAGCAGCAACTTTCTCGCTGAATGCACAAAATTTGAGTTTGGGTACAACTAATGCATTAAGTATGTCCGGGCCAACAGTAATTAGTGGGGTACATACGTATAATATCGTAATCCCGTATTATGAAACAAGTTTGACCGGTACCTTTAAGCTGAGTTATGGAACAACGAGTAATCCGTTTACTTGTTCAAGTCCTTATTTCAGATACATTACATTAAACACTGGAACCGGAGGATATGTTAGTAATTCATCTAATCTTAATACGGTAAGTATTCCGGGAACAATAGCAGTTGGAACCAGTGATTATGTTATGCGCGTATATTGTGCAAACTCAGCACCCGATCTTCCGTCCATATTAAGAGGTACATTTTATATCAAGATTAATGTGACAAAAGAAGTAGCTCCGTCGGTTAACTTAAACTTTGCACCGTATTGTAAAGTGACTCCGAATACTAATCCGCAACAATACAACGGTTATATCGGGTTTAATGTTACCGGAAATTATGCGAATGCCGGTAAATTATATTTGAGAGTAACTAATGCTTTGGGGACTTGTCCTTATATAGATTATAAGGTAACCTTGTTGCATAATTCCGGCGCTGCGACTGCTACGATAAGTCCTACTGCTAGTTTTTATGATTGTGCAACCAATACGACATATACTATAAAATTAGTATATAAAGGAACTACAGTTTCAGGAAATGCTATAGAACAGGTTGTTAGCACCGGACAAATCGGTTGGAATGAATATAGCTGGAAAAAAACATTTAGAAACTGTCTTAATGTACTTGAGCCTGTACCGGTGGACCCTGTTTTTGAACGTAATATTACAGGAAATGTAACTGTTGATTTGGTTGAAACTAAAAAAATCAATGTATACCCGAATCCAACCAATAATGATTTAAATATTCTACCGGCAGAAGGCAAAGAAATCCGTAGTGTAAAAGTGCTTGATCCAAACGGATTGGTATACGAATCGAAAGCATTCCGTAGTGCAAAAGGAGAGCAAACGATTAGTTTGGCGCATTTGAGACCGGGAATTTACTTTTTGGAAATCGAAACCAATGAGGGCATTGCTGTAGAAAAAGTAATAAAAAATTAAATGAAACTAAAAGCGGTTTTTAGAGCTTACCGTTTTTAAGTAGCCTGTCAGGTTTTTATCCCTGACAGGTTTTTTATTATTAAACTTGAAAATTGTTTCAGAACTAATTTGGTGCAATTTGAGTTGTTTTTTAATTTGAAATCATTTTAAAAATTACAATTTGTGATTTTTTTATTAAAAATATAATTTATAAGAATAACTTTATGTTTTTAACTAAAACTATAAAAACATGAAAAAAATTATTCTTGATTTTAGAACAGGAGTGTTATTGTGCTGTCTGTTTTTTGTGACAACTTTATCTGTTCATGCACAAGCGGTGTCGTTAAATGTAGTAGCAACAAATGCGCTTAGTGTCAGTCCTTTGTCGGTAAGCGGAAATGTGTATAAATTTGATGTAGTTATACCCTATAATGCAAGCGATTTGGACGGAATATTTATATTAACGTATAACAATGGCTCTTTTGTTTGTATAGGGACAGGAACAGCAAGATACTTGACATTGTACAAAAGTAACGGTGCCTTTGTAACTGATTCGGCAAATAGTACTTGTGTGAACTTCGTAGGTACATTACCGGTAGGAGCTAATGATTATGTTTTTAGAGCCTATTGTACAAGACCGCAACTTCCGGCTACTTTAAGAGCGGAGTTCAATATTCGTATCAATGTAATAAAAGAAGCAGCACCAAATGTTAATCTTAGTTTTGCACCATTCTGTAAACTTATTCCGGATACACAACAAAACAGTGGTTATATCGGTTTTAATGTCACCGGTAATTATGCCAATGCTGATAATTTGTATTTAAGGGTAAGTAACCCGGCTGCAGCTTGTCCTTCAGCTGATTATAAAGTGACTTCGCTACATAGTTCCGGAGCAGCTACGGCTACGATTAATCCGACAGCCAGCATATACGAATGTGATGCCTTAACAACTTATACGATTAAATTAGTATATAAAGCAACAAGTGTTTCAGGAATGTATTTTGAACATGTAATTAATTCAGGAGATTTGGGATGGAACGATTACAGCTGGCAAAAAACAATTCACCATTGTTTAAAAATTGTAGGATTTAAATCGCAACAACCTGATTTAGGATTGAGTGATAGTGTTGTAAATGAAATAGTAGCTGATAAGCTTAGAATATACCCGAATCCAACCAATAACGATTTAGATATTCTACCGGCAGATGGCAAAGAAATCCGTAGTGTAAAAGTAGTTGATCCAAATGGATTGGTATACGAATCGAAGGCATTCAGTAGTGCAAAAGGCGAGCAAACGATTAGTTTGGCCCATTTGAGACCGGGAATTTACTTTTTAGAAATTGAAACCAATGAGGGCGTTGCTGTAGAGAAAGTAATAAAAAATTAAATAAAACTAAAAGCGGTTTTTAGAGCTTACCGTTTTTAAGTAGCCTGTCAGGTTTTTATCCCTGACAGGTTTTTTATTTTATCGGAAAATTATTCCCGGCCACCATCTAGTTTATCCTGCCAGTCTTTTAGTTCCTGCCATCGGCCTTCATAAGCCATTCGAGCCTGACGTGGCCAGGTGGTTGGATTATGAATTACAAAACGCTCTCCCGCTTTGTGAAGGATTTCATTGCATCGATCTACCGAAGTCTCGGATAATGCTTTCCAGGAAAAGATACCGGATGTGTTAAATAGCTCTTCAATTTTGGGACCGATGCCTTCAATCACTTTAAGATCATTTTCTGCGATATTTCGTCCGAAAACGGATGCCGCTAGTGTTGCGTTAAAAGGAAGTACAGATGTAGGTGCAGCAAATCCCATAGCAGAACCATGACGTTTTAAAGCCTCAAGTTCGGCTGCCAGATCAGATGATTTGGATCGGCAATTGTCCAGGTCGATTTGTAACTGTTTGGAATTATGAGAGCCTGAAGAGGATAGTTTTCCTAGTAAATAGCCTAATAACGCACAGATTAAGCCTGTTAAAACCGGGATGAGTATACAAGGTGTATTCATAAGTATAGGTATTAGGTTAATTGATTTTGATTACGGTCCGTCTGTTCTTGGCCTGACCTTCTTTGGTCGCATTACTCATTAACGGATCATCCGGGCCTTTGGAACTACTGTTTATTTTATCGGAAGTGACACCGTTTTGAATCAGATAATTTTTAGCAAAATCAGCACGTTGTTGGCCTAAATGGATGTTTGTTTCGCGATTACCGACATTATCGGTATAGCCTACCACAATTAATTTTGCATTTTCTACATGATCGATATAATGAATCATATCGGCTATTTTCTGACGATCGGATTCGGTTAGGTCAATTTGAGTCTGACCGGTGTTGAAATAGAGCGTTAGCGGATTGGTATTAAGTCCTTCTTTAACGGCTTTCCAGTCGGTTTCAGGAGCGGGCTCAGAAATATTTTTCTCGATGAGGTTATAGCTTATCGGTCCTAATACTGTTTCGTTATTGGTGGCTAATCCCTCGGTAATGACACCATCGATATCAATTTTGGAAGAAGGAATTCCTTGAGCGATAAAGTAGTTTTTTACATCATTGGCTCTGGCATGACCTAAATTAGGAAAAATGGAAGCGTTGATTTCGTCTTTAGTGGCAAATCCGGTAATTTTTAGGGTATTGTTGCCTTTTTCCAGAAAAGCTTTTAATGAAGCGATGCCCAATGTAATTGAGTCATTAACGGGCTGTAGTTTTTTAAAATCGCTTTTTAAAAAATTAAAGTTATTCTGAGAAGAAAAGTCAATACTGCTACCTTTTAAAGCAAACGGATAAGTCGGGCGAAGTGCAACACTTTTAGGGTCGGTTGCGATAGTACTGTCTTTCATAGAGCAAGAATTATCACAATGGGTACAACAAAATTTATGGTACAAAAAACAACCGATAATAAGGGTTGCTAATATACCGAGAAGATAAGTAGCTTTTTTTGACATATCGATCAAATTTGATTTATATTCTCAAATTTAACCAAAAATGTTTTTTATTTTTACTATTTGTGTTAAATATTTAATTCTTTTATTGATTTAGCTGCCAGATACTCGCATTTAGTACACCTGCGAAAGTAACCCAGGCTAAATAAGGTAATAACAGATAACCTGCAATTTTATTGATTTTTTTAAAAGAAAGATAAGTTTCGTAGATCAATAACCAAAGTACTGCAAGCTCGATTAAGGCTAGTAAAACATTATGAAGCCCGAAAAACAGATACGACCACAACGCATTTAATCCCAATTGAATAGCAAAGAACAATAAAGCTCTTTTAACAGCTTCCTTTTCAGAATCAATACGATTCCAAACCATTCCGGCTGCAATTCCCATCATGATGTATAAAGAAGTCCAAACCGGTGGAAATAACCAGTTAGGCGGATTAAATGAAGGTTTTATTAAAGTAGGATACCAGGTTTCGATACTGGCACGTGTTACAATTCCGGAAAAATAACCCACTACAAGACAGGTTACAACAATCATTAAAATACGGGTGATGTTTCTCATGATATTTTACGTTTTGGGATACGTGGTGAAAAACAGGTTTTGAAAATTCAATTTTCTGAGCACGTAAACAGAATCAATTATTGGCGAATATATTGAAAAAAGCGAATAAAACCGATTATTATATATTCGATGAATAAAGAATTCTATGGTTAAACACTTATTGTTTTTATCGGATTTTTATCCGTTTTGTTTTTTATTATTGATACGATCTTTAACATATGCACCTATTGCAATTCCAAAAATTCCGGCAGTAATGAAAAACACGAATCCTACTATTGTGATGTATAAAAAATCATAACGTCTGGTTACAAATGCACAAAGTAAGAAAGAAAATTGTGTAATAATCGGATAGAAGAATTGTTTAATTTTTGATTTGTAGATTTTAGTATTTGCAAATAAAATGGGAGATAAACCAATTATCATAGGGATCGCCCAAGTAAGATAGATATTGTTGATTTCAAAAACGTCTCCAAAATAACCTTTGCCGGAAATCATTCGAATAACTAAGCCGTATAGCATACCCAGTATAATACCGGAAAATTGTGATTTATGTTTCATAAATAAGGTTGAAGATAAGGAAACTGCGTAGTGATTTGAACAAGACAAAGCCAAAAGGAATTGTAGGACAAAAATAAACGAATTCCGGTAATTTTTTCCAATTCATCAATACATCAAAAAAAGTATCTTTGCCTAAATTTTTAAAAATATGCTTTTAGAAAAGGATTTTATTTACAACGGTACGTTGGAGGGATTGGAAAAAGGGAGTTTCGAATGGAGTGCGCCCAGTAATATTGCATTAGTGAAATACTGGGGGAAAAAAGAACACCAGATTCCGGCCAATCCGTCTGTTAGTTTTACTTTGAATAACTGTAAAACAGTAACAAAACTATCCTTTGTTAAAAAAGAATCCGATAACGGTTTTTCATTCGATTTGTTATTTGAAGGAAAAGAAAAAGAAACCTTTAAACCGAAGATTCAGAAGTTTTTTGAACGAATTGAAAGCTATTGTCCTTATTTGAAAAACTATCATTTTACAATCGATACGCTTAACACTTTTCCGCATAGTTCCGGGATTGCGTCATCGGCTTCAGGTATGGCTGCTTTGGCAATGAATATCATGAATCTTGAAAAGACGTTAAATCCGGAAATGGAGGAATCGTATTTTTATAGTAAAGCGTCATTCCTCGCCCGATTAGGATCCGGAAGTGCCTGCCGTAGTGTAAAAGGAAACGTAGTCGTTTGGGGTGCACATAAAGAAATTGAAGGAAGTACCGATTTATTCGGAATCACTTTTCCGGAGACAATTCATGACGTTTTTAACAATTATCAGGATACAATCTTGTTGGTAGACAAAGGAGAAAAACAAGTGTCGAGTACGGTTGGCCACGATTTGATGCACGGTCATCCCTTTGCCGAACAAAGATTTGAGCAGGCTCATGAGAATTTATCCAAAATAAAGACGATTCTGCAAAACGGAGATCTCGAAAACTTTATTAAAGTTGTAGAAAGTGAAGCTTTGATTTTACATGCTGTAATGATGACATCGGTACCGTATTATATTCTGATGAAACCCAATACGCTGGAAATTATTAACCGAATCTGGAAATATAGAAGCGAAACCGGAGTTCCGGTGTGTTTTACGCTTGACGCCGGTGCAAACGTACATGTTTTGTATCCGCAACAAGTGAAAGAAAAAGTGTTGGAATTTATTCAGCAGGAATTAGTTGGCTATTGTCAAAACAGTCAGTACATTTGTGACGAAATCGGAAAAGGAAGCGAAAAGATTAATTAATACTTTTTTTCATTACCTTTATACTGGATTTAGCAGTATAGCGTTATTAAAGCAGGAAATAAGCATATGAAAGGACCACTTTTTTACTCGAAAATTCTACTCTTCGGAGAGTACGGTATTATCAAAGATTCCAAAGGATTATCGATCCCGTATAATTTTTATAACGGAGCATTGAAAATAGCGGACAACCCGACCGAGGAATCAGTGAAATCAAATGCAGCTTTACAACGTTTTGTTGCTTATCTGGAAGATCTTCAGGAAGAGTATCCGGATTTGGTTACTTTTAATTTAGCGGCTTTAAAAGCGGATGTTACCGAAGGAATGTATTTCGATTCCAGTATTCCGCAAGGATACGGAGTGGGAAGTAGCGGTGCTTTGGTGGCGGCTATTTATGATAAATATGCAAACAATAAGATTACCGTACTGGAAAATCTGACAAGAGAAAAATTACTACAGTTAAAAAATATCTTTGCCCAGATGGAATCGTTTTTCCATGGGAAAAGCTCAGGATTAGATCCGCTGAACAGCTATCTGAGCCTTCCGATATTGATCAACTCAAAAGATCATATTGAACCGACAGGAATTCCGTCACAAAGTACCGAAGGTAAAGGAGCGGTATTTTTGATTGATTCCGGTATAGTGGGGGAAACCGCGCCAATGGTTAATATCTTTATGGAAAACCTGAAAGATCAGGGATTCCGAAAAATGCTGAAAACACAATTTGTAAAACATACAGATGCCTGCGTGGAAAACTTTTTGCACGGTGACATCAAATCCTTGTTTTCGAATACCAAAAAACTATCAAAAGTCGTATTAAATCACTTTAAACCAATGATTCCGGAGCAATTCCATCAGGTATGGCAAAAAGGGATCGATACGAATGATTACTACCTGAAATTATGTGGTTCCGGTGGCGGAGGCTACATACTTGGATTTACGCAAAATCTGGAAAAAGCTAAAGAATCCTTAAAAGATTATAAGTTAGAAGTCGTATATCAATTCTAATTTATAACTTTTCGGTCGGAAATTTCCCGGACGCTAAATGTAACTGCCTTAATCACTATGCTTACCCGTAAATCCAAATTGACTTTGATGAAGATCCTCAGTTTGTTTTCTGTGGTACGCGGTTATAATATCCCGGTAATTGTATTGGCACAATACCTGTCGTCGATCTTTATTCTGGCGAAAGACGAACGTGCTTTAGATGTCATTCTCGACTGGCGTTTGTTTATTTTGGTTTTTGTGTCCACATTAACAATAGCATCAGGTTATATTATCAATAATTTTTACGATGCACAAAAAGACCTGATTAACCGTCCGAATAAATCAATGTTAGATCGGTTGGTGAGTCAGCAAACCAAATTAAAAGTCTATTTCGGACTCAATTTTCTTGCGACGGCACTGGCTTATATTATTTCCTGGCGAGCGGCTTTGTTTTTTGCAGCCTATATTTTCCTGATCTGGTTTTACTCGCATAAATTAAAGAAATATCCGATTATCGGAAATTTAACCGCTTCAGTATTAGCAGTAATGCCGTTTTTCGGAATCTTATTGTATTTCAAAAACTTTTACCATGTGATTTTTGCCCATGCAGGATTCCTTTTCCTGCTTATTCTGATTCGCGAAATGATCAAAGACCTGGAAAATATAAAAGGAGATCTGACAGTCAATTATCAGACGATACCGGTTCGGTTCGGAACAACAGTTTCTAAAAAAGTCATTACCATATTGACAATTGCTACAATAATCCCGGTATTCATTCTGATTGAAAAATATGATGTCGGTTATATGGATATCTATTTTTACGTAGCATTGATTATCTTAATGTGGTTTATCCGCTTATTGTGGAAATCGGAAACCCAGCAACAATATATTCAGCTGCATAATATTCTAAAAACCCTGATTGTAGCCGGAGTGTTTTGCATTGCATTAATTGATCCGACTGTCTTGATCAATGGAAAAAAACTGCTGGCCGGTTTAGCATAATCTTTAAAAAAATACTTTTTTAACAGACAAAGAGATAAATAGTATCTTTGCAAAAATTTTTAGTGAAATGAATAACGGAAAAGGAAATAACAGAAAAGGGGCTTCTAACGGTAAACCGAGCTTCGGGCCAAAGAAGTCAAATGCAGCGGGTGGCTCTAATTTTAAGAGAGACGAGAAGAAAAATAATTTTTCAAAACCGAAACCGGCGTTTGATAAAAAGCCAAAAGCACCAAAAGCAGCCGCTTCAGATGATATCCGTCTGAATAAATATATTTCTAATTCCGGAGTTTGTTCCCGTAGAGATGCGGATATCTATATCCAGTCCGGTAACGTAAAAGTAAACGGTGAGGTAATTACAGAAATGGGATACAAAGTAAAACCCGGAGATGTGGTTAACTTTGACGGAGTGCTGATTATACCGGAGAAAAAAGAATATATCCTTTTAAATAAACCAAAAGGATTTACTACTGCCGGCGATGGCGATGGAAATACAACGAATGTTTTGGATTTGGTTCGCAATGCGACAAAAGCAAAATTACAAGCGGTAGGACGTATGGATAAATCAACAACCGGTTTGTTGCTTTTTACAAACGATTCCGATATGGCGCGTAAATTTACGTCACCAAACCAACGTTCTTCTAAAGTGTATCAGGTAACGCTGGATAAAAATCTGAAGTTTGAAGATCTGGAAAAAATCCAAAAAGGACTTACGATTGATAATTTTAGAGTGTATGTAGAGGAAATTTCATACATCGAAAACGAACCTAAAAGTGAAATCGGTTTAAAAATGAAAACATCTAACGTAAAAGTGGTACGTTCTATTTTTGAACATTTGGAATACGATGTAATTAAAGTAGACCGTGTTGTTTTTGCCGGACTGACGAAGAAAAATCTTCCGAGAGGAAACTGGCGTTTTCTGACCGATCAGGAAATAATCAACCTAAAAAATATATAAATCCACAATCCTGAAGCTTGCTTCGGGATTTTTTAACCCTAATGATGACACCAGAAGCATTACAATCAATTGCTTTCCGTTGGTTTGAAGCATTTAATACCAAACAACTGGAAAAATTACTGTCGCTTTACGATGATGAAGCGCAACATTTTAGTCCGAAATTAAAAATCCACCAACCGGAAACAAAAGGGCTGGTAGTTGGAAAAGACGCCATGAGAGCCTGGTGGCAAGATGCTTTTGATCGTTTACCGAGTTTGAATTATAAAGTAACATCTTTAACGGCTAATTCAGATCGCGTGTTTATGGAATATATCCGTAAAGTTGACGGAGAAGATGATATGCTGGTTGCGGAAGTTCTGGATGTGAAAAACGGAAAAATAATTGCCTCACGTGTGTACCACGGATAAAAAATAAGCCTCGAAATTCGAGGCTTTATTGTATTTTGTCTTCAGATTTTCCATTAAATAGATCATACATAGCGATAGCAACAATACCTAGTACATTTAATGTTGCAGTTCCTAATAGGACATTTAAAACAGTATCTGATAAACAGTAACGATCGTTGTTGTTTATTAAAATTTCTCCGACTTTCCATAGCCAATAAGTTACAATAAAGGAAGACCAGATTGCCAAATAGATTCTAAGTTTGGTATTAGTAGAATAACGTTTGTTTTTTAAATCATTAAAGGTATACCGGATATAGTTTTTCTGTTTTTCAAATATCTGTTCCTCTTTTTTTGATTTATGATCGCTATCTGTATTCTCTGATTCAGAATGGATATAGTTCAGATTAGTACTTAAATCAGATGGCATGGTTATACAGCTTTTTTTCTCTGATTTTGTTTGAGAAGACTTTTGTAGTGCTCTTTTATAAAAATTTCAGGAATCTGTAACGAAAAAAAATCATTGTTTTTTATTGTATTCCAAACTCTGGACCAGGGAGAGTCTTCCTGATGCGTTTTTGCACTTAATTCGATACCGTTGTATTTTCCGTACACTTCCCATATTCTATCCAGAAATTTTTCATCTTCATTATTGTCTAAAGCGGATGTTCCGTTATGTTTTTCTATTGGAGCATTTCCATAGCTTTTGTATTGATGATAGAGACTGGGAATTACCGGGCCGTATTTCCATGCTTCAGGATTTTCATCTATTAATGCTTTATCTGTAATCCCTAAATACCAACCATGAGCAATGTAAACTAATTTAATTAGCTTCATTGGTGTTATATTTTGACCGTTACTGTAATTGGCTAAAAAATAATTGGCTATTTGTTTTGGGCTATACATGACGCTTTTTTCACTATAGAACTAAGGTAATGAAATTTAAAAAACGATCAAAGGCTCTTTAGTTTTGCCCTTGATCGTTTTCTGCTTTAGTCCTCTGTATTCCCTTTTTTGACTTTACTTCTGTCTAGTTTTTCAAAGGTTTGACTCCATTATTTAAACCGCGTTTGTTTAATAGCGGAGTGATATTGGGTTCCTCTCCTCGGAATTTTTTATAAAGGGTCATCGGGTCTTCTGTTCCTCCTTTTTCAAGAATATATTTACGGAAAGCTTTTGCTTTTTCCTGATTGAATAGTGAAGTGCTCTTAAACGCTTCAAATGCATCGGTATCCAATACACCTGACCAGATGTAGCTATAATAGCCGGCAGAATAACCACCTGCGAAAATGTGATTGAAATAGGTACTTCTGTAACGTGGGATTATCGAATTAGTCAAACCGATTTTTTTCATTGCATTGGCTTCGAATGCCGTAGCATCTTGCGCAATAGCTCCGGGTTGTGTATGGTATTCCATATCCAGTAAAGAAGCGGCAAGATATTCTACGGTTGCAAATCCCTGATCGAAAGTGCCTGATTTCTGTAATTTGTCAATTAAAGCATCCGGAATAACGGCTCCGGTTTGATAATGTTTAGCATACATTTTCAGTACTTCCGGTTCTGCTGCCCAGTTTTCCATAACCTGTGAAGGTAATTCTACAAAGTCTCTTGGTACGGAAGTTCCGGCCATACTTTGGTAATTTACGTTGGATAATAATCCGTGTAAGGCGTGACCGAATTCATGGAAGAACGTTGTCGTTTCATCAAATGTCAATAAAGTAGGTGTATTGCCAATTGGTTTTGAATAATTACAAACAATTGAAATTACCGGAGGAATACGTTTTCCGTTTTCCATTTTCTGAGCGCGGTAAGAAGTCATCCAGGCACCGCCGTTTTTAGAAGAACGGGAATAGAAATCCATATAAAGAGTACCGACTTGTGTTCCGTCTTTTTCCAAAACTTTCCATACCGTTACATCTTCGTGATATTTCGGAACGTCTTTTAACTCTTCGAATTTTAATCCGTAAAGATTTTCGGTCACCTTAAAAATCCCTTTCTGTACATTTTCAATGCTGAAATACGGTTTTACTTCCTGTTCATCCAGATTGTAACGTTCCTTACGTATTTTTTCAGCATAATAACGCCAGTCATAAGGTTGTACATCTTCGGAAATTCCATCGGCAACCATCATTTTTTTAATATCGGCTGTTTCCAATTTAGCTTTTTCTAGAGCCGGTTTCCAAAGTTTATTTAGTAATTCGGTTGCTTTTTCCGGCGTTTTGGCCATACTTTCTTCTAATACGTAGGCAGCATGATTTTTATAACCTAATAATCGCGCTTTCTCTCCACGTAGATTGGCCATCTGGATTACATTTTGTTTGTTATCCAGCTCATTGTTGTTGTTACCGCGGTTTTGGTAAGCTGTCCAGATCTGTTTGCGTAATTCGCGATTGGAAGCATACTGTAAAAAAGGCATTACACTGGAATTGCTTAATGTAAATACCCATTTTCCGTCTTTACCGGAAGCTTTGGCTTTGGCAGCCGCCGCAAGGATCAGTTCGTCGGGTAAACCGGCTAAATCAGCTTTTTTGTCAATTACCAGTTCGTAAGCATTGTTCTCTTTTAAAATGTTATTACCAAATTTTAAAGACAACAAGGATAAATCACTATTGATTTTACGCAGTTTTTCTTTGTCGGTTTCCGAAAGATTAGCACCGCTGCGCACAAATGCTTTGTATTTTTTCTCCAGTAAACGAGATTGTTCCGGAGTTAATTTTAATGTTTTTCGGGCATCCCAAACCGCTTTTACACGCGCAAATAATTTTTCGTTCAGGTAAATGTTGTCATTGTGTTTCGAAGAAATCGGCGCCATTTCCTGTGCGATCGCCTGAAGCTGATCGTTTGTGTTGGCCGAACTTAAATTGCCGAAAACAGTTGCAACCCGATTTAATAACTGACCGGAATTTTCCAATGCCAGAATAGTGTTGTCAAAAGTGGGTTTGGCCGGATTGTTGGCAATGGCATCAATTTCTTGTTGGTGAATTTTAATACCTTCCAGTAAAGCCGGTTTAAAATGTTCATTTTTAATTAAATGAAAAGGAGGGACTTCGTAAGGGGTGTTGTAAGTAGCCAAAAGCGGATTGGTCGGGTCGCCGTTTCGCTTAGACTTGTCCTCGTTCCCTGAAATTAAAGACATTCCTACAGTTGTAAGAATCAGAACAGTTTTTGTAATCATGATTATATTTTGATTAATTTAGTTATGTAAAAATAACAGAAAAACTGAATACAGTTGATTCAGACACATTTTGTTAACGAATTTTTATGAGCGGATTAAGGAATATTCTGTTAAAATTTGAAAATTTGATAGTACTTTTGTTGTATGAAATACTCTCCTAAAAATATAATCCTCAAGACACTTAAGATTATCGGAATTACGGTAGGTAGCATTTTGTTACTATTGTTTTTGATCCCGTTACTTTTTCCGGGAACTATTGCCGAACAAGTAAAAAAGGCGGCCAATGAAAAGTTAGACGGTGAACTAAACTTTAAAGAAACACATCTTTCATTTTATAAACATTTTCCGTCATTGACCGTTTCGCTGGATGAATTTTCCTTAAAGGGTTCTGCGCCTTATCGTAACGATACGTTGGTAGCGGCAAAAGAGGTTGCTTTCGGGATCAATCTGAAACGACTTATTTTTGATAATCAGGTGAGTATCGATGAAATTTACTTGTCAAATGGTCTGGCCAATATTATGGTAGACGAACACGGACATGCGAATTATAATGTTTATATATCGAATGCACCGAAAACAACTTCCGATACGGCTTCGGCTTCGATTCGCTTGGATCGGATTGAAATTAAAAACGTTCACTTAAAATACAATGACCTTTCGGCTAAATTAGCGATCGATGCAAAAGATTTTAACTACATCGGTAAAGGAGATTTGGATAAAGCTATTTTCGATTTGACGACTAAAGCGCGAATCGGATCTTTGGATTTTGCTTTTGACGGAGAAACGTATCTGAAAAATAAAGTGGTTAATGCCGATTTGCTAACGCGAATCAATACCAATTCCCTGTCCTTTGTATTCCGTCAGAATAACCTGAAAATTAATAAGCTTCCGGTGAAGTTTATCGGAAAACTGGACTTCCTTAAAGACGGATATGATATCGATATCCATGTGGAAACAAAAGACAGTAAACTGAACGATTTATTCACGGCCATGCCGCCGGCTTATGTAACCTGGCTGGAAAAAACCAAAGTACAAGGGCAAACGGATGTCCTGTTTACGTTTAAAGGAATTTATAATGCCTCTCAGAACAAAAAACCGGATTTAGGACTGTCTGTAAATATTCGCGATGGATTTATTGCGTATAAAGACACACCATTCCCGACTTCCAATATTTACCTGAAATTGAATACCCGATTACCGTCCTTAAATCCGGATTTACTGGAAATCAACATGGATTCAATCCACTTTAATGTCGGAAAAGATTTTATGAAAGGAAAGTTGTATTCGAAAGGAATGAAACAGATTACTCTCGATACGGATATGAAAGCCAAATTGGATTTGGAAAAACTGAACCGGGCATTGGGACTTGAAAAAATTGAATTAAAAGGATTATTGACCACCAGCATTAAGGCAAAAGGAGACTATGATGCGTCACAAAAGAAATTTCCGGTTACCGATGGTTTTCTGGCGGTTCAGAGCGGAAGGTTAAAAACACCTTACTATCCGAATCCGATTGATTCAATACGGATCAATGCAAGAATCAATAATACGTCCGGAAATTATAAAGATCTGAAGGTTAAAGTGACACCGGCTTCATTCCATTTTGAAGGAAATCCGGTATTTGTAGCAGCTGATTTATCGAATTTTGATGATTTGGCCTATGCGGTTAAAGCTAAAGGTGAAATTGATGTGGCCAAAGTATATAAAGTATTCAAACAGGAAGGTTTGGACGTAAAAGGGTATATTAAAGCGGATCTGTTTTTACAAGGCAGACAAAGTTATGCAACGACTGGTCAATATGGTAAAATGAACAACAAAGGAACATTGGTTCTAAGAGATATTGCCGCCAAATCGCAATTTTTCCCGAAACCATTCCTGATCAAAGAAGGACTGTTTAAGTTTGATCGCGATAAAATGTTTTTTAACGGGTTTAAAGCCGGTTACGGACAATCGGATTTCAACTTAAACGGACAATTGCAAAATGTGATCAATTACGTGCTTAGTGATAAAAGCGTGCTTTCCGGAAATTTTACAGTTAACTCTGATTTCTTAAATATCAATGAGTTTATGGCGTATAATCCGGATGGCGTAAAAAGTAATAATTCAAAAGTTAATGCGAAAAAAACAAAGCCGAAAGAACCAACGGGTGTAGTCGTGGTTCCGACAAACTTAAATGTTTCGGTTGTGGCCAATGCTAAAAGAATTGATTACGATGGTTTAGTATTAAATGATATGTCCGGTAAAGCAATGGTCAAAAAAGGAAAGATCATGTTGCGAAATGCAGGAGTCGGTATTATCGGAAGCCGAATGACATTAGATGGTGTATACGACGATGTGAGTGCGGATAAAGCGAATTTTAATTTGCGTTACCGCGCAAAAGATTTTGATGTAAACCGTGCTTACCGTGAGGTGAAATTGTTCCGGGATTTAATGACATCTGCTGAAAATGCAGAAGGAATTATCGGAGTGGATTATCATCTGAGAGGTGTATTGGATCAAAATATGCAACCGATTATGCCGTCGTTAAAAGGAGATGGTGTGGTAAAGGTGAAAAAAGTAAAAATAAAAGGATTGAAATTGTTTTCGGCGATCAGTAAAAAAACAGGATCTGACGGAATTGATAATCCGGATTTGAGTGAAGTGGAAATTAATTCGATGATTAAAAATAATGTCATTACAATTGATGAAACACTGATCAAGGTAGCGTTATTCCGATTGAAATTTAAAGGACAGACCAATTTTGCAGGTCAGATGAATCTGAGAATGCGTTTAGGATTACCGCCGTTCGGATTGATCGGGATTCCGGTTGTGATTACAGGAAATAAAGACAATCCGAAAATTAAAGTATTCAGTAAAACCGGTGAGGAGGTTCAGGAAACGGAATATAAAGGGACACCGGCACCGCAATCACCTCCGGAAACAGAACCGAAACAACCGGCAACTACTCCGGATAAACCAAAAGAATAAAACGAAAGCTGTCTTGTAAAAGACGGCTTTTTTTATGACCGGTTGCTTTTCATTATTTAATGAAAATAATTTGTAACTTAATTCTGGTTTATACGAATTCCTAAAAGAATCCAGATTTCGGATTATTTATTATGCGAACATTTTTTTAAAGGGCTACTTATGAAAAAAACAACGGCAAAATCCACTCGTTATCTTTTGAGTATATTGATTCTTTCGGTGCTGTCCGTGTCTTGCTCCGGGATACAAAATACCCGTATGAAATCGCAGTTATATACCAGTAACTGTAATCAGCAGAATGTCTATAATTATACAGCAGATCAAATGCCGCAACCGATACATACGCTTACTGTCGATTCTGTTTTGGCGACACAGTTGAGTTTCAGAAGCCTTAATGTAGCGAATGCAATCGGTGTTTTGGATTTGATGTCGGATTATGTAGCGGTACAAAAAAAATATAAAAAGAATCCGACTATTGAGAATCGGCTGACACAGTTGGAAATGGCGCAAAAACTCAATCAACGTATCAATAATGCTTCATTGGAAGTATCGGCTGTTTCTTCTGAAATGGATTGCGAAGAAGAACGAACCAGTCAGATTGCGGATTTCCTGAAAGGAAAAGAAGATGAAACCGAAAGTAAACTTACGGTTGGTGCTATTATCATTGGTGCGACCGGTGCTATTGCATCCGGACTGTTGATTGATAAGGGAAATACCGGTGATTATATAGGGTTAGGAACCGGAATAACGGAGGCCACATTAGGATTGTTGATTCTTCGTAATAAACGGAATATTGAATTTTATCACCATCGGAATGCGCTTCGGGATATTTGGGAAGGACATCCTGTTTCTGCTATTTTCCCGCCTGCAGTATGGTATTATCTGAATTATAGTAATCCGAATGAATCGGAAAAAGTATCTTTTCGTAGGGAGATTATCGAAAAATGGATGAATTTCGGACAAATTGCCGATGAAAAGTCAAAAAAGAAAACACAATTATTGGAATTGTATTTCGGAAACGGCGGAAAGTATTCGGCACAGGAACTGGATAACCGGGCCAATATGTATGATCAGTTGGAATCGCAAATTAATCTGATGAAACAGGATCTAAAAGCCCTTTCGACTGAATTGGAGAAGATAAAAATATAAAGAATGCCTTCCGGGTATTTTATCCGGAAGGCATTATAGTAGTTTCAAATTACCAACCTAAATAATACGTTGGATTTAACCATATCGGACGTGTTAATCCGAAATGCGTTTCCAACATTTTTTCAGCTTCACATAAAGCACCTTCTACCCAACCTTGCTGATCGGAATAAGCTTCACCGCAAATATGAATTTGTTCGGTTGCTTTCGGTTGGCGCATATACGGCATAACATCTTTAACTTCATATCCGGCTTTCCAGGCGTGATAACCGGCACCAAACGGATCGTCTGACCAATCCCGGAAATAGGTAACATAAGGTTCCGGAATTTCTACGTCTTTTCCGTGTAATTCACGCAATTGATTCATTACTTCATTAACCATCATTTTAGTAGCCTGTACACTGTCTAATTCGTGTAATTCTTTTAACGAAGCAGAATTGGCCGGCTTAACTTCAAACAATATCTTATCGTCTGAAAGTGCTTTCCAGAAAGTTTCCGTTTCCATATCACCGTAACTGCCCAATAGCATGGAGTTTTCCGTTTCCGGATCAGTGCCGAAATAATAACATTGACGCATCGGTAAATCGGTTATGGAATGACCGGAATCGATTCCTAATTGCTTCCACCACGGGTAAGGGAATCCCATCAGGATTTTAAAAGCCGGTTCCATAATTACAGAACGGATGTTGTTGTTTATCGTGCTGTCTTCATTTATATTAAAAAAGAAATTTTCCTGATCCAGCAATTCTAACGATTTACGAGGCATTGCCAGAACAATGTTATTTGCGTAGACTTTCCATTGTCTGTTGGTTTTCAGGTTTAAGAAAGTCAGTTCATATTTGTGTGTATCGCTAAACGGATGCTCTTTGGTAAAAGTAATTAATTTGTTTTCTGACCAAATACAAGCACCCGGATTGTCCATGTAAGTGTTGGCAATGGCATAAGCTATACTGTCAAATCCTTCTTCGATTGTTTTGTAAATCGTTCCTTCTGAAAAGTCGCCTACCATATATGGAAAAGCTTCAGCGGAGTTCCAGTTAATGGTGTTTGAATAGTATCCGCCGGCATTGGCAAGAAATGTATAACCTTCCTGTGAAACCTGATCTTTGATCAAATTCCAAAAACCGATATCGTTTACTTTACGGCCGGCATAAGGGGAATGCTTGAAGTGATAACGCAATTTTGGCTTGATATCGTCCCACTGTCGACTGGTGATTTCGAAAGAATAATCGTATTCGGATGTTTTTTTGACATAATCCGAATAATTTTCCCGGAACCACGGATCGGCCATCAGAACGTCATAAATAATCTTAT